>NZ_CP022296.1:4200000-4500000 GCF_017310035.1 Nocardioides sp. S5
CAAGGCAATCCAGACTGTGTATTGCGCCAAGAGTCCGACGATCATGCCCAGCCCAAGAACAGCCAAGGCCGGTATACGCAACTGCCAACCTGCACCGCGGAATGGCAATAGCAGGAAAGTCGCCGTGAGAGCCAGCATCAGCGTGCCTACAACTCCAAAGTGGGCTAGAGATTCAAGCACCGCGTTATGTGGCGCGACAGGCTGTGCGGCGATGACTTCCTTCGGGACACCAAAGAGGAGGCCATGATCGGTAATCAAGCGCCACCAGGTGCCATAGATGGATGTTCTTGATCCCGCGTCGTTTGATAGGTCCGCAAATCGAGACAACGAGCCGCCCTCCGTCACCAGTGGAAGGCCAGCGGACACCCCGGTCACACCCAGAAGAACAAATCCCGCCCTCCGGGAAACGTTGCCTATCGAAAGGCAAAGAAAAACGAGGCTAATCGCAGCGGACAACATAGCGAAGCGTGCCGCCATGAGCGCAATACTCAATGTCATGACGCCAGCGCCGAGCGTGATCAGCACGCTGAGCGAACCCTTGTTACGCGCGGCCAAGTAGACGCCACAAGCGATCCCCACTAGTAAGATGGCAGCGGCCGCGTTGGGGTCGAGGCCGGGAAGAATGCGGCGACTGACCAAAGCAACATCGCCATCCACTTGGTCGGCTACGGTTATGACCGACGCAGAAAGGTTGCGAAGCGCGAACGCCATAGCGCCCAGGTATCCGCCCCAAGCCGCGCACGCAAGGCCTCCCGTCTTTATGCTAGCGGACAGATAAATGGCGATCAGGATCCCAACTGCCACTGATACCGCATAGATGCCCGGCTCGATCGCGATTATCGCAACCGCCGCGAGGAGGCACCACAAGAGCCGTGCGGGAGACCAAGTCTCAAGAATCGAATTTGCGTCTCGCACTACGAATACGACGACTAAGACCCCTAATGCGCCGGAGACGCCGACGAAACTCAACGCTCCCGACAGTAGGGTCAGAAGTAGAATCCCTACCCTAACGTGGGGGCTTGGGTGAAGAAGCAGTGCCGCTCCTATAAGGAGGGCTCCAACGAGCAACACGACGCTCTCCATCGCGCTAGCTTGCCCCATCGATGCCGAAGAACCATCGAAGATGGTCACCGTGCGCCGCAAGAGTCCAGTTCTTCCCAACCGTGGCGAGACGGCGCTCGCGCCCAGCGCCGCCTTCTCGCCAAACCTCGTAGAGAAACTCGGCCAACTCGGTGAGATTGCCATCCTCCGCGACTTGGGTAGCCAACCCGTCGGCCGTGAGCCGGTCCATGTGCTCCCAGGTGGCGCGGGAACCGATGACGATCGCACCAGCAGCGAGCGCCTCGCCAAGCTTTACCGGCGACGCGACTGAATTTGCAGCGGCATCGGCTCGTACCATCCAAGAACCGGTGGCAGCCTGCAATCTGCGTAGCACGTGCGCGCGGTCCCCAACGGAGGATGCGAAACCCGCCTTCGACGCGCGCTCACGCAGTCCAGCGTCCTCCGAGACGACCTCAACGTCGATCCCACACGAGCTTAGAACCCCGAGTTGAGCGACAACTCGATCCGAGTCCTGCCACGCCTGTGCGCCTCCCGCGAAAACCACTAGGGGCCGAGCGGGCATCGACTCGACCGGGGTGAGTGTCCTTGGCTGCAGGTTGGGCACGACCACCACATCACCGCACGCCACCTCCTCGATCCTCAAAGCCAACCGACTAGATACGGTCATCACACGATCGGCGCGGCGCCAGGCGCGAGTCTGCACCCGCCTCAGCAAGCCCAACCTCGGCCGGGTTGTTCCGCGTAGCTCGGCCTCAGCGACGATGTCCCCTCGGCAGTCGAATACGATCGGAACGTGGCGCCTAGCTATCCTCCGAGCTACGAACGCCACTTGGATCGTGATTGCATCGCGTGCGTAGATCGCCCTCGGGGGCGCCGCGCGTAGCGTGTTAACCAGACTGCGCAGAAGCGCGGCGTGCCGCCGCAGTTGCCCCCCACCGCCGTGCCGCTCCACCGAAACGAACCATGCGGGTTGAGAGTCCCCCTTTACAACGTGCATAACGTGAACCTGCTCAGGCGTCACGCCAGCCACCTGCAATTGCTGCACTAGCGTCGCCTGCACGATAGCGTCAGCGGGGTCACGACCAGTCAGAGCCAGCAGGGCCGCGGTTGGACGTGCTGTCATCTTTTCATCGCCTCGTAGTGCTCGACCAACATCCCGGCAACATCTGACCAGGTCGTGCACGGTCGCTCCGTTCGAGTGCCCACGACGTTAGCGAGCGCCTTACGGAACGACTCCCGGTTACCGTAGGTGAACGTTGCATCCGGAGATCGATCTCTGTCGGAAACCAGATGTTCTGGCATTACGACTGGAGTCTTGGCCGCGAAGGCCTCATTGATCACAATGGGAGCAACCTCTGACTGCGAGTTCAGCACGAGCGCACGAGCTCCGGCGTAAAGGTCGGCGAGGTCCATCGAGTCAGGAGGGAACCCACCTAGGAATCTCACTCGGCGCCCTTCAGCCGCCGCCTGGCATCCGCCGTAATAAGCGGCCTGCCCGACCGGAGCCTGGCCTACGAGAACGAGGTCAGCAGCTACGCCGTCCCAGTTGTCGATCAGCCAACGTTGACCCTTGTTGGGCCAAAACTGACCCACGTGAAGGTAGTAATCATCGGTGCCGGCAAGAAGACGCCCATTCTCCGGACGGCCGTGGCGGAACACGTCGGCCACGCCGTTGGGGACCCGAACTACGGCTTTGGAGCGGCCGTACAATTCGAAGAGCGCTTGCTCAGTTTCATGCAAAGCAACGGCGACGTCGGCTTCCTGGACCAAAGCGATGACACGTGAAAGGTCCTGATAAAGAGGGAAGCGTGAAAGTGCGAGGCTGCGCCGCACCCGCTGCCCAACCGACCCGAGGGTGCCGGTGCCGAGAACGGGTGAAAGGACGGTTGGGATGCCGTGCTCCGAGAAGGCCTCATGAACTGGCAGCAATGTGTGGTCGGCCGAGAAGAAGTGCGCCACGTCGTAGGCTCCACGCTCGACCCCGTCCCAAGGATTCCACAGCACAACATCATGGCCCATGCGCTCAAGCGCTTCCTTTGTACTGCGGATCTGTCGCTGCAGTCCGCCGGGATTCAGTCCGCATCTGTTGTGACTGATGAACGCGAGCCTCATGCAGGACCTCGTCGGCTTATTTGCTTCGCAGGATTGCCACCCACAATCGAGTTGGACTCGACGTCCTTAGTCACGACGCTCCCCGCGGCCACCACCGCGCCGCTACCAATAGTGACCCCCTTCAGGATGGTAACGCGTGCACCGATCCATACATCGTCCTCGATGACAATTGGCTCGTACTCGCCCATTCCCTGTTGATTCATTGGCCTCGATAGGTCGCCGAAGACATGGTCGCGGCCGTAGATGAGGGCTTGAGGACCCATCATGACGTTGTCGCCGATGGTGAGATCAGCTCGGATCCACGCATCGATTCCGATACCTGAGTTATCTCCGACACTGACAGTAGTCCCCCAACCGAAGTCGGCACCGTGTTCTATGTTCACTCTCGAACCACAGGATCTGAGTAACGGTGCCGCAGACCCCGCCCGCAGTGCTTTGTAGATCTTTCCCCCCGGGGCGCCAGACTGGGGAAGATCCCTACAGAGTCCATGATACGCGAGGAAGGCAATCCATCGTCCCAACTTACTCATATATTAGCCTTCCTTGGGTCTAAGTTGCGCCAGAAAGATATTCACGTGACTTCGAAGGCTTGCGGCGGCTAGCACGATAGCGAGCACAGCCAGGCCCAATAATCCAGCAATCACGGCCAGTGGCGAGTCGTACAATGATGTCAATGCGGCATGTAACAACTGACCTACCGGCCAGCTGATCAAGGTCAAGCCGATGGCGCCCGCATAGAATCTAAACGGAAGACCGTTAGTGCGCAGAAGCGCACGCAGAACGTAGATAAGGGCCGCAACTGCGCCACCAATGTACGCAATGCCGAAGTGAATCAATTGTTGGGTGTAGGTAGCCACGACGAACCCGCCGACGTTGACGGCCGTCAACAAGGCGCCGGCTCGGATCTGTGCCTGTAGTTGAGCCGTCGCCTGCAGCACCCACAACATGTTTGCGTAAATGACTTGGAATGCGGCGGCCACAGCAAGTACGCCAAGTAGGGGCGCGGCCCCCGACCACGGCTCCCCGAGAACCACGGCAACAAGTTCACCCGAGAACGAGGAGACCACCATTAGAGGGACGGAGAAGCCTGCGATGCAGGCGATCAGGAACCTCCGATGGACCGCACGGATCTGGGAACGCTCGTTCTGATGTCGCGACATTGCACTAAAGGCCACGCTTCCCACGGCCGTATAGACCTGACCTAAAGGCGAGAAGATCAGCGCGAACGCTCGACTGTAGAGGCCGAGCGGGCCGGCCCCCAATGTGCGGGCGATGAGGAATGTGTCCAGGTTCTTCGAGACGAGCATCATCGCCTCGTGCAAGGTCTGCCCTCGAGCGAAGGCGAAAAGGTCGCTGCACCCGCGTCGACTGGGACGCCCGACAGCGGAGCGCGCCGATTTCGTCCAGAGACCGCCCGCGAGCACTAGCTGGTACACAATTGCCTGAACCACGAGGGACCAGTATGACGGCGCCAATAATGCGTGGGTGAGTCCACACACTAAACCGGTTCCCGCCGCCACTAGGTCGACGCGGACAAGCCGACCGAAGTTCATCGCCCTGCGCAAGAGTGCGCGAGGTACGCCGGAGGCAGCCTGTACCGGGATGATTAGGCACATGGCAAGGATCGCTTCTTGAAGCTCCGGCATCTGCATGAAGCGGGCGACGCCTCCCGCGGTGATAGCCAGCGTTGAGCTCAAGGCCGCGGCTGCACCCAGGGCCAGAATCAAGGCGCTGCCAACATGTTCGGCTCGAATCGCCTTATGTTGAACAAGAGCCCAGGAACTGCCTATCTCAGACAAGTACGCGACGATCAGCACCAAGCTCGACGATACGGCGAACAGGCCAAATGACTCGGGGGCCACCAATCGGGCGAGGATGACCATCCCAGCGAGATTCAGAATCATCCGGGCGACGGCACCGGAGGTGCTCCAAGCGGTGGCGCGCACTACCGATGGCTGTTCCTCAATCAAAGTCATCGACCCCGGCCCGCCCGCACCGTGCGGATCACCTGATCGGCTACCGAGACCCCCAGTCCCGCGCCATCGCTCACCACTCCCCCAAACAGTAGCGTCAGCACCACGTCCTCGCGATTGAGGGAGCAGAGTTCGACACCGGCAGGTCGCGGGACGACATCACTCGCAACCACACGCAACCCCAGATCTAGAGCTTCTCGCACCACCATGGCATCGCCGTCGGTGGTGGTCGCCCGCAGAAGCACGTCGTGACGCTCCAGCTCTGTATGGATGTCGTCCGGGTCAAGGTTGACGAGCACGTGCACACCCGCCTGACGAGCGCGCTCGGAGGTAGTAACGGTCGATTGCTCGTCGCCGTAGGTAATAAGCGTCCAAGATACGGCTGACAGGCGCTCGTCACGCATCAGATCTAGTACGAAATCGAGGCCGTACAACTCCATGCCGTAACCCACGAAGAAGACCACTGCGGGGCTCTTTCCGCGTTCAACTCGATGCAAGGCAGGGTGCCGCTTGTCGGCGCCAGAGGATGAGCTGTCGGCGACAGCGGACGAGTAGGGCGACACGACTTGCGTGGAACTTCCACCCAAGGAGTCGATCAGCTCGGCCAGGTCAGCGTTCGTCGCCCAAGTCTCATGTGCCAGTGAGAATCCAATTCGAGCGATCACTCGACGCAACGGGGAAACCACTTGGACAGTTAGCGTGCCGCTGTGAAAGTAGACGACCGTGTGGGCCCCGCTTAGAAGACGTGATGCCGTAACGAACAGAAGGCGAAACACGCTGGAGACGTTGTGCACGTGCACTGCTTTGCGCTGCGTTAACGCCGCGCGCAGCGCAGAGCGTTCACGCCAGTCAACAACGATGTGATCGACTGACTCTCGCGTGAGGGCTGCGGAAAGCGACTGGACGCAACGGGTGACACCCCCCAACGGCGGTGGGCGGCGTCCCCAGACGATGACCTCAGGCACACGCCACCTCGGCCAACATGTCAGCCAGCCGCTTGGCCATGGCAGAGCGAGATTGGTGCACCTGCAGCCAGGCCAGTCCGGAATGGCCGATTGCGTCAAGATGGGCGCGATCCGCTTGAGCGAAACTCCGAAGCCCCAGCGCCAAGTCGCCGGGCTCCACAGCCCAGCCGCAGCCTGAACGCTCGACCCAATCCCCGACCAGACCTGGCGAGTTAGTCAGGACCGGCTTCCCGGCGGCCATGTAGTCGAATAGCTTATTGGGGCTTACAGCGGTGCGAAACAGCTCAACGTCCGCTAGCACGTGGAGCCCCAGATCCGCGGCTGCGAGCACGTCGCCAATCTCAGTCTTTGGCACTGGATTCATGAACCTGACGTTGTGCAAACCACGTCTAGAAGCTGTGTCCTGCAGATCAGCCTTGGCTACTCCGTTCCCCACCAACACCACATCGACCGGGAGATCAGCAACCTGCTCGGCCGCGTCCAGTACAAGGTCGAGCCCATTCGCTGGTCCGTGTGCTCCTGCGTAAACGGCTGTTAGCCGGGTAAAGCCGTAGCGGTCCCGCAGCACCTCGCGAGGCGCTGAAGGTTTGAAGTCGTCCGGGTCGGCACCGTTGGGCACGTAGACGATCTTTTCCCTGGGAATCCCGCGGCTGATCAGTTCAGCCTCCACACCCGGAGCCATCACGACGATCCGGTCAGCTTGGGCGTAGAGCAGCTCCTCAAGCACCGTCAGAGCTCGGTACACCGGGCTCGAATCACTCATCTGACCCATGTGAACCAAGATGTGCGGCCACAGGTCACGAATCTCTAGCACAAACGGGATGCGGCGCCACTTGGCCAGCACAAGACCAGCCAATCCAGCCAGCAGGTGCGGCGAGGAGGCATAGACGACGTCGACCCGCTTCTGACGTAGTCCCTCCCGCAAGGCGTTCCACGCGTAGCTCGCCCAGTTGAGCATCCGGCGCACGCCGTTCGACGTGTAACTGACGGTACTCACTGGAAGCACTCCCGGCTCAACTGCGACGACATCGCCCGTGAGGTGATTCTTGTCCGCGACGATGATGAGGTGCTGCCAGCCTTCGAGCCTGGCAAACAGTTCCACGTGCCGGGTGCCTCCTGCCTGGCCGCGTGGAGCAGCGAAGTGGTTCAAGACCAGGACGCGCGACTCGAGTTGCTTCTTGATCATTCACATACTCCTACCGCCGTGATTTGCACCCGCTCCGCCCCGAGGGCTAGGCGCACTTCGACCGACGTCTGCTTCCACCCGAACTCCACATCCACCTCGAGAGGTACTCCGTAGCCCCACTTCTTCTGGCCGTCGAGTGGATCAGCAGCAACGAGCCAGGTTGATGCCTCCCACGCGCCGTAGGTGCGACTGTGCCAGCCACTCCACGGAGCATCCTCACCGTGAAACTGCTGGACGTCTTCCAACCCAAAGAACTCCTCAGCACCCACTTCGTCGCCGAGAGGGAGAGTCATCGTCCAAGTGCCGCCAGGAAGCTCCACCGCGTCTACCACGGTCACGCCCTCGGAGTGCAACAACACCAAACGAGCTACGCGACCGTGTACGTCGGCGAAGGCGTCGTGGACGGCGAGCAACGCAGTCGCGTCGCCTAGCTGCTGGACTCGGGACGAGGAGGGGGTGATCGAGCGCAACCACCGGAAGGCGCGGTGCGGCTCCAGTTGGTCTCTGCCCGCCGGCACCCACACGGGGTGCGCCGCGGACGTGCGGAAGCCGTTCCGGATATGCAAGGGGCCGTTGTACGTGCCGGTGCCCGGATCCCGGGTAACCCAATTCGTCCCGTCCCGAATCCAGACAGACGTCACATCTGCGTGCTGGTGGCTCGGTCCACTGCCCGCCTTGATCCAGACTCTGCGCTGGCCGCAATCAATGCGCACGAAGTCACCCGCCCGGACCGATGTCTCGGTTGAGCGTGGAACGACTTTCTCGCCAACACCTGTGACGTACCAAGCGAGCTCGTCGTGTTCGTCGAAGTGACGAGCCGGGATGCCGTACCCGGAAAGGGCGAGTGCAGCGAATGTGCTGCCGACCGTTGACCCCGCGTTAGATGAGTCCGCTAGAACTCGTCCCTCGTCCCAATCACCGAACTGCGGCACTGGGCCGTCGAGGACGCCCAGCTTCACCAGATGAAGGCCCGCCTTCTCGAGCGCCTCGGATATCTCACACGGCGCGTCACCGATAAGTTGCCGGACGCAGAGCATCTCAAGCACGAATCGGTGATAGGAGAGGGAGTCCTCGATCATCGAACCGTCCGGGCGCATGTGACGACGCAACTGCGCCACCATCAAGCGGTCACCTATGCGCCGCCAGCGCTCGCCCGGGCCGGGGAACATGGACCCCAGGACGACGAGCCCAAGACCGTCGCCCAGGAGATGGTTGTTCTTCATACTGCTCACGGTGTATGGCAGTTCCACAAGGATGTGACGGGCGCTGGCCATCAACTGATGGTCCAGTTGGGCGCGGAGCGCGCCATCGAACCGATCCCCCACAAGCGCGATGACCTGCGCCCAGGCAATAGCGCGTAGCGCTAACTCAAGACTCGAATACCAGTGAACGCCTCGTTCTGGACGGCATTCCGCGAGCCATCGTTCTAGCATCCCGACCAAGTGGTCGAACCAAGGACCATCCGGATCCAGGACAGCGGCCCTCGCCAAGACGACAAGATCGCGGTGACGACCCGCCTCCCAAACGAACTTGACGTCAGAAAGGCGCGCATCCGTTCGGATGTCGATCCGCCACCAGGGGGTGGACGGCGGCCATAGCTGGCCGGTGAGCGGGTCGAGGCTCCATGGCGCCAATGAGCCAGTGCGGACCCGGTCTCCGAAGACGCGGGTGCCTTCAGTTCGCACGAGTCTCGCATCGTCGAGGCACCGGGCACGGGCAGCATCCCCAACAGGAACTTGGTTGCCGAGCGGTAGGGCAACGCTCGATGGCACCGCTTCCGGGTCAATCGCTCGGAAGAGCAAACTGTGGAGGTTCGTCCGCTTCGAAGTCTCGTACATGGCGCGTAGAGGCGCTGACGCTCCCAGCGCCCTGATGTCGCGCAGAACGCGAGTTGCTGCGTGCGTAATGGGCGAGGACGGCGGGCCCACGATCACTCCTGCCTTCGTATTGGTCGGCTCATGCGCGGCCGCGCCAAGCCCCTCGTGTGTCGAGCACCGATTTGTTCGCGAGTGCCTCGGCAGGCAGATCGCTGAAGCGTCTGTGGTCGACCAGGAGCGCCACAACCTCAGACTCCGCGAGAGCTGTACCTAGCGCGGTGAGCTCCACATTCTTAATTGCGGAGAGTTCCAGCGGAAGGAAGTCGACGTGCGGCTCCACAACAAGCAACCGGCGATTGGGCTCGGCCGCGGCAAGTTCCTTCACGATCTCGACTGCCGGCGATTCCCGTAGATCGTCGATGTCGGCCTTGAACGCGAGGCCTAGCAACGCAACCGGCTTCTCGTTTGGCGCCATGAGTCCGCGCACTCGCTGCACGACCTCGCCCGGACGCGCGTCGTTGACCTCCCTGGCTTTGCGGATCAGTTGGGCGTGCTCAGGGGCCGCGGCGACGATGAACCACGGGTCAACGGCAATGCAGTGACCGCCGACCCCGGGGCCGGGGTTCAGCACGTTCACCCGGGGGTGGTGGTTCGCAAGCGAGATGATCTCCCACACGTCGAGGTCGAGATGCTCGCATATGTGGGCGAGCTCGTTGGCAAACGCGATGTTCACGTCGCGAAAGCTGTTCTCGACGAGCTTGGCCATTTCTGCGCTGGCCGCATCAGTGAGGACGATTTGCCCCTTGCAGAACACCTCGTAAACCTCGGCCGCGCGAGCCGCGCAGCCCGGGGTGATGCCGCCGACCACGCGGTCATTGGCCACGATCTCGACCATGATGCGCCCGGGAAGAACGCGCTCAGGACAGTGAGCCACGTTCACGCTGGGGTGCTCGGCATCCTGATGAGGAAAAGTCAGGTCAGGCCGAGCAGCTGCAAGCCACTCACTGATTTTAAGTGTCGTCCCAGGCGGCGATGTCGACTCGAGAATGACTATTTCACCACCCCGCAACTGCGGCGCTATGGCTTGGGTTGCTGCCTTCACGTAGGAGAGATCCGGCTCATATCCATCCTGAAATGGAGTCGGCACCGCGATCATGAAGGCGTCTGCCTGGGGCACCTCGGTCGATGCTGTTAGCGTCCCGCGAGCAACCGCACCTGCTACCGCAACATCGAGATCGGGCTCCACAATAGGCACTTGACCGGCTTGAACAGCCGCGACCGTACGCGCGTTGATGTCTACACCCATTACCTTGACTCCGTGCATGGCCAAGGCAGCGCTCGTGGGCAGCCCAATGTAGCCGAGGCCGATCACCGCGACATCACCGGTCCAAGGGGTCTCGCTCATTCCGTTCCTTTCACGCCGTGCCCAAAGTCGGGCAGGCGGCTGCCGATCTTGAAGAAGTCCTCTAGCGCCGCGATACTGCGCTCAGTAGCTCTGCCGTCGCCGTATGGATTGACTGCGTTAGCCATTTCGTCGTATATCGACTCGTCGTTCAGTAGGCGGTTCAGCCACATACCTACGTCTGACTTATCGGTGCCGACAAGACGAACAGTGCCAGCATCCACAGCTTCCGGTCGCTCCGTGTTGTCGCGCATCACGATGACGGGCTTGCCGAGGCTGGGAGCCTCTTCCTGAACACCGCCAGAGTCGGTGAGGACGAAGCGAGCCCCCTTCATGGCATGGCAGAACTCGTGATAATCCAGCGGCTCACACAATGCGACCTGGGGAAGGTGACCGAGCGCGCCGCGCACCACCTCGCGGACGACAGGGTTGCGGTGCATGGGGACCAACCACCGCACGTCCGGGTTCGCCAAGGCGGCCTCACCTACAGCGGTCATCGCCTCCTGCATGGGATCACCCCACGACTCGCGACGGTGAGCCGTTACCAGGACATAAGGATCCGAACTCTCAACGACTCCGCGAGCGTGTTCGTCCCTTAGCGACACAGGAACCGCGATGGTCTCGAAGAGAGCATCAATTACGGTGTTGCCCGTAACGGCGATGTTGTCCGCGGCGACACCTTCACTCTCGAGGTTGGCTCGCGAAGTCGAGGTCGGAGCCAGGTGCAGGTCGGCGATGCGACCGAGAAGCTGACGGTTGCCCTCCTCGGGGAATGGCGAGCTCAGGCTCCACGTCCGCAATCCTGCCTCGAGGTGCACGACTGGAATCCGCTGATAGAACGCGGCGAGTCCGGCGATGAAGGCCGTCGACGTGTCTCCCTGAACGATAACTGCATCTGGCCGCTCCGCCTCGAGGACGGGCGCAACGGCAGCGAGCGCCCGAGAAGACAGCTCAGCTAGGGTCGCGCCGGCCTGCATGAGGTCGAGATCGTGCTTGGGCACGATTCCGAACAGGTCATTGACCTGATCGAGCATCTCGCGATGCTGTCCGGTCACGGCCACGAGCACCTCAAAGCTCGAATGGCCTTCCAGCCCCTTGATCAAGGGGGCGACTTTGATCGCCTCCGGCCTGGTTCCGTAGATGACCATGATGCGCTTCACAGGTTTACCTCCATGGGTCGTGCCGGAACGCCAACCATCACTGCCCCAGGCGGGACATCCCGCACCACGCACGCGCTGCCTCCGATGACGGCCGCGGCGCCCACGGTGAGCTGATTGAGTACGACACCACCCACACCGATCAGCACCTCGTCTTCAACCACACAATCGCCTGAGACCGACGACGCAGGATTCATGCTGACGAAATCGCCCAGGACGGTGTCGTGCCCCACTGTGGCGTTGGGATTGAGGTGGACGTGCTTTCCCAGCCGGATGTTGGTGGTCACCCGGGCGCCGGCGCAGACCACGGTTCCTGATCCGATTGTGACCTCGGAGCCGATCGTCGCCTGCGGGTGGGTGAGCGTCACCGCTGAGAAGCCAGCGGCGTCGAGACGCTCGGCGATGCGTCGCCGCACCAAGGGAGATCCGATGCCTACGACGTATCGAGGGCGTGCCTCGAGCGCGAGCAGGTCCTCAAGGGATCCCAAGTGGCGCAACCCGCGAGCGCGGAGGCGCCGGGCGTTTGACTCGGTCAGGGCGTCGTCAACGAGCCCAAGAAGGTGCCATGACGGAACGGCGGCAGCGGCGTTGATCGCCTCCACCACATCAACGGTCTCTCGTCCGAAGCCACCGGCTCCGACGATGATCAGGTCATCAGCCACGCGTCGGCCCCATGAATTCAGGCATGGTCACATTGCCGCTGGCGGAGATTCCGTCACGACGAGCCACCTGAGCCATGGTCCGCCAGATGATCTTCAGGTCAAGCAGAAGGTTGCGGTCCTTGACGTACTCGAGGTCCTTGGCGAACTTCTCGTCCCACGTGATGGCGTTGCGGCCATTCACCTGCGCAAGCCCGGTCACGCCCGGGCGAACCTCATGGCGGCGCGCCTGCTCGGGCGTGTAGCGATCGAGGTACCGCACCAGCAGGGGCCGCGGTCCGACCAGGCTCATGTCGCCGCGGACCACGTGCCACAGCGTCGGCAGCTCGTCGAGGCTGGTGGAGCGGAGGAAGGCACCGAAGCGCGTCAACCGCTGCTCGTCCGTGACGAGACCTCGCGACTCGTCCGGCTCAAGCATCGTGCGGAACTTGGCCAGCTCAAAGATCTCACCGTCCTTGCCGGGTCGCGCTTGACGGAAGAGAACGGGCGAACCGAGCTTTTGCCGCACGAGGACGGCAAGCACGAGTTGCATCGGGGCAGACAGGACCAGCGCTGCTGATCCCACCACCACGTCGATGAAGCGCTTGACGGGGTCGTAGGGCGTCACGCAGCGGTCACCCCCAGGATGGCTCGCTCGATGCGCTTGAACTCCCCGTCCGACAGCACGGAACCGGCGGGAAGCGTCAGCCCCCGCTCGAAGATGCGCTCAGAGGTCCCATCGAGCACGCCGTGCAGGCCTTTGGACACCGGCTGGAGGTGCATGGGCTTCCAGACCGGCCTCGTCTCGACGTTGACCCGGTCAAGCGCAGCGCTGAGCTCATCCGCTGACCACGCCGACACGGCGGGGTCGACCACGATCGCGGTCAACCAGCAGTTGTCTCCAGCGTCGTCAGCACCTCCGAGAATGGATACGCCCGGCTGGTCGGCGAAGAGCGCGCGGTAGCGCTCACGCCACGCTCGGCGCCGCTTGAGCATGTCGTCCAAGCGAACAAGCTGGGCGCGACCTAGCGCCGCAAGGATGTTGGACAGGCGGTAGTTGTAGCCGATCTCGGTGTGCTCATAGTGCGGCACCGGTTCGCGCGCCTGCGTGGAGAGCTTCCTGACGTGCTGGGCGAGAGCGGCGTCGTCGGTCAGAAGCATGCCGCCGCCCGACGTCGTCATCATCTTGTTGCCGTTGAACGAGACCACTGACGCGTCCCCGAATGAGCCGGCTGCTCGTCCCCGGTAAGTCGCACCAAACGACTCTGCGGCGTCGCACAGCAGGCGGGCGCCCGCTCCAGTGGCGATCTCGCCGATGGCGGCGTAGTCGACGCACTTGCCGAGCATGTCGACCGGCACGATCGCGGGGACGCTTCGTCCCGCAGCGCGGAGCTGGTCGACTGCTCGCTGCAGCAGCTCGGGACTCATGTTGCCGGTCTCGTCGCAGTCGACGAAGAAGGGCTCGGCGCCGACGTAGCGAATCGCGTTGACCGTCGCGGCGAACGTGAACGTCGAGACGGGCACGACGTCGCCGAGGCCGACGCCCCACGACACCAGGGCAAGGTGGAGGGCTGCCGTTCCGGACGCCAGCCCGACTGCGTGGGCGACGGCGACCCGGTCGGCGACGTCGGCCTCGAAGGCGTCCAGGTCAGGACCCGCCGGTGCCACCCAGCCCGAGCGCATCGCACGCATGACGTACTCCTGCTCGAGCTCACCCACGTCAGGCGGCGAGAGGAGGATGCGCGAGCCGGTCTCGACGTCGACAGTCACGATGCTTCTCCATGCTCGTGGCCGTAGCCGTGGGCTCCTACCAGCTCCGACTCGGACCCGTGCACCCAGTCCTCGAAGGCCTGAAGCAACCCGAGGTGGTGGTGCTCGGTGACGTCGAAGGAGCGCACGACCTTCGACGAAAGCGGCTCCACGTGCGCGTGGGAGACGAGCGGGTGCTTCGAGCGCTCGTCGCTCTCGGCGGAGCCGAAGAGCTCCTCGTGCAGCTTCTCCCCGTCGCGCAGCCCGGTGTAGACGATCTCGATGTTCTTGCCCGACATCGCGATGAGCTGCTGGGCCATGTCGACGATCTTCACGGGCTGGCCCATGTCGAGAATCATCACCTCGCCGTCCTCACCGATCGCCCCGGCCTGGATGACGAGCTGCACCGCCTCCTCCACCGTCATGAAGTAGCGGGTGACCTCGGGGTGGACCACGGTCACGGGCCCTCCCGCCTCGATCTGCGCGGTGAAGGTGTGGAGCACCGACCCGCGCGAGCCGAGGACGTTGCCGAAGCGCACACTGAGGTAGGCGCCCTCCGCGCGACGAGCCATGTCGGCGGTGAGCCGCTCGGCGGCGCGCTTGGAGTAGCCCAGGACGCTGGTCGGGTCCGCGGCCTTGTCGGTGGAGATGTTGACGAAGGTGGTCACGCCGACAGCGTTGGCAGCCTCGAGCACGTTGGCCGTGCCGAGCACGTTGGTCTTCATCGCCTCGTGGGGATATTGCTCGAGCATCGGGAGGTGCTTCAGCGCCGCGGCGTGGAAGACGACCTCGGGGCGGCGGTCCTCGAAGACGCGCCGCAGGGCGCCCTCGTCGCGGATGTCGTTGAGCACCACGTCGGGGCTGTCGAGCAAGGCACGTCCGTGGATCGAGAGCTGCACGCCGTGCAGCGCCGACTCGTCGCGGTCGAGCATGATCAGCTCGGCGGGGCTGAAGCGGTGCAGCTGGCGGCAGAGCTCGGAACCGATCGACCCGCCGGCACCGGTGACGAGCACCCGCTTGCCGGTGACGTAGCCGGCGATCGAGGCGAGGTCGGTGTCGATGGCCGCGCGGCCGAGGAGGTCACGCATGTCGACGTCGCGCACGTCGCGCACGTCGGCCTTGCTAGCGAAGGTCTCGGCGAAGGACGGCAGCACCTTGGTGGTGATGCCGAGCTCGGTGGAGCAGTCGACGACGGCCTTGATGAGCTCCTTGCTGGCGCTGGGGATCGCCACGACGACCGTGGTCGCACCCGTGGCCCGCACGACGCGCTCGAGGTCGGCGACGGTGCCCAGCACGGGGACGCCGAAATGGCGGCGCTTGCGCATCCACGGGTCGTCGTCGAGGAAGCCCACCGGCCGCAGGCCCGCCTCGGGGTGGGAGCGCATCGAGTGCACGAGCCGAGCGCCGCTGGCACCCGCACCCACGACGAGGGCCGGTTGACCTTCCACCGTCGCGAGAAGGCCTAGACGCAGCGTGAGGCGTCGCCAGCCAGCGCGAGCTACGACCATGGCGGACAGGGCGAGGAAGGTCGCGGTCACCGGCAGGCTGCGGGCGACCCAGTGCGGGTCGACCCAGGCATTGGCGACGAAGACAACCGCACCGGCAGCGAACGCTGCCGCACTGAGCACCAGCGTCTCCTCGTTGGTCGCGACACCGACCCGCCCGAGGTAGACCCGGCCCAGCATCCCGAAGAGCCAGTGCAGTCCGATCGCCACGGCGGCCACGAAGGCAGCGTTGCGCAACAGGTCGGCCGTCACCACGTCGTAGCGCACCACGACGCCGAAGAGGTAGGCGGCGGCGAGCGCCAGCGCGTCGAGCGCCATCAGCATCGCCGTCCTGCGTCCGCGCACAGCAGACTCGATCCCCAGCACAGTCATCGACATGTCCCCACATGTGTCAAGCGCCTCCAAGAGGCAGAAAGGCCTTGTTCGCCGAGAACACCCACGGCCCATCCTAAGTCAAGTTGCCCCTGACGCAGCATCGTCTCGCGCGAAGTTCGCGCACGTCCGTCGTTGAAAACGGGGAGAACTCGAGCGCTCGTCATCGCCCCTCCGCTCCGCCGCACGGGGCCGGCACGAACTGCTTGCCTCCTCCGCGCTGCACCCCTGGCGTGCTGATGAGCTCGACCCCGCCGGTGTGCCCGGCGCCGGAGGTCGCTCGCCAGGTCAGGGTCACCACGTCGCCGGGCTCGAGCAGGATCGGCACAGAGACGACCGGGCGTCCTTCGAAGGTGCGGTTCGTGCCGGTCGACTTCACCCCGTTGACGACAACATCGGTGATCTCGCCGCCGGTCGGTGCGACGAGGTCGAAGACGTTGAGGTGGTCACCGCGCGCGACGCCGTACTCCCCCGACCCGGTGACCGTCGTCGGCAGCGATGCCGCGTCGGAGGGGGCGCTCGAGTGGATCCGGAGCTGGCCGCTGAAGCCGATCTCACCGGCGGCACAGGAGACGCTGCTGATGCGCGCGTCGTAGTCGAGGAAGTAGCCCATCTTGGAGCCGGTCGCGTCATTGACGTAGACACCGGCCTGGGCAGCGCCGCCGTCCTCGCTCGGGAAGGCTCCGGCGACGCGGGTCCCGGCCAGTCGATCCTGCTCCGCGTCGATCGTGGAGTGCACCAGCAGCCGACCCTCGGTGGCCCCCCGCGAGAGGGCGGCGACCAGCGCGGACGGGTCGGTCCGCGGGTCGAGGAGCCGGTCGAACGTCGAGGTCAGCACCTCGGCGAAGAAGGCGTCCTCCGCGGCGGGGTCGTCCGCGTAGCGCAGGTAGGGCTCGTGCAGGATCTCGTCGACGAAGTTCGAGCTCGTCAGTCGTCGGCCGTCGACCGTGAGTGGGCCAGTGGCCTTGACCAGGTAGGACAGGGTGACGGGGTCGACCGACAGCACCCCGTCGACGTCCCGGCCGGTCTCCAGCTTCCACCGCGCGGCCATCAGCTCGCCCGCCCGCTCGAAGTCGGGGATGAAGACGGAGTCCTGGAACCACGTGCCCGGCTGCTCGAACCAGATGGCACGCTCCTGCTCGGTCAGCGGCAACACCGGCTCGGCGAGCTCGCCGAACTCGCTGGCCGCCACGGTCCTGCCGAGCGTGACGGTGCCCTCGTCGGCGCGCAGCGGGGCCATGAGGCCCGGCATGCCGCCGAGCGAGCGGGGCTCGGCGTTGTTCTGGAAGACGAGGAGGTAGTCGCGGGCGCCGTCGCGTCCGAGCATCGCCGGCAGCAGCTCAGCCGCCCTGGTCGCGCCGTCGAGCGTGTCGACGCCCTCGTCGACCTGGCGGATCAGGGCCTCGAGCTGCGGGCGGAGCTCGCGCACCAGCCCGCCCACGCGGATGTCGTCGAGCTCGTCCTGCGCGCGGACGAAGCCGTCGCGTGCCTCGGCCAGCGGCGCGGCTGCGCGCGCCACCCGGTCGACCGGGATCCGGCCGCCCCGCGGGGCGAACGTCTCGGCGCTCAGCCCGCTGTCGACCAGCGGGCCGGCGCCTTCACGGGCGACGATGTCGACAGCGCGGGCGACCGCGGCAGTCGCGTCGAAGTCATCGCCGAGGGCCGGGAGCGCACTGAGCACCTGCCACGTGGGCCCCGACGTACGCTCGGCGGCCGCACTGGCATGCGACTGCAGCGAGTCGACGACCGCCGCGGCGCCGTTGGCGTTACCGGCCAGCGCGGCGGGCAGCGCGACGGCCTGCGACCGAGCGGCGCTCAGGTCGCGCTGCACCTGCCAGACCGTCCAGCCGGACCAGAGCGCGCCGGCGACCAGCACCGCGAGCGCCGTCGCGAGCCCCCAGCGCCACCGGCGCCGGGAGGCGCTGACAGCGCGCTCACGCGTGGTTCTCGCCACAGTCCCTTACCCCATCATGGCTGCTGCCCACCGGCGATGCCAGTGGGCAGCAGATCGATTGTCGAACCTGTGAAGCTCTGGATCAGAACTTCTTGCGCACCTTGATCTTCTCGGTGCTCGCCGAGCAGTTGCGGAAGATCGAGGTGGCCTTGGCCTTGGTCTGGAACTCGACGTAATAGTTGCCGGTGCGCTTGAAGCGGAAGAAGCGCTTCTGGGTCCGGTTGGCGGCGCCGCTCCAGAAGGTGCCCGTCTCGACCGTGCCGGTGCGCACGCGGGTGACGGTGTACTTCACCCGGCCCTTGGGGACGATGTTGCCGTCGGCGGTCCACTTGAACTTGACCTTGACGCGGTCGCCCGGGCCGACCTTGGAGTCGGCGGCGACCGCGACGCACGCGGTGTCGACGCTGCGCGGGTAGGGGGCGGCCTGGGCCGCAGGAGCGATCAGCATCGAGCCGAGCGCGGCGAACGTGGTGGCGGCGGCGATGGCCGTCTTCTTCATCTGAAGAACCTTCCGATAAGTGCGGGTGGGACCGTCCCCTGTGTGTCGATCCGAGCCGTCTGCGACAAGGAGGCCCTGACGCCGATGACAGGGGAACGGTAACCCAGGATGTGCACAGATCGGTAAACACCCGAGAAACGTGGTCGAGTTGCCCCGGCCCTCGCCAGTGGCTGACACTGACCGTTCATCTCAGACCCGGGGGACCAACACATCGTGGAACTGTCCGACTACCTGCGCATCCTGCGCCGTCGCTGGCGCCTCGTGGTCGCCACCCTCCTGGTCGTGCTCGTGGGTGCCGCGCTCGTCACCTGGCGGACCACCCCGCAGTACCAGTCCACGACGCAGCTCTTCATCTCCACCAACGCCTCGTCCTCGGCGGAGGCCTACCAGGGCAACCTCTTCAGCAGCCAGCGCCTGTCGTCGTACGCCGACCTGGCCGGCGGCACCGAGCTCGCCACCCGCGTCGTCGCGGCGACCAGCAGTGACCTGACGCCCGCCGAGCTGGCGGCCAAGGTGACCGCGCAGGCCTCCCCCGAGACCGTGCTGCTCAACATCTCTGTCACCGACCCCGACCCGGTCGTGGCCCAGCAGCTCACCCAGACCTACGGCGAGGAGCTGATGGCGCTGGTCGCTGAGCTCGAGACGCCGCCCGGACGCAACCAGCCCGTCCTCAAGGCCACCGTCACCGACGCGGCCACGCTGCCCGGCGCGCCGATCTCACCCAACCCTGTGCGCAACCTCGGCCTCGCCTTCGTGCTCGGCCTGCTGCTCGGCGTCGGCCTGGCCGTGGTGCGCGAGCTCCTCGACACCAGCGCCAAGTCGGCCGACGACGTCACCACGTCGCTCCAGGCCCCGATCCTCGGCACCTTCGTCTTCGACCCCGAGGTCGGCAAGCGCCCGCTCCTGACCGAGATGTCGTCGCACGAGCCGCGCGCCGAGGCCTTCCGCGTGATGCGCACCAATCTGTCCTTCGTCGACGTCGACGCCGAGTCCAAGGCGATCGTGATCACCAGCTCGCTGCCCGGCGAGGGCAAGTCGACCACCGCGGTGAACGCCGCCCTCGCGCTCCAGCAGGCCGGCGAGCGCACGCTCCTCATCGACGGCGACCTACGTCGTCCCCAGGCCGCGGCGATGCTCGGGCTCGACCCGACCATCGGCCTCACGACCGCACTCGTCGGCAAGGTCACGGCCAGCGACGTCATCCTCACCCACGCTTCCGGACTGCACGTGCTGGCCTCCGGCGCGGTCCCCCCCAACCCGTCGGAGCTGCTCCAGTCGCAGGCCATGGCCGGCGTGCTGCGCGAGCTGCGGGCGGCGTACGACGTCATCATCATCGACGCCCCGCCGCTGCTTCCCGTCACCGACGCCGCACTGATCGCCTCGCAGGTCGACGGCGCCGTCGTCGTCGTACGCCACGGCCGGACCACCCGCGAGCAGCTAGCCGCCGCCCGCGAGCGCCTCGAGGCCGTCGGCGCGGTCGTCATGGGCTCGGTCTTCAACATGGTGCCGCGCAAGGGACGCGGCAACTACGGCTCGGGCTATGGCTATGGCTATGGCTATGGCTACGGATACGCCCCGGAAGACAAGCAGCCCGGCGCCCACCGCTGAGCCGCGACGTCGAGAGCGGACCCGTCGCCCGCCTTGCTCAGGACAGCCCCAGCAGCTCGCGGCACTGGGCGGGCGTCATCGGCGTACGCTGCGCGATCCGTCCCAGGTCGACCGCGCGTGCGACGAGCTGGGCGTTGGATTCCACGGGCACGCCGCGGCTGATGGTGAGCACGTCCTCCATGCCGACGCGCAGGTGCCCGCCCATGGAGAGGGAGGCCATCGCAACCGCGAGCGTCGAGCGCCCGATGCCGGTGGCCGACCAGGAGGTGACCTCGGGCGGCAGGGCCGCGACGCCGGCGACGAGGGCCGGCGCGGTGCCGGGCATGCCGCCGGGCACGCCCATCACGAAGTCGACGTGCACCATGGCGCCCGCGGGCGTGCCGTACTCCCGCAGCAGCCGACCCAGCGCGTGCACCTGGCCGAGGTCGAACAGCTCGAACTCCGGGGCCACGCCGCGCTCGAGGGCGAGCTGGTAGAGGTCCTTCACGAAGGGCCAGGGATTGAGGAAGACGTCGTCGCCGAAGTTCGTGGTGCCCATGGTCAGGCTGCACGAGTCGGGCCTCGCGTCGAGCACCTCGAGCCGCTCGTCCAGCGGGTCGTGCACCGACCCGCCCGTCGAGAGCTGCACGACGAGCGAGGAGCTCGAGCGCACGGCGTCGACCCACTCGCGCAGCAGCGACTGGTCGAGCGTCGGCGCGTGCTCGCCGTCGCGCACGTGGAGGTGGATCATCGCCGCTCCGGCGGCCTCGCACTCGGCGGCCGTGCGCGCGATCTCCTCCGGGGTGGTGGGGAGCTGCGGGCAGTCGGCCTTGGCGGTCTCGGCCCCGGTGGGGGCGACCGTGATCAGCAACGCGTCAGACATGGCGGCATCCTTGCACCATGCGTGCGGTCATCCAGCGGGTCCTCTCCGCCAGCGTCCGGGTCGACGGCGAGGTCGTCGGGAGCTTCGACGTCCCGGGGCTCCTGGTCTACCTCGGCGTCACGCACGGCGACGGACCGGACGAGGTGGTGTGGACCGCCCGCAAGATCTGGGACCTGCGCCTGCTGCGCGACGAGCAGAGCGCGAGCGACGTCGGCGCCCCCGTGCTCGTGGTCAGCCAGTTCACGTTGTACGGCGACGCCCGCAAGGGCCGCCGCCCGACCTGGCAGGCCGCAGCACCGGGACCGGTCAGCGAGCCGGCCTACGACGCGGTGTGCGCCGAGCTCGAGCGTCTCGGCGCCCATGTCGAGCGCGGCCGCTTCGGGGCCGACATGCGGGTGGAGAGCGTCAACGACGGCCCGATCACCCTCGTCCTGGACAGTCCCTAGCGCGGACCGGTCTCCCAGACCCGCGCCCAGTCGACGTCCATGTGCTGGGGCAGCTCGCCGTTGAAGCGCGGCAGCTCGTAGTCCGACGACAGCAGGCTGAGGATCAGGAACTCCGGGCGCCCGGACGTCTCCCCCTCGATGCGCTGGGTGACGCGACCGTCGATGCGGAAGACGTACTCCTCGGGGGTCCACTCGACGGAGAAGACGTGGTAGTCGCTCGCCCAGTCGTCGCCGAGCTCGTCCACGTCGGGCAGCCAGCCGCCGAGCGTCTGCTTCTTGCCGGCCTTGTCGAGGAAGTAGGTGAAGCTGGTCAGGCCGCCCTCGGGGTGGTCGTCGCCGAAGTACTCCATGACGTCGATCTCGGCACCACCCTTCGCGGGGCCGCCGGGCTGCTGGCCGCCGACGGCCTGCATCCAGAAGGCCGAGTGCTGCCCCCGCGCGGCCTGGGTCCTGATCCGCGCAGCCGCGAAGCCGTAGGTGAAGGCGTACGAGCCCTCCGTGCCGACGTGGCCGTTGAGCCGGTAGGGGAACTTCTTGCGCCGTCCCGGCAGTTGGCACTCGTCGCCGGGCCGGTCCGGGTCCTCGAGGACGCTGAGCCGCAGCACGCCGTCGCCGACCTCGGCGGCCTCCTGCGCGGC
This sequence comes from Nocardioides sp. S5, assembly GCF_017310035.1. Taxonomy (NCBI): domain Bacteria; kingdom Bacillati; phylum Actinomycetota; class Actinomycetes; order Propionibacteriales; family Nocardioidaceae; genus Nocardioides; species Nocardioides sp. S5. The sequence goes on from NZ_CP022296.1 coordinate 4,221,946, forward strand.
GCGCGAGCAGGTGCGTACGCCGATGTAGCCCTGGTCGCGGGTGGCCCAGCGGCCGTCCGCCTCGTCGACGGAGTCCTCATCGAAGTCGTCGGTGAAGCTGGCCTCCGGGGCGTCGGTGGTGTCCACGGCGGCGCCGATCGCGTCCTCGCCCTCGCCGACCACGACGTGGAGCTCGCCGTCCTCGCGCGAGGTCAGCGCGACGCGGCCCTGGTCGTCGGTCTCTGCCTCCGAGACCGTCTCCCACTCGCTGTCGCCGGTCTGGGCGACCAGGGTGACGGCCGTGCCGGCCTCGACGTCGGCCACGGTCGCGTCCACGACCCAGGCGGCCTCGTCGGCCGCCTCGACGTCCTCGCCGGTGGCGGCGAGCTGGGGCAGCACACGGGCCTGCACAGCGTCAGTCGCGTCGTACGTCGGCGGCGCGGGCGTGCTCTCGGCAGACGAGCACCCTGTCATGGTGACCACCATGACGGTAGCAACAGCTATGGCGGGATGAAGCAAGGTGTTCACATGCATTCGGCCGATCTTGGCCGACAGATCCGCGACAAAGTGAATTCAGGTGTCAACTTCTCATGACCTCGATCATCACCGGGGCCCGTCCTACCCGCAAGAAGCGCCCGGGTCCGATCTCACGTACGGCGCCAGACGCGCTCGTCCGAGTCACTGCACCAACCGGCGCACGCACCGCGCGCCGCTTCCCTGAACCCGACCACACCACGACCCGGTCCACGCCACCGCGGGCGCGGAAACGACAGGTCCGGACGCCGGCACTCCAGGAGCATCCCTTCGGCTTGGTGCCGAGCAGCCAGCCCTTGACCACACCGTAGGCGACCCCGGCCCGGGTGAGGCCGCCCTCGCCGTCCTGAAGCTGCGTGTTCACCGTCTGGTGCCCCTCCCACCGCCACCAATAGACGCGCTCTGCACCGTCGGCGGCATGCAGCACATAGGTCTGCACCACGAAGGCTGCTTGACGGCGCGCGGGGATCCGCGGCGTAGGCGCCAGACCATTGGCGCCGTAGTTGATCTCGCTCGCCCACAGGGGGCCGTCGAAGCCTTCACGGGCAACGGCACGTTGCGCCCACTGCGCCAGAGCAAGTCCTTGCTCAGGCCCCTTCTCCGGGAACGGATAGGCGCTGATGTTGGCAGCATCGACGAAGTCAGCGACGCGCTTGCGGCCCAGGCGTTGGGACCAGTAATCCTTGAACCAAGCCCGGTCGGTGTCGTGGCGCACCGTGAACGACGGGGCAACCACCGTGGCGCCAGGCGCGAACTTGCGCACCGACTTGCCTGCGATCTTGGTCATCTTCGCCGCGTGCGCAGGCGTCCCCGTGTAGAAGAGCGGCACGTTGGGTTCGTTCCACACCTGGTAGTCGACGCGATCTCCGTAGCGGGCCGCCAGCCTCCGCACGAACCTTCCGTACGAGTGCAGGCGGGGCGGCGACGCGTTGGTGGCATGCGCCGGATACGAGGTATGAAAGATCGGAGTATCGACTATGACCAGCAGCGGTTTGGCACCGTGCGCCTCGGCAATGGCGATCTTCGCGTCCGTCTCGGTCCAGTCAAAGGTCCCGGGACTGCGCTCCACACGGTTCCAAGCCAGATGGATGCGGACGGCTCCCGGTGTGAACTGCGGCCACGAAAAGGCTTCCGTGGATCCGATCGAGATGTCCATACCGAAGAACTCGGCCCCGATCTTGCTGGGCCTTGCGCGATCCTGGGCCGTGGCCGCGCCGGTTGGTGCCGCCGACAAAGTCGTCGCGAGAAGCCCGGCTAGGACTACTCCGATCAACCTGCCGCGACCAGACTGGACGTGCGTCACGCTTCCCCCTTGATTCATGCAACCGAAAGGAAAAGTGTAGTTCGTCGCGCCGTTCGAGCATGATGCGGGGATCGCGCTCACCCTCGCTACGATGGTCGCTGCTGTCCCTAGAGAGGTCCTTGCCACGTCATGACCAACACCCACGTCGACTACCAGCTGAGTCAGCTGGACCAGCTCGAGGCAGAGTCGATCCACATCTTCCGCGAGGTAGCCGCCGAGTTCGAGAAGCCGGTGCTGATGTTCTCCGGCGGCAAGGACTCGATCGTCATGCTCCGTCTCGCGGAGAAGGCGTTCTTCCCGGCCAAGCTCCCCTTCCCGCTGCTCCAGGTCGACACCGGCCTGGACTTCGACGAGGTGCTCTCCACGCGTGACTCGTGGGTCGAGCGGCTCGGCGCGCGGATCATCGTCGCCACGATCGACGAGGCGATCGCCGCCGGTCACGTGGTCGACGACGGCAAGACCAGCCGCAACCGCATGCAGATCGGCACGCTGCTCGGCGCCATCGAGGAGAACGGCTTCACCGCCGCCTTCGGTGGTGGTCGCCGCGACGAGGAGAAGGCCCGCGCCAAGGAGCGCGTCTACTCCCACCGCGACGACTTCGGGCAGTGGGACCCCAAGATGCAGCGCCCCGAGCTGTGGAGCCTCTACAACGGCCGCATCCACGCCGGCGAGCACATGCGGATCTTCCCGCTGTCCAACTGGACCGAGCTCGACATCTGGCACTACATCCACCGCGAGCAGATCGAGATCCCCTCGATCTACTTCGCCCACGAGCGCGAGGTCATCGAGCGCGACGGGATGCTGCTGTCGCTCGGCCCGGAGATCCAGCCCAAGGGCAACGAGCAGGTCGAGAAGAAGATGGTGCGCTTCCGCACCGTGGGTGACCGCACCCAGACCGGCTGCGTCGAGTCGGTGGCCACCGACACCGCAGCCATCATCGACGAGATCGCCATCGCGCGCGTGACCGAGCGTGGTGCCACCCGTGGCGACGACCGGTTCTCCGAGGCCGCCATGGAAGACCGCAAGAAGGAAGGCTACTTCTGATGGCCAGCACCCCCCAGACCTCTGACTCCCACACCATGGCCCAGGGCGAGATGGACCTGCTCCGCTTCGCGACCGCCGGCTCGGTCGACGACGGCAAGTCCACCCTCATCGGGCGGCTGCTGCTCGACTCCAAGTCGATCTTCGAGGACCAGCTCGAGGCGGTCGAGTCCACCAGCCAGTCCAAGGGCTACGACTACACCGACCTGGCGCTGCTGACCGACGGCCTGCGCTCCGAGCGCGAGCAGGGCATCACCATCGACGTGGCCTACCGCTACTTCGCCACGCCCACGCGCAAGTTCATCATCGCCGACACCCCCGGCCACATCCAGTACACCCGCAACATGGTCACCGGCGCCTCGACCGCCGACCTCGGCCTCGTGCTGGTCGACGCCCGCCAGGGCCTCACCGAGCAGTCGCGCCGCCACGCGGTGCTGCTGTCGCTGCTCCGCGTCCCGCACCTCGTGCTCGCGATCAACAAGATGGACCTCGTCGACTGGTCGGAGGAGGTCTACGAGAAGATCCACCGCGAGTTCACGACCTTCGCGACGAAGCTCAACATCCCCGACCTCGAGGTCATCCCGATCTCGGCGCTGCAGGGCGACAACGTCGTCAACCGATCCGAGAACACCCCGTGGTACTCCGGCCCCACGCTCATGCACCACCTCGAGCACGTCCACGTCGCCTCCGACCGCGACCTGGTCGACACCCGCTTCCCCGTGCAGTACGTCATCCGCCCCAAGTCCGACGCCTACCACGACTTCCGTGGCTACGCCGGCCAGGTGGCCGGCGGCGTGCTGAAGAAGGGCGACGACATCGTCGTGCTCCCCAGTGGGATGCCGTCGAAGATCGCCAAGGTCGAGCTCTTCGACCAGGAGGTCGCCGAGGCCTTCCCGCCCATGAGCGTCACGGTGCACCTCGAGGACGACGTCGACGTCTCGCGCGGCGACATGATCGCCCGTCCGAAGAACGCGCCCAAGCCCAGTCAGGACATCGACGCGATGATCTGCTGGATGACCAACGAGCCGCTCAGGCCGCGGCAGAAGCTGGCCATCAAGCACACCACCCGCACGGGCCGCGCGATGGTCAAGGACATCCAGTACCGCCTGGACGTCAACTCGCTGCACCGCGACCAGGACACCAAGGAGCTCGGCCTCAACGAGATCGGCCGCGTCCAGCTGCGCACCACGGTGCCCCTGCTGTGCGACCCCTACTCGAAGAACCGGACCACAGGCTCCTTCATCCTGATCGACGAGGCCACCGGCGTGACCGTCGGCGCCGGCATGATCAACTCCGGCAGCTGACTTTCACTTATGGGGCCGGAGCGCCGTCGCGTCCTCATCTCCGCGGAGGTTCTCGAGGAGATCGAAGAGGTCTATGGCCTCTTGGAGCGGGCAGAACAACCCTTCACTGAGATTGTCATCGACGGCCCCGATGCTGTGCTGCAGAGGTTGAAGCCCGAGATAGTGGACGATCGTCGGGTGGCTCTTAGGCCGTACACGCTCTCCACGAGATCCAGCGTGCGGAACAAGCTGCTCGGTCTGATCTCGTTCGCGTGGCTCATGCTGCGCGAACGACCTCAGTTGTTGTTCTCGGGTTTCTCGATGATGAAGCATCGCGCTGTGTCCGGTCTGCTCCATGTGCCGCACTTCGCCTACATCCGGGGAGTGACGTTCGACCCCGCCACATCGGTCGGCATCTCGGACGGCGTCCGTCAGGGTCGATTTCGCCGTCTCGTGCCTCAACGCGTCGTAGCGACGTACCACGCTGACGAGGTCTTCACCGTAGGCGAGATCAATCGACGCTTCATCGTCGGACGAGGGATGCCGGATTCACGCGTGCATGTCGTCGGACCGGTATGGCTCGACCAAGCACGATCCGCGCGTTCAGCTAGCAAGTCTCCTGCGACATACGTCGTCACAGGCGCGTGGGCAGCCCACGGCTTCCACGACGAGCACGACGCTCAGACATCCATGCTTGCTGACGTCGCAGCGACGTGGCACGACGAGTCAGAGCTGGTCATTCGGGTGCACCCGCGAGACGACTTTCCCTACTCCGCTGATCCTCGGTTCTCCGGAGTGCACCTCAGCACTGAGCCTCCCGCTGAGTTTCTCGCTTCTCTCGGGCCCGCCGACGTGGTCGTAGCACCATTGTCGACTCTCGCCTTCGAGGCCCTCCATCTGGGTGCACGGGTGGCGTTCTACGCCGATGAGCACGCGACCCGAAGCTACAACCACGTCTACAAGTGGCTGGGCATAGTGCCGTGCACAGGTCAACAGATCGCCGAAGGTGACGTGCACCCCATCACCTCGACTGAGGTTGACGTCTTCAGCCCGGTGGAACTGGCCCCGGTGAGGCGCGCTTTCGCGACGTTGCGCTGAAGAGCATCCACTTCGCTGCGCCACCTGCGACCAAGCAGGCCGTCATCGTCCACGGCACCGCCACCGGGCCGCCCCCCTCCGCCAAGAGCACTGCCGATGCACCGATGAAGCCGGCAGCCATGCACGAGTTCACTGCGAGCAACGGGCGGTCGCGGCCGTAGGCATAGAGCCCGTAGTGCGGCACCAAGGACAGGGCTAGCGCCGACATCGCGAGCAGCGCCGGGAGCAGCACATCTGCGTGCTCGGCGTAGACTGCCTCGTCGAGCATCGTGAGAAGCGGATCCCGGAGCAGCATGGCCACACCGATGAACGGCACCGCGACGACAAGGATCGCGACGGACATGTGCTTCATGGCCCGACGAAGAGTTGCGAACTCACCCGCGCTGACCGCGCGGACCATCGCCGGGTAGTAGTACACAACGACGCCTGATTCGATGAGCGCCAGCAGCGCGGCGGCGATGCCCATGAACAACACGTAGGCACCGACTACCTCGAGCCCGCCGAGCCCTTGAACCACGAAGCGATCCAGGTTGAGCAGCGATCGAAGCGCCAAGGTCGCCAGCAGCAATGGCAGCGCGACTCGGGCGCCCCGGCGGACCCATGCCCAATCGACGGGATCCCTCCACCCCGGAAGGGACTGCCCCGCAAGGAGCGCGCCGCCAACGCCGATGCCCAGCAGCAGCGAGCCGACCCACAGCGCGAGAACGACGTCGAGATCACGCGCAGCCGGGATGAGCCACAGTGCCGGGATGGCCACCACACACCATCCTCCGACGCGGAAGAACATGATGAAGGTGGCCGCAATCTGCTTCTCCATCGTCACGAACAGCCGGTTCATCTCCTGGGCCAGGTGCTCCAGCACAAGGATCACCCCGAACCACGCGACGAGCCCTGCGTCGGCAAACAGCATCGCCAGCAGAACGAAGGGGACGACCACGGCATACTGCACGAGCATCAGAGCGCCTTGCGAATGAATCATCTGAGCCCAGCGGGCTTGTGGCGCCCTCAGCATCTCCCGCGTGGTGTACGTGTAGAAGTCGAGACCCACGACCAAGAGCAGGTAGCCCGTGCCAGACGCAATCAGTCCATAGATGCCGACCTCTCTGGCGCTCAGGTACTTCGCCATCAGGAGAACGACGAGGAACTTGCTCCCGAGGCTGAGCACGCGGAGGCCGAGACTGACGGCTTGCCGCAACACCCTGTTGCTGGCCGACGCGGTCGGACTCACTTGGCTCCGCGAAGTTTTCGCCGCAGCAGGTCGACACCCTTCTTGAGCACCGGCTCACCCTCCACCTGGACCACCTTGCGATACGTAAGACCCAGGTCGTCCGCATGGTGCATCGCCCAGACGTTGAGCAGCCTCTCGCCCAAGAACCCGATCGCCCGCTTGTCCTGATCGCTGTAACCCGTCATGTCCAGCTCACCATGAACACGCTCCAAGATGCCGAACACCCACGGGCAGTACGCATGGAAGGCGTCTGAGCGCATGAGGAACATGTTGTAGAGCGACAGGGACCGGCTATCCATCAACCGATCAAAAGCCGGAACGTAGTCCGGCCATCCGTCTGCGATCACCTTGCGCGCAAGGTCGAGATCCTTCTCATGGTGCGCATGGGCGTAGTGACTACGCACAGTCTCAATCCCGTAGAGGCGGCGGCGGGCGAGGACGACGCTTGCCTCTCCCAATGCCTCGTTGACGTCCTCGTGTCCGAGAATGTTGGGGCCGGAGGGGTGCGGCGCTGTCCCCGAGAAGAAGCGTCGGTAGTGGGCTAGCCCGTAGATGTCTGCCTCTGGTCCGTTCTTCCAGAGCCAGTAGAGCCCCGTCAGCTCGCAGTACGTCGAGTTCAGATCCGAGATCTGGTCGCCGACATCGTCGCGGATCGCGTGCGGCACCGTGTCACGGCCAACGCTGCCGACATGTATGGGCGTGTAGATGGGGTCGCTCGGGAAGTCGTAGGGCTTGTGTGCCGCGATCAGGATGTGGGCCTTCAAGACGCGGACTCCACCCGTGAATTGCGTGCATCCTCGCGGGCTGCGCCCGAGCCCACTCGGCTCGCCTGCGTGCCGTGCCGTGCCGAGTACGAATGCCAGACCAGAAGGAGTAGACCGAACGACGCGTAACTGAGGTAGTTGTTCGCTGCATTCGCCACGACCACCATCACCACAACAGACAACCCCAGCCATCTCCGGGCGATGAGGCAGATCGCGAGTGCCCATATGACCACCACGACGATTAACGCCACGCCGATGAGTCCTCGGTCGAAGTAGATTTGCACGAACCCATTGTGAGAATGCACCGCATTGGATAGACCATCGAAGTTCGGCTCCACGCCAGCACCTTTTCCGAGCCAGACCGAGTCTCTCGCCTGCTCAAGCGTCGACTCCCACAGATCGACACGCCCCGTCAGGGTTGTGGACCTTCCCAGAAGACCAAGGGCTCTGTCAGCAAGACCCTGGACACCAAATGACAGAATTCCCCCGACCAGACCAGCGACGGCCACGAAAAGCGCCGGTAGCGACGTCTTACGGTGCGCAGTGAGCAGAATTACGGTTAGCCCCGCAACGAGAACGAGAACGGCCGTGGCGGCATTCGAGATCCAGACCAACCCAGCATGGAACGCCGCCAAGATGAAGAAGGCCCAACGCCGTTTCGGCCGTTTGCGGATGAACATCGAAAGAGCAATTACACACCCGAGAGCCGCAGAGAATCCCAGGTCGCTGTTCCAGATGAAAACTCCGATTGGCTGAACGATGGTTCCTTCGGTGGGGTGATCGACCGTCACGGTCCCAACCCCGGGAGCAAGGAAAATGACCAGATACGATGCCACGCTCGTGCAAGTCAGAGCCCACAGCACGACGGCGTAGGAGTCGTACCGCAACTCCATGAGGGCCAGCACGACACCAAACAGCAAGACACCCCCGAGCCCCGCCAGCGTAGTGAACGTTTCTGAATGCGAGCGAGTCCAGAGGATAGAAGCAAAACTCCAGGCCGCGAAGGCAAGCAGCGCGGGATTGCGCGCACCTAAGTCGAGCACCGCGCGGGGCCGAACGAGAGCAAGCACCAAGCCCACCACGCAGACGAGGGCTCGGAGGGGCTGATACCCGCCCAACCCTGCATCAGCCAGCCAGCCTGCACCGGCGCCCGCAACCGCCACGATCGCTATACCCGCGAGCCAAGGCTGCCACTCACGGGAAACGCGCAGCGAACTCCAAATCCTGAACCTTCCGACTTTGCTTGTCATGGGGTTCTCTCTGTCCGACTTTTTGCGTAGCTCGTCGGGCCGAGCTGCAACGACTGTTCGACTCCTGTCCATTCCCTCACGCTTTGCCACCATCGTGCAGCCAAGGGAGGCTCAGCAACCCACCATCAACGAGACATTGGATCATGTCGAACTCAAGCTGGTCGTCGACCGAGAAGGCATGGAGCTCGCTGATCTCGACGCCAAGATGGCGCCCCGAGTCAAACCACGAGCCCTCCAACTTCCGGATGAACTCAGTCCTCCATACGTAGAAGCTTCCGTTGATGCGGAGAAACCGGCCCTCGCTGTCCTGACGTCGAGTAACGCCTCTGCCCGCCTCGTCGTACCGGACGAGCGCACCTTCGACCTCTCGCACGCCGACCCATGCAGGTTGAAACATCGGTTCCGACACCGCGATGGCACCCACGAACTCTGGGGCCGCCCACAGCAGCTCCACGGCGCGGTCGATCTCTTCCGGTTGGCGCCCAGGACTAGTTGGGTCGCAGAGCACCAACAGGTCGTATTCGCGCGCCTCCGCTCGTTCAACCTGATCGAGTGCGTGGCGAAGCACCGGGCCCATCGGGGTGTCGTCCGCCGCGAGATCGGCTGGTCGCCTGAAAGGAACGTCGCCGCCCCACTGCTTCGCTACGGCCGCGATGTGGGGGTCATCGGTGCTCACGACGACCCGATCAACGCGCGTCGCCATCTCAAGGGCACGGACGGCGTGAACCACCAGGGGCACTCCTGCCAGGGAGAGAGTGTTCTTGCCGGGTAAACCTTTGGACCCGCCTCGCGCGGGAACGACCCCAAGAGTGAGCGGCTTCATGGTTGCCCTTCGAGCAGCTTTGGTGACTCGATTGAGTCGGCGGATGCGACGCTCAGCCTAACTGCGAACGGGTACTCTCCCGCACGAGGCTCTCCCTAGAGCCTGACCCGACTTGACTGACATGGAGATCATTTGATGGCGACGTCGACCGCCACCTCGGGCGGACGTTGGGTCGTCCTCGGGGCGGGCGGTCACGCATCGAGCATCTGCGACGTGCTCCGTTCCTCGGGGCACACGGTGATCGCCGTCTCCGGCGAAGCCACCTCACGATGGGACGTAGTGGTCTTGCCCTCTGACGAGACGGCTCTCGCCATGGCGGTCGAGCAGGACGCTTCTGTGGCCCTAGGTATCGGCGACAACGCCGTCCGACTTGCCCTCACACAGACGATTCCTCACCCGCTTCTCCGTCCCGCTGTGAGTGTGATGGCCACGTGCTCGGACCGTGCGGAGCTCGGTCTCGGTGTCTCCGTCCTCCATCACGCGCACGTGGGTCCAGGGGTCAAGCTCGGTGATGCCGTCATCGTCAACACCGCCGCCATCGTCGAGCACGACAGCGTCGTTGGGGACGGCGCCCATGTCGCGCCGGGCGCCTGCCTGCTCGGAGGAGCCACCGTGGGACGGCGCACGCTGGTCGGCAGTGGGGCGCGAATTCTGCCTGGCGTGAGCGTGGGGGACAATGTGCTGGTGGGCGCTGGCGCGGTCGTCGTGGACGACGTGCCATCCGGGACGACAGTCGCAGGCGTGCCCGCACGTCCTGTTACGTGACCCAACGAGGGAGGCATCGACGGCGTGGCCCATCTTGACCTCGACCAAACCGACGACGTGCTCGTCATCGCCGAAGCAGGCGTCAACCACAACGGCAGCGAGGACATCGCACACCAGCTCATCGACGTCGCTGTGGCATCGGGCGCTCAGGCGGTCAAGTTCCAGACCTTCGACCCGAGTGCCCTGACGTCGGCCTCCGCTGAAGCCACGCCGTACCAGATGGAGCGATCAGGCGCCCGCGACCAGCAGAGCCTGCTGCAGGAGCTGACGCTGCCGGAGTCTGCTTGGCGTCGCCTCAAGGACCACTGCGACTCAGTGGGTATCCGCTTTCTCAGCACGCCGTTCGACATGGGCAGCGCACGTCTCCTCGTGGACCTGGGGGTTGAAGGCCTCAAGGTCTCGTCCGGCGAACTCACCAATCTTCCTATGCTCTCCGAGTTGTCGGCCCTCGGCCTCCCCCTTCTGGTCTCAACCGGCATGGGCGACGCCGACGAGGTGGCCGCGGCCGTTGCGGCGTGCGCCGCGGCTCCTCAACTTCTCATCTTCCACTGTGTCTCGGCCTATCCGGCACCGCTCGATCAGTGCAACCTCACGGTCATCCCGGCCCTCATGCGGCAGCACGCCATCCCGGTCGGCTGGTCGGACCACACCCCCGGGCTGGCGTCGGCGGTCGCGGCGGTCACGCTAGGGGCGCGCGTGGTCGAGAAGCACTTCACCCTCGATCGTCAGATGGAAGGCCCCGACCACCTGGCCAGCCTCGAGCCCGAGGCGCTGACGGACTACGTCACCACTCTGCGCGCCATTCCCGCGGCGCTCGGCAACGGCGTCAAGCGGCGTATGCCGGCGGAGGAGGAGAACGCTCCCCTGGTGCGGAGGTCGTGGCATGCCGCGCGAGACCTCGAGCCCGGCCACGTGTTGACGCCCGGCGACCTCGTCGCCCTGCGACCGGAAAGCGGCATCCGACCGGACAACGACATCGTCGGGCGCACCATGGCTGCCACCGTTGCCGCCGGGCAGAGCGTGGCTTCAGAGGCGCTGGTGAACGGTTAGTGCGCCGCATCGCCCTCTTCGTCGGGACCCGGGCAGACCTCGGGCCGCTCATGTCCGTGATCTCCGCGCTGGAGGATCATCCAGACGTCGAGCTCCACCTTCTGGTTGGCGTGGCGTTCGGCGCCGACGAGCTGCACGCGCAGCTCCACCGCAGCCTCGCCGTTCCCCCCGACGTCAACCGCGTGCATGAGCTCACCCACCGCATGACAACGGTGGACGACGACAGCGTGCTGGCCCACGGCCCAGTCCTCAGCGCAGCGATGCCGGCGGTCATCCACGACGTTGCTCCGGAAGCGTTGATCGTCCTCGGCGACCGGTGGGAGCTGCTCTACGTCGTCCCGCCCGCTTTCCTGGCCGGCGTCCGGATCATCCATCTGCACGGCGGCGAGGTCACCGAGGGGGCCCTTGACGAGCGTGTCCGGCATGCCGTGACCAAGCTCGCCGACCAGCACTGCGTAGCCTCGGAGGACTCCGCTCGCCGGCTCCGTCAGCTGGGCGAACCAGCCGAGCGCATCCACGTCACCGGCGCTCCCGGCCTCGATCTCTACAGCGGCGTCGCTGCGCTCACGGACGACGAGTTCGTGGAGCGGTTCGGACGCTCCCTTGCTCGTCCCTTGGCGCTCTTCACCTACCACCCGCCCACTGCCGAGAACGTCTCACAGGCAGGACCGTGGGCATATGGGGCACTGGTAGCAGCGCTCGAGCACTGCAAGACGGTCGTCGCCACCTATCCCGGCATGGACGTCGGTCGCGAAGCGGTGCTGGAGGCGCTGACCCATCTGGCGTCCGACCACCGCGTCATCCTGGTCGAGGCCCTTGGGCCCGCCTACCCACGCATGCTCGCCACGGCCGACGTGGTCGTGGGCAACTCGTCGTCGGGCGTCATCGAGGCCGCCAGCGTCGGGGTGCCCGCGGTGGACATCGGCGAACGTCAGCGTGGGCGGCTCAGGGGCCCCAACGTCCTCCACGCAGAGGAGGGGCGTGAGTCTGTCGGCGACGTGCTGGCTACTGCACTAACCGACAGCTTCCGCAAGACCGCACGGGCCACGTCGAACCCTTACGGCGACGGGCGGTCAGCTCTACGGATTGTCAATGTCGTTCTGGCGGCACGTGACGTGCCGCGCACCAAGGTCTTCCACAATTGTGAGGTCCCATGATCGACACGCACCTCGACCAGATCTGTGTGCCCCCCGACGCCACGCTCCTTCAGTCCATCGCTGCGATCGACCACGGAGCCAATGCTCTCTGCTGCGTGGTCGACGAGGAGAACCGTCTGCTTGCCGTGCTGACCGATGGAGACGTGCGGCGAGCACTTCTCGGCGGAGCGGCGCTCGACTCCCCGGCGCTGCCTCACGCCACCAGGGACCCGCGGACGGTCGAGTCGGGGACGCCGCGGGCACTGGTGATCGACGTGATGAGGTCGGTGCGGATCTCGGCAGTTCCGGAGGTCGACGACCAGCGCCGCCTGGTGGGTCTGCACACCCTGTCCGACGTGCTCGGCGCGCCGCAGTTGCCCAACGTCGCCGTCATCATGGCCGGCGGTCGGGGATCACGACTGGGCGACCTCACCGCCTCGACCCCGAAGCCCCTCATGACCGTTGCCGGGCGCAGCATCATCGAGTGGTCGGTGCTCGGCCTCGTCGGCGGAGGAGTGCGACACATCTTCGTCAGCGTCAACCACTTGGCAGAGCAGATCATCGACCACCTCGGAGACGGCTCGCGTCTCGGTTGTCGCATCGACTACCTCCACGAGCAGGTGGACAAGCCGCTGGGCACCGCGGGCTCCTTGACGCTGCTGCCCGACGCGGTGCGGCATGCACCCCATCCACTCATCGTCATGAACGGCGACTTGATGGTCGAGTTCGAAGCGGAGCGCCTCGTCGAGCACCACCGCCGAAGCGGAGCCGAGCTGACGATGGGGGTGCGTGCCTACACGCACACGGTGCCGTTCGGGGTCGTGCAGACCGACACCGCCCACCGGGTCACCAGCATCGCCGAGAAGCCGGAGATGCGCGTCGAGATCAACACCGCCGTCTACTGCCTCGACCCGCAGCTGATCCAGCTTCTGCCGACCGGCGAGCACAGCACCATGCCCGAGCTCGCCCAAACCTGCTTGGACGATGACCGGTCGGTCGCTGCATGGACCATGAACGCCGACTGGATCGATGTCGGAACACCCGCTGACCTCGCCCGCGCGAAAGGACAAGCATGAGCGCAAGACCCCTGACCGAGAGCGACCCACAAGAGACCGTGGCGGGCAAGAAGGTGCTGGTCACCGGATCAGACGGCTTCATCGGGTCCCACGTGGTCGAGCGCTTGCTGGCCCACGGCGCGCACGTGCGGGCATTCTGCCTCTACAACTCGTTCAGCTCCACCGGCTGGCTCGAGGAGTCCGAGGCGTTCCAGCAGGCACTACGCGACGGCCAGGCAGAGATCGTGCTCGGCGACGTCCGCGACGCTGAACACGTTATGAGCGCTGCTACCGATGTCGACGTCGTGCTCCACCTGGCTGCCCTCATCGCCATCCCTTACTCCTACGTCGCTCCTCGCTCCTACGTCGACACCAACATCACGGGAACGCTCAACGTGCTCGAGGCCGTACGCCGACACGGAACACCGCGCCTGGTGAACACCTCGACCTCGGAGGTCTACGGCACCCCGGACTCGGTGCCGATCACCGAGGCTCACGCCCTCCGCGGCCAGTCTCCGTACTCCGCCACCAAGATCGGCGCCGACAAGCTCTGCGAGTCCTACGCCCTCTCTTTCGACCTCCCCGTCACGATCCTGCGTCCCTTCAACACGTTCGGGCCCCGCCAGTCGGCTCGCGCCGTCATCCCGACGGTGCTGTCGCAGCTGCTGGCAGGTGCTGAGTCGCTGCGTCTCGGCGCGGTGTCCCCCAAGCGCGACTTCACCTTCGCCACCGATACCGCCGAGGGATTCGTGCGGGCAGCCACGGCGCCGCTCGCACCGGGCGAGACAGTCCAGCTCGGCACCGGCCGGACGGTGTCCGTCGGCGAGGTCGTCGAGATGTGCAAGACGATCACGGGAAACGACGCGGAGGTCCTCACCGATGAGGCTCGACTGCGTCCCGACGGCTCGGAGGTCGAGATCTTGCTCTCGGACCCCAGCCGCGCCAAGGAGCTGCTCGACTGGACGCCCGAAGTGTCACTCGAGGACGGCCTGCGCCTGACTGCCGAATGGCTCGAGGGACGCACGGACGTCGACACGGCGGGCCGGTACCACCGATGACGAGCGCCAACGACCCCACGATCGTCTTGGCCGGGGAGACACACGCCCCGGGCGCGCCTGCGCCTGCCGGCGGAATCCCACTTGCCACTCCGGACATCGGGCCTCTCGAGAGGGCTGCGGTAGTAGACGCCCTCGACTCGGGCTTCGTGTCCTCGGTGGGCCCGGCCGTGGGTGACTTCGAGCGAGAGTTCGCCGAGGTGGTCGGTTCCCGCTTTGCCGTGGCCTGCTCGAGCGGCACGGCAGCACTGCATGTCGCTCTTCGGGTCCTCGATGTCGGCCCTGGCGACGAAGTGGCGTGCTCCGACTTCACGTTCGTCGGTTCGAGCAACCCGATCGCCTATCAGGGGGCACGGACACTGCTGATCGATTCGGAGGCAGACACCTGGAACATGAGTCCCGAGCTGCTGCACGCGGAGCTCTCCCGACGGGCGGCAGCTGAAGAGCCCCAACCCAAGTGCGTGGAGCTCGTGCACGTGCTGGGACAGCCGGCGAAGGCCGACGAGATCCTCGACGTGTGCAGGCAGTTCTCCATTCCCGTGATCGAGGACGCTGCTGAGAGCCTCGGTGCGGGATGGTCCACTGGGCTGCTTGCGGGGCGCCAGACAGGCTCCGTCGGGCTCTTGGGGTGCTTCTCGTTCAACGGCAACAAGATTGCCACTGCTGGGGGCGGCGGGATGGTCGTCACCGACGATCCGTTGCTCGCGCAAAGGGTGCGACACCTCACGACGCAGGCGAAGGTTCCAGACGTCGGGTACTTGCACGACGAGGTGGGGTACAACTACCGGTTGACCAACCTCGCGGCCGCACTCGGGCGGGCCCAGCTGAGTCGACTGACAGACTTCGTGGAGGCGAAGCGCGCCATCGCAGGCCGGTACGACGATGCGTTTGCAGACCTGCCACTCGTGCTGCCCCCGCGGCTCCCCGGTCACGACGCGACGTACTGGCTCTACTCAGTGCTCCTGCGCGACGCCGCCGAGCGGGGTCCTTTCCTTGACCACCTCGGCGCGCACGGGGTGGGCGCACGTGCCTTGTGGAGACCGCTACATCGCCAACCTCCGTTCGCGAGTTCAGCGCTCGTCGGCGGGGCTGTTGCTGATGATCTGTTCGACCGAGGTGTGTCGCTGCCTTGCTCGACCCACCTGACCGGTGTCGACCAAGCGCGAGTTATCGACGCAGTTCGCTCGTACTTCGGCTGACGTTCCCTTGCGGGGCTGACTGGTGCGACCGCACGCTGCGCGCTGACCGCTTGGTGGCGCCGTCAGTAGGCACCATCGGAGGCCACGACAGCCTTGGCGGTGCGCCACAGGATCATCAGGTCCGCCGTCATGGACCAGTTCTCCACGTAGTGCACGTCCAGTCGAATCGCCTCGTCGTACGACAGGTCGGAGCGACCGGAGACCTGCCACAGACCGGTCATCCCGGGGAGCACGCTCAACCGACGGGTGGCGACGTGGTCGTAGCCGTCGACCTCGAAGTCGCGCTGCGGTCGCGGGCCTACCAGGCTCATGTCGCCCCGGAGGACGTTGATGAGCTGGGGAAGTTCGTCGATCGAGAAGCGGCGGATGAACACCCCCACCCGGGTCACGCGCGGGTCACGCGTCAGCTTGGGCAGCTCAGCGAGCGTCCTGCCCTCGGCAGCAAGCAGCGCCTGAAGCTCGGCGTCCGCTCCGACCTTCATCGAGCGGAACTTGATCATGCCGAAGGCTGCCCCATCACGACCCACGCGCTCTTGCCGGTAGAACACCGGGCCCGCGCTGGTGAGCTTGACCGCGAGTGCCGTGGCGATGAAGAGCGGTGAGACGAGGAGCAGGATGACGCAGGCTCCAACGCGATCGAAGAGCGTCTTGGCGAGACGGCTCGCGCCGGCGTACTGCGGCTCGCTCAGGTGCAGCAGCGGCATGCCCGACACGTCGTGCAGGCTCATCCGCGTCGACGACACGTCGAGCACGTTGGGTGACAGCAGCAGATCGATGCCGGTGCCCTCGAGCTGCCAGGTGAGGTCGCGCAGCGACTCGTGGCCCAGGTGCTCGGTGTCGGTCACCACCACGGCTTCGGCCCCCGACGCGGACAGCGCCTCGTCGAAGTCGACGTCTGCCGACATCATCGGCACCCGCCGCAGCGCCGGGCTGAACGGCGTGGACAGGTGGGAGGTGCTGTCCGGGACCCAGACACCGCTGACGACATATCCGCTGGCAGGGTGGCGGGAGAACCATCGGGCAAGATCGTTGGCAGACCTCTCGCCACCGACGACCAGGACACGTTCGAGCGACCGGCCCTTCGCGCGCGCCTTCTGCAAGCCCACGCGTGCGACCTTGCGAGCAACCAGCAGGCCCACCAGTCCCAGGGGAAGCGCGATGGCGATGTAGAGGCGGGAGGCGTCGATCTTGAACGCGACCGACACGAAGGCAAGCACGGCGAACGCACGGAACGTCGCGACCAGCACGCGGCGGTATTCCTCGGAACCGTTGCCGATGATGCGGGAGCTCCGCACCCTGTGGACCTGCAGTGACGTCCACCAAGCGGCCGCGAGCGCGACGCCCAGGACCGGGTAGGGCACGTAGAGCCCGTCGACAGGGGGGCCGGAGGTCGCCCCGAAGCGGACGAGCTGGGCCGCCATGAGCGCAACGAGCAGCACGACGAAGTCGGCGACGAGGAGGCGACGCTTGTAGGCGCTGCGCCAGTCGGAGCCCTGCCCATCACCGGGGACAGGATGCGCGGGAGCGGCGCTGTTGCCGTGCGCGAGGTCGACACCATCATGGTGAACACGGAAAAGGTCGACCTGCGTCATTCATCCCCCACGGATGCCTTGCTTGGCGATCACGTTGATCGCGACTCCTACCTGAACCGACGAGGTCCCGGAGGGTCAAGGGTATGTTGACATGGCGTGGAGGTGTGGCCAAATTCAACCAATGGACAGCTGAATGTCCACTCCTGCAGCTGTCGGGACTCACCGTCCCTGCGTCAGCACGCGGCGCTCGCAGGCAACGACCCCGACGTCAAGACAATTTTGACGGTCTCTTGACCTAATTCGACACCCGGCCGGTAAACGTGCCGCACAATGTGCGGATGGACGCGCGTCATGCCGAGCTGCTGGGCCGCACCGACCGTGAGGCGCTGGGTCGCCGACTCCGGTCCGCACGCCAGGCACGGGGGCTCACCCAAGGTCAGGTTGCGGACGAGCTGATGTCGGTCGCCTACCTCTCCCGCATCGAGAGCGGCCACCGCCGCCCCACCGCACCTGCGCTCGAGACCCTCGCCGAGCGCCTCGGCGTCACCGTCGACTCGCTGCTCGGCGAGCCCGAGCGCCACGTGGTCGACGAGATCCGCCTCGCCCTCGACTACGCCGAGCTCTCCCTGGAGTCCGGGCAGCCCGAGGACGCCGAGCGCCACCTGCACAAGGCCCTCGACACCATGGCGGCCTCCCGCATGGCCGGCCTCCGCGAGCGCGCCCGCCTGCTCCACGCCCGCGCCCTCGAGGCCACCAACCGCGAGGACGACGCCGTCATCGAGCTCGAAGCGATCATCGACGACCGGTCCGCCGACGGGCTGACCCGGATCAGGGCCGGCATCGCCCTGAGCCGCATCTATCGCGAGACCGGCGACCTGGGCCGCGCCATCGAGTGCGGCGAGCGGGTGATGGCCGACATGGAGGAGTCCGGGCTCGAGTCCTGCGACGAGGCGGTCCAGCTCGCGGTCACCGTTGCCGCCGCACACTTCGAGCGCGGCGACACCGCCCACGCCGTACGCCTGTGCCGCAAGGCGATCACCCGGGCCGAGTCGCTCGGGTCGCCCCGAGCGCGCGCGTCCGCCTACTGGAACGCCAGCGTCATGCAAGCGAACCGAGGGGACGTGGCTGCGGCCGTGCCGCTCGCGGAGCGCGCCCTGGCGCTGCTCGGCGAGGGTCAGGACGCCCGCAACCTCGCCCGCCTGCGCACCGAGGTCGGACGCCTCCAGCTCGAGCTGGACCCGCCCGCCATCGACGAGGCGCGCCACAACCTCGAGCAGGCGGCCGCGGAGATGGAGTGGAGCAGCGCCTCCCCCGTCGACCGCGCGTGGACGCTGCTGGGACTGGCTCGCGTGGGCTTCCTCGCCGGTGACCTCACCGGCAGCCGCGCCCTTGTGGCGCAGGTGCACACCACCGCCGACGGGCACGCCCCGCTGGCCGAGGCCGAGGCGCTGACCCTCGAGGGCAGGACGTACGCCGCCGAGGGCGCGACCGAGCTCGCCGCACGGTCCTACCAGGCCGCCGTCCTCCGGCTCTCCGCCATCGGTGCCGACCAGAGCGCGGCCCAGCTGTGGTTCGACCTCGCCGACCTGCTGGAGGGCGTCGGACTGGCGGAGGAGGCGCTGGACGCCTACCGCCGTGCTGCGGCGTCGACCGGGCTGCGGGCTCGGGTCACCTCGACCACCCTCGCCCGCAGCTGACCCTGAGGTCGCTCGGGATCAGCAGCACCACACGTTGCGCATCTGCTGCTGGGCAGGCGCGGCCTCGGCCGGCGAGGAGAGACCGATCATGCCGATCAGGGCGATCGAGGCGACGAGGATGCGGGGGGCCTTGCGGTTCATGGTGACTCCAGGGGCTAGGTGTGCTGTGTGGGGTTGGTTGGCAGGCGTCCCGAGCCCCTGCCTGAGAAACTTTGTCAAAACTAGTGCTGAGTGTCGTCCGCTTTGACAAACTTGGGCAAGTGCGATGACAAATCATCTTGAGATGCCTCGCACCAGCCCCGCGGGAACCCACCCCTGCGGGACACGCGCCGGACCCCACCCGGTCGCCCCGGACCCCCTGCCCCCCGCAGGGGGTCCTCGCACGTGCGGGCGCGCAGGGGAGCCTCAGAGCGGCAGCGCCACCCGCACGGTGGTGCCGGCGCCGGGGGCGCTGTCGAGCGACACCTGGCCGGCGTGGGCCTCGACGATGGTGCGGACGATGTCCAGGCCGAGGCCGGCGCCGGGCACCTGGAGACGGCGCGCGTTGGCGCCGCGGAAGAAGCGGGTGAAGACGTCGGCGACGTCGAGGCGGTCGATGCCGACCCCTTCGTCGGCCACGGTGAGCACGACATGGTCACGGTCCTCCGACAGGGTGACGCGGACCAGGTCACCGGCCCGGCTGTAGGCGATGGCGTTGGCGAGCAGGTTGTCGAGCACCTGCCGCAGGCGCATGCCGTCGGCGACAGCCACCAGCGAGGAGGGCCCGTGCCACTCCACGCGTACGCCGGATCCCGACGCGTCGAGCCCGGCGGCCTCGACGGCCTCGGTGAGCACCGCTGCGACGTCGAGACGGTAGCGGTCGACGACCGACGACCCGGCTGACACGCGGGCGGCGAGGAGCAGGTCGGCGACGAGGTGGGACAGCCTCAGCATGTTGCGCCGGGCGGCGCCGACCTGCTGGCGCCCCTCGGCGCTGACGTCGCCGGAGTCGTCGAGCAGCTCGAGGTAGGCGAGCGCGGAGGTCAGCGGCGTACGCAGCTCGTGGGACACGATCGCGACGAAGTCGTCCTTGGCCCCCACCGCCCGCAGCAGGTCGGTGACGTCCTGGAGAGCGACCACGGCGCCGGTGAGGCGTCCGATCCGGTCACGGACCGGACGCGCGGAGACCGACAGCGCGCGCCGGGAGTCCGGGTCCTCCCCGACCCACAGCATCACGCCGTCGAACTGCTCACCTCGTGCGGCTCGCACCGACGGCAGCTCGTCGACGGGCAGCCGGCGCAGGTCGAGGTCGTAGACGAAGGCGTCCGGGCCCGCGTGGCCGTCGTGCCCGCGCGGGTAGGCCAGGTCGAGGATGTCGGAGAGGCGGTTGTTGAAGGCGAGGTAGGCACCGTCGGCGTCGACCTGAAGCAGCCCGACGGCCACCGACTCGAAGAGGGCCTCGGTGCGTTGCTGCTCCGCCTCCACCGCGGCCTCGGCCGCGTCGAGCCGCTCGACGAACGCGTGCCGCTCGGTGATGTCGGCGACCTGGGAGATGAAGTGGACCGGCGATCCGTCCGGCGCCCGCAGCAGCGCGACCGACAGGTCGCCGATCGCCACGGTGCCGTCGGCGCAGATGTAGCGCTTGGTGATCCGGTAGGAGCTGATGTCGCCCGCGATGGTCTGGTCGAGCAACCGCAGGTCGCTCGCGAGGTCGTCGGGATGGGTGATCGACCGGACGTCGAGGGTGGCGAGCACGTCGGGCTCGTAGCCGAGCATGTCGCACAGCGCTGCGTTGACGGTGAGGAACGCTCCCGCGGGAGAGACGATCGCCATGCCGACGGGCGAGTGCTCCATGGTCAGCCGCCACAGGTCGTCCGTCTCGGCCACATGGGTCTGTGCCGTCACGCAACCCTCCTTCACACGCACCGCCGGATCGTCACCGTACGAGGCCGGAGGGAGGTGGCGCAGGCACTGTGGGAGAACCGTGTGAAAAATGAGAGGAACGCCCCGCGCTCGCAGCGCAGGGCGTCCTCCTTGACGAACGTCAGGCGCTGACGAGCACCTGGACCTCGGCCACGGACCCGGTCGCCGCGACGACGCGGGTGTCCACCGGCTGCGCCTTCGGAGCGAGGGTGCGCAGCGTCCACTCACCGTCACCGGCGAAGAAGCGGAAGTGCCCGGTGGCCGACGTCGGCACCTCGGCGGTGAACTCGCCGGAGCGGTCGAGCAGCCTCACGTAGGCGTTGGGCACCGGCTCGCTCTCCTCACCGGCACCGCCCCTCAGGACCTGGCCCTGGATCACGGCCTCCTTGGCCACGTTGACGCCGTCGAGCGACAGCCCGCCCTCGGTTGCTCCGCACATCTCAGGCCTCCCCGGGCTCGTCGCCGAGGGCGACGGGGACGCCGACGAGGGAGCCGTACTCGGTCCACGAGCCGTCGTAGTTCTTCACGTTGTCGTGGCCGAGCAGCTCCTTGAGCACGAACCACGTGTGCGAGGAGCGCTCGCCGATGCGGCACAGCGCGATGGTGTCCTTGGAGTCGTCGAGGCCGGCGGCGCCGTAGATCTCGCGCAGCTCGTCATCGGACTTGAAGGTGCCGTCGTCGTTGGCCGCCTTGCTCCACGGCACGTTGATCGAGGTCGGGACGTGACCGGCGCGCTGGGCCTGCTCCTGCGGGAGGTGGGCCGGGGCGAGCAGGCGTCCGGCGTACTCGTCGGGGCTGCGCACGTCGACCAGGTTCTGGGTGCCGATGGCCGCCACGGTCTCGTCGCGGAAGGCGCGGATGGAGTGGTCCTGCTCGGTGGCGGTGTACGACGTCTGCGCGCGGCTGGGCAGCTCGTCGGTCAGCTCGCGCGAGTCGAGCTCCCACTTCTTGCGGCCGCCGTCGAGGAGCTTGACGTCCTGGTGGCCGTAGAGCTTGAAGTACCAGTAGGCGTAGGCGGCGAACCAGTTGTTGTTGCCGCCGTAGAGCACGACGGTGTCGTCGTTGGACACCCCGCGCTCGGACAGCAGCGCCTCGAACTGCTCCTTGCTGACGAAGTCGCGACGGACCTGGTCCTGGAGGTCGGTGGTCCAGTCGAGCTTGATGGCGCCACGGATGTGGCCCTTGTCGTAGGCGGTGGTGTCCTCGTCGACCTCGACGAGGACGATGCCGTCGGTGTCGAGGTTGTCCTCGACCCACTGGGCGGTGACGAGCGAGTTCTCACGGCTCATGGTGGTGTGCTCCTTGTGATGGAAACTTCGGGCGATCAGGCGGTGGCGATGAAGCGGCGGACGAGCAGGTAGACCTCGCATCCCAGGCAGAAGGCGAAGAGGGCGTTGAGCAGGGCGGCGACCAGGGCGAACCCGACCGCGACCTGCCCGAGCACCGTCGCGCCCGCCAGGAACGCGACGAGGCCGACGAGGGCGAAGGCCAGGCCGACGGCCTGGGCGAAGCGCGGCGGCTCCGGCGCCTCCCATTCGGTGGGCGGCGCCAGCCGTGGGCGTACGAGGGTGCGGAACAGCCACGCGTGCGGCGTGGCCTGCACCCCGCGGACCGCGCCGACGGCGAAGAGCGCGGCCTGGACCGCGAGCAGGACGACGTTGGCCGGCGACGGCAGCAGCAGCACCGCCACCAGCACCACGGCGGTCAGGGCCGCCGCGAGCTGGGGGCTGCGCGGGTCGATGGCTCCCTCCGGACGACCGGTGACGGTCGTGGAGGAGCGGGGCGTGGCGGTGGTGGACATGTCTCTCCCGGGGTGGTCGGCGCGGCACTAGGCCAGGCGCGCTGGGGGCAACCCAGCGCCGAGTCCCACCGGAGCAGGCCTCCCGGACGGGAGACGGCTGCGCTCAGGTCAACGGCGGGACGTCACGACATTCGACACAGCGCCGAGCGCACGCGGCAGTGGTCCACTGCGCGGCGCTTGGTGAGCATGGTCGACGACATGGCCACGACAGTAGGCCGTCGCCGACGGGTCTCGACCGTCTGTCTCATGATGTGGTCCTTGCATCCATATCGTGAGATCAGACCTGCGCCACGGCGCTCAGCACCTGGTCGCGCGACGGTGCGCCCGTGGCGCGGGTGACCTCGGCGCCGGTGGCGTCGAGCACGACCGTGGTCGGCGTACGGAGGATCCCGAAGGCACGGGTGGCGTCCAGGTGGTGCTCGGCGTCGACCTCGACGTGGCGTACGCCCTCGACCAGGTCGGTGACCTCACCCAGCACCCGCCGCGTGGCGCGGCATGGGGCGCAGAAGGCACTCGAGAACTGCAGGAGCGTGGCGCGCTCCCCCAGCTGCTCGCCCACCGCGGTGACGAGCTCGGCGCCGGGAGGTCTCGTGACAGGACCTCGTCCTTCCTCGACCGGCGGTGGGTCCGACTGGCGTACGGCGTGGGTGCCGCGGAAGCGCCCGTCGGTCGCGAGCCGCCAGAGGCCGACGACCAGGGCGAGCGCGACGGCGCCCACCGCGATCCATGCTCCCGTGCTCATGACGGACCCAACGTCGCGTGGTGCCTCGCGTGTTCCCGAGCGTCAGGACCGGTCGCCCACCCGCGCGAGACGGGCTCGCAGGCACTGGTTCTCCTCCTCGAGCTCCAGGACGGCCGCGATGCCTGCGAGGTTGAGCCCCGCGGCGAGCAGGTCGCGGATGCGGTGCAGCCGCTCGATGTCGTCGGAGCTGTAGAGCCGCGTGCCGCCGGACGTGCGGTCCGGGGCGACCAGCCCACGACGCTCGTAGACCCGGAGGTTCTGCACCTGCATCGACGTCATCTCGGCCGCGACCGAGATCGCGAAGACCCCGACCTCCCGTCCCGCCACCGCCGCCTCCCCACTTCTTCGCCTGGAGGTCTTGATTCTGCCTGATCTCTGGAATATAAGAAACCTATACCGCGTGTTACAGATCAGAGGCACTCACGCAGGGCCTCGACCGATCCCAGAACCAGGAGGAAGACCGCCATGTTGATCCGCAACGCCGACCCGTTCCGTGAGTTCGACCGGCTCACCCAGCAGCTCATGGGCACCACCAACCGACCCGTCGTCATGCCGATGGACGCATGGCGCGAGGGAGACCGCTTCGTCCTCGAGTTCGACCTGCCGGGGGTCAGCCCCGACTCGGTGGACCTCGACGTGGAGCGCAACGTCCTGACCATCCGCGCCGAGCGCGTGGCGCAGAGCAACGGCGACTGGCAGATGCTCGCCTCCGAGCGGCCGCGCGGTGCGTTCAGCCGCCAGCTCGTGCTCGGCGACAACCTCGACCTCGACCACATCGACGCGACCTACAGCGACGGCGTGCTCCGGCTCGTCGTACCGGTCGCAGAGAAGGCGAAGCCGCGCAAGATCGAGCTGCGCACCGACAGCGACTCGCGCCAGGCGATCGAGGCCTGAGCCCTCGCGGGGGAAGGACGACGGGCCCCGGGAACACGCTTCCCGGGGCCCGTCGTGTGCGTGCGGTGGAACGCCTCAGCGCTTGAGCTTCACCGTCTTGGTGACCTCGGCGTTGCCGTACTTGCCGCCCTTCAGCGTGACCTGGAAGACCAGCTTGTTCTTGCCCTTGGCCAGCTTCTTGAGCGTCAGCGACGCCTTGCCGTTGCGCAGCTTGGCCTTGCCGATCTTCTTGAGGACCGGCGCGCCGTACTCGTCCTCGCGGACGATCTTCTTCACCACGACGCTGCCCTTGAACTTCTTGGCCTTCACCTTCTTGGCCGAGACGGTGATCGTCGCCTTGGTGCCCTTCACGGCGACCTTGACCTTCGGCTTCTTCTTGATCACCTGGCTGGCGACCACCGCCGTGCCGTTGAGGATGCCGTTCTCGGCGGTGACGCGCAGCGTGAGCCGCTTGTTCTTCGCCGCCTTGGTCACCTTCCAGGTGGCGCCGGTGCCGACGACGGTGTCGCCGACGAGCCACGCGTAGGAGTAGGTGGTGCCGCTGTCGACGGACCACACGCCGGGGTAGGCCCGGACCTTGCCGCCGAGGTAGGGCTTGCCGTTGACCTCGGGCTTGCGGAAGGCACGGAGGTCCTCCGACAGCGCAGCGTCGACGCCGGTCACGGTCTGACCGCTCTTGACGACGATCTTCTCGGCCTTCACGTAGGACGTGTCGTCGTACCACTCGGGCGCGTGGCCGCGGGGCACCTCGTAGCCGAAGCTCCAGAAGCTCGACTGGTCGTAGTCGATGAACTGCGCCTTGTAGGTGCCCGGGACGAGGTTGGTGGCGGAGTAGGTGCCGTCACCCTCGGCGTAGGCGGTGGTCTCCTCGACCGGGTTGCCCTTCTCGTCGAAGAAGCGCACGGCGGTGCCCATGACCTCCAGGCCCGACTCCGAGGTGATGGTGCCGCTCACGCCACCGGTCAGGGGCAGCGTGATGGTGACCCCGCCGGTCGGCTTGCCGACCGTCGCGGCGACGTCGTACGTCTGGGCGCCGCCGAACCAGCGGTCGAGGCGCTCGTACTGCCCCTCCTCGCGGCCGAGCCGGTCCTGTGCCTGGATCTTGAAGATCGACTCCGAGGTGCGCGAGAGCTCGGTGAAGCTGAACTGCCCGGCGCGACCCGACGTGACCCGGACCAGCGCGGCCGGCTTGTCGGCGTCGAGCGGGGTGTCGTAGGCGGTGACGTCGGCGCCGATGACGGGCTGGCCCGCCGAGTCCACGACGGTGCCAGAGACGTCCACGGCGGCGGGGTCGACGTAGGCGTCCGGGTCGGGCGCCAGGGCCGCGTTGACGGTGGTGACTCCGTCGACACCGACGTCGACCGGGTCCGCGGTGTCACGCGAGGGCTTGTCGTTGAACCACTCGGGCAGGTATTCCTCGACCGGGTCGCTGAACTGCACGCGGTAGCTGCCCGGGTCGACGCCCTCGATGCGGTAGACGCCGGCGGCGTCGGTCAGGTCACTGCCCACCTGGCCGCCGTCCACGGTGTAGACCGTGGCCTGCGCCCGCTCGAGCGGCGCGCCGCCGGTGTTGGTGACCGTGCCCTGCACCACGCCGCCACGCGACAGCGCCACCTGGCCCAGGTTGGCGCCGGCAGCGACCGCGTCGGCGGACGCGAGGGTCGCCTTGTTGCTGAAGTACTCGAACGCGTAGCCGTCGGCCGAGAAGTACGCCTTGTAGTCGCCGGGGTCCACGCCCGCCACCCACGAGCCGTCGGCCCGGGTGAGCACCGTCGTGCGCGGCGAGCTGGTCGCGACGTCGTAGATCGTGACCCGCGCGTCCTCGATCGGCCTGCCGGTCGGCGAGACCACCTGGCCGGAGAGCGTGGGGCGTGCCGCGAGGGCGACCGGCGCGAGGGCCGTCGGGCCCGCGACCGCGACCGCGTCGGCGGTCTCCATCGTCTGCTTGTCGTTGTAGTACTCACCGACGAAGACGCGGTCGTCGTCGCCGAAGTAGAACTTGTAGGTGCCCGGCTCGACGTCGATGCGGACCTGGCCGTCGGCCACGACGGCCTGGTCGACATAGCGGTAGAAGCCGTCGGGCTGGAGGGCGTACGCCTCGACCTCGCCGTCCAGCGTGTTGCCGGCCGGGTCGGTGAGCGTCGTCGTGACGCTGACCGGGGCCGCGTGGGCCGGCGTCGCCAGCCCGATCGAGAAGCCGGCGACCATCGTCGCGACGGCTGCGCCACCGGCGACGAGGCGCGCGAAGGCTCCCCCGTGAGTGCTCATCATTCTGTTGTCCCCCTCGGACTCATGCCGGCACACGCGTGCCCGGCACGCAGGCCATCCCCCGTAGGAGGCCTGTCGAAACGTAGTTCTATCGCATCGCCGCGTCCGCCCGCTCACCCTCCGGCGAACGGGGGCAGCAGCTCGACCACCGAGCCGGGCTCCACGACCACGGTCGCGGGGTCCTGCGACCGCACCGGCCGGTCCCCCACGAGCACCGAGCAGACACCCACCGTGCGGGCCATCCGGTCGTCGGGGTGCCGCTCGAGCACCCGGCGCACCAGCTCGGCGAGGGTGACCTCCCCGACGACCTCGAAGGTGTCCTCGGCGGTCCCGGCGGCCGCCCGTGCCCCCGCCCAGTAGCGCACGGTCACCGTCTCAGGTCCCCGGACTCGCCCGTCAGCGTCGCTCATGAGGGATATCCTTGCTCATCGCCGGCACGAGGAGGGCCCCGCCATGAGCACACTGCTGCTGCTCACGAGCGCGCTCCAGCCGTCGGCCGAGGTGCTCCCGGGGCTCGCACTGCTGTCGCACAGCGTCAAGATCGTCCCGGCCCAGGGCAGTGCGCTGCTCGACGCGCCGGACGCCGACCTGGTGCTCGTCGACGGCCGCCAGGACCTCGCCGCCGCGCGCGACCTGTGCCGCCTGATCCGCACCACCGGCGTCGACGCACCGGTCCTGCTCGTCGTCACCGAGGGCGGCCTCGCCGTCGTCGCCCACGACTGGGGCATGGACGACGTGGTGCTCCACACGTGCGGCCCGGCCGAGCTCGACGCCCGGATCCGCCTCGCCATCGGCCGCGCCGGGGCCGCGTCGCCGGACGACCCCAGCGCCCACGTGATCCACCGCGGCGAGGTCGTCGTGGACGACGCCACCTACACCGCCCGCATCGGCGGCCGACCGCTCGACCTGACCTACAAGGAGTTCGAGCTCCTCAAGTACCTCGCCCAGCACCCCGGCCGCGTCTTCAGCCGCGAGCAGCTGCTGCAGGAGGTCTGGGGCTACGACTACTTCGGCGGCACCCGCACCGTCGACGTCCACGTGCGCCGCCTGCGCGCCAAGCTCGGAACCGAGCACGAGCACCACATCGGCACGGTCCGCAACGTCGGCTACCGCTTCGTCGTCCCCACCCGCGACAAGGACACCGAGGAGCAGCCCCGCTCCTCGCGCTCGACCTCCGACGCCTGAGCCGGTCCCCGACCAGCGGGGCTAGGGTCGAGGCGTGGACGAGGTCGCCGAAGTCATCCGGATCGCCGAGGCGGCGGGCGCTGCCGACGGAGCCTCACCGCTCGACGAGGCCGCCCGGATGGCGCTCACCGACGGCACCGCGGCCGTCACGGTCCGCGACGGAGGCTTCTCGCTCGTGCACGACGGCGACCTGAGCCTGGCGGTGCACCCCGACCAGCGCAGGCGCGGTGTCGCGACCGCGCTGCTGCAGGGGACGGCGTACGCCGACGCGCGCACGGCCTGGTCCCACGGCAACCACCCGGCCGCGGCCCGGCTCGCCGCGGGGCACGGCTGGGAGCGGGTGCGCGACCTGTGGGTCATGCGCCGCGACGCGCGCCTGGAGCTGCCCCCGCTGGAGCCGCCGCCGGGGGTCACGATCCGCGGCTACCGCGACGCCGACGCGGACACGGTCGTCGAGGTCAACGCGGCGGCCTTCGCGAGCCACCCGGAGCAGGGCGCGATGGACGCCGACAACCTCGCTCGGCGGATGGCCGAGCCGTGGTTCGACCCGGCCGGGCTGCTCGTCGCCGAGGACGCGTCGGGAGTGCTGGGCTTCCACTGGACCAAGCAGCACGACGCCCGGCTGGGCGAGGTCTACGTCGTGGGCGTCGCGCCGGCGGCCCAGGGTCGCGGGCTCGGCCGCGTGCTGACCCTCGCCGGGCTGCACCACCTCGCGGGGCTGGGGGTGGAGGAGGTCCTGCTCTACGTCGAGTCGGACAACGCGCCGGCCGTCGCGGTCTACTCACGCCTCGGCTTCACCCACGCGGACGTCGACACCCACGTGCAGTACGCCCGCACGGACCGCTGACTAGCGCAGCGGGCGCACGTGCAGCCCGACCTCGGGGTCGACGACGACCTCCTGGGCGGCCGGCATCTCGTCGACGGTGAGGGTCGCGTCGACCGGGACGTTGCGCTTCACGAGCGCGAGCGCGATCGGGCCGAGCTCGTGGTGGCGGGCGCTCGAGCCGACGAACCCGACGTCGCGGCCCTCGTAGGACACCGGCGACCCGGCGGCGGGGAGGCGGTTCTCCGACCCGTCGAGGTGGAGCAGCGCCAGCCGTCGCGGCGGACGGCCGAGGGTGTGCACGCGCGCGACCGTCTCCTGCCCGCGGTAGCACCCCTTCTCGAGGTGCACCGCCGGACCGATCCAGCCGACCTCGTTGGGGATCGTGCGGTGGTCGGTGTCGATGCCCAGGCGCGGCTCGCCGCGCTCGATCCGCAGCGCCTCGAAGGCCCACAGGCCGGCGGCCGGCTCGGCAGCTTCGGCGTACGCCGCCATGCGCTCGCGCGGGACGAGGTCGTAGCGCCCCGCGCCCTCGCCCGGGCGCCACATCACAGCCAGGTCGTCGACCAGCGAGATCTCGACGCGGGTCATGAACTTCATCCGCTCCAGCCACTCCACCAGCGCGGCACCGGCGCCGGGCTCGGTGTGGGCGGTGAAGGACTCGCCGTCGTCGACGCCGGCGAAGGCGTGCTCGACGTGCCCCTGCGGGCTCAACACCAGGGCCTGGGTCCACACGCCGGGGGCGAGGCCGTCGAAGTACTGGGTGGTGAGGCTGTGCAGCCAGCTGAGGCGGTCGGGACCGGAGATCCGGAGGACGTCGCGGTGCGACAGGTCCACGAAGCCCTCACCGCGGGCCAGGCTGCGCTGCTCGGTGTTGAAGGAGCCGTAGTGCGCGGCGACCGGGGCGTCGATGCCGTCGCCGGCGACGGCTCCGGGAAGGGCGAGGAAGGGGCTGGCCATGCCTCGAGTCTAGGTCGCGGCACCGTGCTTGCCGGTTTCCCCGGCTACCCGGGGAAACTGGAGCTTCACCCCCGAAGTTTCGCAGTGGAGGCTTCAGTTTCCCCGGGTGCCCGGGGATCCCTCGAGGCGCAGTCCGCGCAGACCCCGAAGATCGCGAGGTGCCCGACGTCGACGGTGAAGCCGTCCTCGCCCAGCGCCGCGACGAGCGGTGCGACGACCGCGGGGTCGTAGGAGCGTACGGCGTGGCAACGGCGGCAGACCGCGTGGACGTGCTCGTGCTCGCGGGTGGAGTGGTAGGTCGGCGCGCGGTCGCTGAGGTGGGTGTGGCGCACCAGACCGAGCTCCTCGAGGACCTCGAGGGTGCGGTAGACGGTGGAGGCGTTGACCGAGCTGACCTGGCTGCGCACGTGGGCCAGCACCTCGTCGGGCGTGGCGTGCCCGAGCTCCTCGACGGCGCGCAGGATCAGCTGGCGCTGCGGGGTGAGGCGCAGCCCCTGCTCGCGCAGCCGGGCAGCGAGGTCGTCGCTCATCGCAGGGCTCACGCCCGCTGGAGGCGGGCCCAGGTGTGGGGCTGGAGGTCCTGGCCGACCGCGGCCATGTCATAGGCGTAGAGGAGGTCGCCCTCGACGTTGCCGTACATCCGCGACCCGCCGGTGACCTCCTTCGCGGTCTCGGTGAAGGACACCCCGGCGGTGTGCATCTCGAGCTTGCCGCCCTCGGCGGCGCCGTACCAGACCTCGGAGAAGCCGATGTTGTGCGCGAGCAGCAGCTCGACCTTGCCCGGCTCCGGGCAGCGCAGGAAGCCGGTCTCCATCGCGGCGTCGCGGACGAACTCGCCGTCCTCGTCCTCGATCCACGCGCGCGACATGTAGTGGAAGAACGGCCGGCCGTCGTGGGTGAAGATCAGCTCCTGGCCGAAGTGGAACTTCTCGATCGTCGGGTAGTCGCCGTGGCCGTTGCCGCGCCAGGTGCCGAGCAGCCACGCCACGGGGCCGCAGTTGGGGTGGAGGTTGTCCGGCAGCTCGAAGGGCATGGACGTCACTCTAATGTGAGGCCATGCCCCGATCACTGGTCGTCAAGGTCACCTGCGGCGCCGAGGATGCCGAGCGCCTCAACCAGGGCTTCACCGTCGCCGCCGCCGCAGCCGCCGCCGGGGCGGACGTCTCGCTCTGGCTGACCGGCGAGGCCGCGTGGTTCGGCGTACCGGGTCGGGCCGAGGAGTTCACCCTCGACCTCGCCACGCCGCTGGACCAGCTCATGGCGGTGGTGCAGACCAGCGGGACGATCACCGTCTGCTCGCAGTGCGCCGCCCGCCGCGGGATCGTGGAGGGCGACCTGCGCGAGGGCGTGACCATCGCCGGTGCCGCGGTGTTCGCCGAGCAGGTGCTCGGCGAGGGCGTCCAGGCGCTGGTGTACTGACCCGTTGGCCATCCCCCGTTCACCAACCGGTGCCAGACTTGGCCCATGAACGACCCGGCCACCCTCACCAGCGCTATCTCCCCGTCGGTCGACGAGGGTCCGGTGGCCCAGCCCTTCGGCCACCCCACCGACACCTTCGACGTCGAGCCGCCCTACACGCCCGACGCCGCCGCGATCGAGGCCGTGGAGAAGTTCGACGACCGGTTCATCGACCGCGAGATCTCCTGGTTGCACTTCAACCAGCGGGTCCTCGAGCTCGCCGAGGACCCGGGCCTGCCGCTGCTCGAGCGGGCTCGCTTCCTCGCGATCTTCGCCAGCAACCTCGACGAGTTCTTCATGGTCCGCGTCGCGGGCCTCAAGCGCCGGATCGCCGCCGGAGTCGCCGTACGTGCAGCCAGCGGGCTGATGCCGCGCGAGCAGCTCGAGCAGCTCTGGGTCAGCAGCCGCGACCTGATGGAGCGCCACGCCCGGGCGCTGGTCGACCTCCTGCCGGAGCTCGGCGGGCACGGCATCGAGATCCTGCGGTGGTCCGAGCTCGACCGCGAGGAGCAGAAGGTCTGCAAGAAGCTCTTCAAGGACCGGATCTTCCCCGTCCTCACCCCGCTGGCCGTCGACCCCGCCCATCCCTTCCCCTACATCTCCGGGCTCTCGCTCAACCTCGCGGTCGTCGTGCGTCACCCCGAGACCGGCACCGAGCACTTCGCCCGGGTGAAGGTGCCGCCGACGTTCGGTCGCTTCGTGGGGCTGGGCAACCAGCGCTTCGTCCCCATCGAGGACGTGATCGGCGAGCACCTCAAGAAGCTCTTCCCGGGCATGGACGTGCTCGGCGCCCACACCTTCCGGGTCACCCGCAACGAGGACCTCGAGGTCGAGGAGGACGACGCCGAGAACCTCCTCAAGGCGCTCGAGAAGGAGCTCCAGCGGCGCCGCTTCGGCCCGCCCGTGCGCCTCGAGGTCGAGCAGTCGATGGACCCCAAGGTCCTCGACCTCCTGGTCTCCGAGCTCGGCGTGGGCCGCGACGAGGTCGTCTCCCTGCCCGGCCCCCTCGACCTCACCGGCCTGCACTCCATCGCCGACCTGCCGCGTGACGACCTCAAGTACGCCGCGTTCCTGCCGACCACGCACCCGAGCCTGGCCGAGGTCGAGTCGTCCTCCCCCGTCGACGTCTTCGACTCCGTGGCGCGCCACGACGTGCTGCTGCACCACCCCTACGACTCGTTCGCCACGTCGGTGCAGCGCTTCCTCGAGCAGGCCGCCGCCGACCCGCACGTCCTGGCGATCAAGCAGACCCTCTACCGCACGTCCGGCGACAGCCCGATCATCGAGGCGCTCATCGACGCCGCCGAGGCCGGCAAGCAGGTGCTGGTGATCGTGGAGATCAAGGCGCGCTTCGACGAGCAGGCCAACATCCGCTGGGCCCGCAAGCTCGAGCAGGCCGGCTGCCACGTCGTCTACGGCCTCGTCGGGCTCAAGACCCACTGCAAGCTGTCGATGGTGGTGCGCGACGAGCCCGAGGGCATCCGTCGCTACGTCCACCTCGGCACCGGCAACTACAACCCGAAGACCGCCCGCGTCTACGAGGACCTCGGCCTGCTCACGGCCAACCCGGAGATCGGCGAGGACGTCGCGCTGCTCTTCAATAACCTCTCGGGCATCAGCCGCAACCGCACCTACGACCACCTCCTCGTCGCACCGCACAGCGTGCGCGAGGGGCTCATCGCCCAGATCCACCAGGAGATCGCCCACCACCAGGCCGGCCGCCCCGCGGGGATCCGGATCAAGGCCAACTCGGTGGTCGACGAGGCGGTGATCGACGCGCTCTACCTCGCCTCGCAGGAGGGGGTGCGCGTGGAGCTGGTGATCCGCGGCATCTGCGCGCTGCGCCCCGGCGTACCCGGCCTGTCCGAGACCGTGCGGGTGCGCTCGATCCTGGGCAGGTTCCTCGAGCACAGCCGGGTGTTCTGGTTCGACAACGGCGGCGACCCGGCGGCGTGGATCGGCTCGGCCGACATGATGCACCGCAACCTCGACCGCCGCGTCGAGGTGCTCGTACGCCTGCGCGACCCGCACGTCGTCGCCCAGGTGGGGGCGCTGCTCGACCTGTCGCTCGACCCGGACACCACCGGGTGGGAGCTGGGCTCGGACGGCGAGTGGCACCTCCAGGTCGGCGTACGCCACCTCCACGACGAGCTGATCGCCCGGCAGCGGGGCCGCCGCCGCTGAGCGCCGCGTCACACCCGCGCGACGACGTACGCCGCAACTTGCGTCGGAAGGCGGCCGACCCCCTAGCATGAACCACGGTTCATCCGCCCCCCGTTCGGAGTTCACCGTGCGTTTGAAGTTCCGCCCTGTCGACAGCTCGTTCTACGACCTCTTCAGCGAGGCCGCCAACCACCTCGTCGTCGGCTCCCAGCTCCTCAACGAGATGCTGTCCGCCGGCAGCTCCAAGGCAGAGGTCGCCCAGCGCATGCGCGAGGCCGAGCACGCCGCGGACGAGACCACCCACTCGATCATCCGACGGGTGAACAGCACCTTCGTCACGCCTTTCGACCGCGAGGACATCTACTCCCTCGCCTCGGCGCTCGACGACGTCATGGACATGATGGACGAGGCCGTCGACCTGGTCCTCCTCTACGAGGTCACCTCGCTGCCCCCGGAGACCACCCAGCAGGTCGAGGTCCTCCAGCGCTGCGCCGAGCTCACCGCCGCGGCGATGCCGCAGCTCGAGTCGATGGGCAAGCTCGACGAGTACTGGATCGAGATCAACCGGCTCGAGAACACCGGCGACAAGTCCTACCGCCGCATCCTCGCCAACCTCTTCAGCGGTGAGCACGAGGCGCTCGAGGTGATGAAGCTCAAGGACATCGTGGAGTCCCTCGAGGGGGCGATCGACGCCTTCGAGAAGGTCGCCAACATCGTGGAGCAGATCGCCGTCAAGGAGTCGTAGGCCTGATGGAGATCGGGATCATCATCGCGGTCGTCGTCGTCGCCCTGGTGTTTGACTACACCAACGGCTTCCACGACGCCGCCAACGCCATCGCGACGTCCGTCTCGACGGGCGCCCTCAAGCCGCGCGTCGCGCTGGCCATGGCCGCCGTCATGAACTTCGTCGGCGCCTTCCTCGGCCAGAAGGTCGCCCAGACCGTCTCGGAGACGATCGACCCCGGCACCGGCAGCCATGCCCTCGTGATCGTGATGTGCGGCCTCCTCGGCGCCATCACCTGGAACCTGATCACCTGGTACTACGGCCTGCCCTCGTCGTCCTCGCACGCCCTCATCGGCGGCCTCGTGGGCTCCGCGGTCGCCGCGGGCGCCACCGCCAACTGGGGCGTCGTGCTGGAGAAGGTCGTCATCCCGATGTTCCTCTCCCCCATCGTCGCCTTCTCCCTCGGCTTCGTGCTGATGGTGGCGATCATGTGGATGTTCCGCAACGCCAACCCCGGCCGCGCCAACCGTGGCTTCAAGATCGCGCAGACGATCTCCGCAGCCGCGATGGCGCTCGGTCACGGCCTCCAGGACGCCCAGAAGACGATGGGCGTGATCTTCCTGGCGCTCCTCGCCGGCGGCTACGTCGGTGCCGACGACCCGCTCCCGCTCTGGGTCATCATCGCCGCGGCCGCAGCCATCTCCGCCGGCACCTACTCCGGCGGCTGGCGCATCATGCGCACGCTGGGCCGTCGCATCATCCACCTCGACCCGCCCCGCGGCTTCGCGGCCGAGTCGGTGGCCGCATCGGTGCTGTACTCGACGGCGTACGTCTTCGAGGCGCCGATCTCGACCACCCACACCATCACCTCCGCGGTCATGGGCGTCGGCGCGACCAAGCGCCTGTCGGCCGTGCGCTGGGGCGTGGCGAAGTCGATCCTCACCGCCTGGGTGCTGACCTTCCCGGCCGCCGGCTTCGCCGCCGCGGTCTGCTACTGGATCGCGCACCTCTTCCTGCCCTGACGGGGCTTTCGGGGGCTCGGGGTCCGGCTTCCGCCCCCGTCTTCCGCCCCCGGCTTCCGCCCCCGTCTTCCGCCCCCGTCTTCCCCCCCGTCTTCCGCCCCCGCCCCGCCCCCGCCCCGATATCTGAGGACGTCCTGAACGTCCCGGACCCCGATTCACGTCCCTCACGTCCTCAGATATGTCGGGTGGGCGGATCAGGCCGCCCGCTGCCGATGGGCAAGCAGGCGCCTTCTCTCGTACGCCGACAGCGCGCGGCGAGCGGCCACGGTGGTGGTGTCCTTCCACCAGGTCGGGGTCACGAGCGTCCACTCGCGGTCCGACGCCGGGCGGCGGCCCGCCCGGGCGTACGCGTCGCGCAGTCGCAGGCGGAAGGGGTCGCTGTCAGCGATGTCGCCGGACATCATCGTGACGCCCTCCAGGCCGAGCCGGCGGTAGGCAGCCTCCTTCGCCACGTCCGCGTGGCGCACCTTGCCGGCGAGGTGCAGTCCACCGTCGTACATGCCGTAGACCCCCGCGACGGGGTCGATCGCGTCCGGAGTGCCGACGAAGCGGCCACTCCGGTCGAAGACCGGCACGTTCATCAGGAGGCGGGGTCGGCCCATCTCCTCCCTCCACTCGCACCTCAGCACCGGCTCCATCGGCGACCACGAATTCTCGTCGAGCTCCGGCAGGACCCGCCGTACGCGTTCGACCCCGCGCCGCGCGACGAGGTCGGTGTCGACGTAGGCGGCGAGCTCGTCGATCGACACGAGGTCGTTGAAGGCCGCTATGTCGAAGGCCACGACCGCGGCCCGGTCATCCAGGGCGTAGCGCATCGCGTAGGCGACGCTCCACAGCGGCTCGGTGACCCGTACGCCACCGTGTCGGAGGACGTATCGCGGGGCGATGACCTCCTGCGACACCTCCAGGCCGAGGCGCGGCCGCATCCGGTGGCCGCTGCTGACCGCGACCGGGACGTCCAGCAGCTCGCCGCCGCGTCCCGCCCCACCGAACCAGACCCCGCCGAGCCACGACAACCCGGCCCATCCGGTCACCCCGCCATATCCCGGGAGGAGCGCCGCTGCCTCGACGATGCGCTGTGCGGGGTCGCTGACGTCGACCGATGCCGGCACCCACAGGTTGTCCCCGCATCGTCGCCACTCGCCGGAACGCGTGCCCCACGAGGTCGGTCCGTCCACGCCCAGCGGATCTCGACGCGACGGCCACCGCACGCCGGGCCGCAGGCCCTCACGCGGACCGATCCCACGCGCCGGCCAGGCGCCCGCCGTCCTGCCGTCCGAGTCCACGACTGCATCGTGGGCCGAACCTGTCGCCCCCCGCTCGAATCATCCACAGTCCCCCGACGGCCGGCGGACATCTGAGGACAGGGTGAACGTCGGAGAGGCCGATCCCCGACCACCACGTCCTCAGATATCGGGGTGGCCGGGAACGCCCTGGTGGATCAAACCCCCGATCGACCCACCAGGACGTACCCGACCACCCCGACCCGTGCGAGGCCAAGGCCCATGGCTCAGCCGAAGCGGCCGGAGATGTAGTCCTCGGTGCGCTTGTCGTTCGGGTTGGAGAAGATCGTCGACGTGAGGTCGTACTCCACGAGCAGGCCGGTGCGGTTGCCGGTGGTCTCGTCCGGACGCGCGGTGAAGAACGCGGTGCGGTCCGAG
This sequence comes from Nocardioides sp. S5, assembly GCF_017310035.1. Lineage (NCBI taxonomy): Bacteria > Bacillati > Actinomycetota > Actinomycetes > Propionibacteriales > Nocardioidaceae > Nocardioides > Nocardioides sp. S5. Next base: position 4,258,341 of record NZ_CP022296.1, read on the forward strand.
ACGCGGGCGGCCTGCTGCATGTTGTGGGTCACGACGATGATCGTGTACTCGTTGCGCAGCTCGAGCATGAGGTCCTCGACGCGCGCGGTGGCGATCGGGTCGAGCGCCGAGCACGGCTCGTCCATGAGGATCACGTCGGGCTTGGTGGCGATCGTCCGGGCGATGCAGAGGCGCTGCTGTTGCCCACCGGAGAGGCCGTACGCCGACTGCTTGAGCTTGTCCTTGACCTCTTCCCAGAGCGCAGCGCCCCGCAGCGCCTCCTCGACCAGGTCGTCCATGTTGTCGACCTTCATGCCGGTGACCCGCGGGCCGTAGGCGATGTTGTCGTAGATCGACTTCGGGAACGGGTTGGGCTTCTGGAAGACCATGCCGATCTGGGTGCGTACGGCGATCGGGTCGACGTTCTTCTCGTAGATGTCCTGCCCGTGGTAGAGCACGCCGCCCTCGACGTGGGCGCCGGCGACCAGGTCGTTCATCCGGTTCAGGCAGCGCAGCACCGTGGACTTGCCACAGCCCGAGGGGCCGATCATCGCGGTGATCTCGTGGCGGCCGTAGGCGAGGTTCACGTCGTGCACGGCGTGGAAGTCGCCGTAGAACACGTTGAGGTCGCGCGTCTCCATCACCGGGTTGACCGGGGAGTCGGGCAGACGCCGCTCCGCGCTCATGTGGACGTCGCCGAGCGAACCCATCTGCGGGAACGTGTCGGAGGAAGTGGCAGAAGCCATGTCGTCAGTCTCTCTCACCAGGATCGCTGGAACTTGTTGCGGATGAAGATGGCCAGTGCGTTGAGCCCGAGGATCATCACGAGGAGCACGATGATGGCGGCCGAAGCGGCCTCCTGGAACGCGTCCTGCGAGCTCGAGCTGAGACCGTAGATCTGGATGGGCAGCGCCGTGATGGGGCTCATCATGCCCTCGGGGTCGAAGCGCACCGACGACGCGAGGCCCAGCATCAGCAGCGGGGCCGCTTCCCCGATGGCGCGCGAAAGGCCGAGGATCGTGCCCGTGGCGATGCCGGGAACCGCCGACGGCAGCACCTGCCGCCACGTCGTCTGCCACGTGGTGGCGCCTAGCGCGAGCGAGCCCTGACGGATCTCCTCGGGCACCGCTCGCACGGCCTCGCGGGTCGTGATGATGATGACCGGGAGGATGAGCAGGGCGAGCGCGATCGCACCACCCAGGACGATGCCCTTGCGCTCGATGCCGATCAGGGCCATCACCGCGACGGCCAGCAGGCCGTAGACGATGGACGGCACCGCGGCCAGGTTCTGCAGGTTCACCTCGATGATCCGGTTGTACCACCGACGTGAGTCGGCGAACTCCTCGAGGTAGACGGCGGCGGCGATGCCGAGCGGCACTGCCATGAGCGCCGTGAAGAGCATCAGCCACAGGCTGCCGAGGATGCCGGCGCGGAAGCCGGTGCGCTCGGGGAAGAGCGTCGAGTCGTAGCTCGTGACCAGGTCCGCGTCGAACCGACCGGCGCCGGCGATGGCGGTGTCGGCGATCAGCACGACGAGGACCATCACGCCGAAGAAGAGGGAGAACCACAGCAGGCCGAGGAACACGAGCGACCCGGCGCTGCGCTCGCGGCTCCTGCCGGTCGCGAGCTGGACGGTCTCACGGGCGGTGGTGGTGGCGACGCTCATCAGTAGGCCTGCCTGTAACGACGGACGAGGGCGATGCTGATCATGTTGATCACGAAGGTGATCACGAAGAGCGTCAGGCCGACGGCGAAGAGCGTGTTGTACGACGTCGAACCCACGGGGTTCTCACCGCCCGCGGTCGTGGCCATGAAGCCCGTCATGGTCTGCATGCCCTCGAGGGGGTTGAGGCTGAAGTTCTTCTGCGACCCGGCGGCCAGCGCCACGATCATGGTCTCGCCGACGGCGCGGGACAGGCCGAGCACGATGGCGGCCGCGACGCCCGAGAGGGCCGCCGGCAGCACGACGCGCAGGGTCGTCTGCATGCGGTTGGCACCCATGGCGTACGACCCCTGCCGCAGCGCCTGGGGCACGGCCGAGAACGCGTCCTCGGCCAGCGAGGCGATGGTCGGGATGATCATGACCCCGAGCACGAGGCCCGCGGCCAGGGCGTTGGTGAACCCGACGCCGAGGCCAAGGATGTCCTGCAGCAGGGTCGGGGTGACGAACATGACCGCGAAGAAGCCGTAGACCACCGACGGGACGCCCGCGAGGAGCTCCACGGTGGGCTTGAGGACCTTGCGCGCACGCCGCGAGGCGTACTCGGAGAGGTACATCGCGGCACCGAGTCCGAGGGGTACGGCGACCAGCAGGGCGATGACGGTCGTGACCATCGTCGCGGTGATCAGGGGGAAGACCGCGAACCGGGTGCCTTCGTCGAAGGAGAAGAACTCCCCGAACGGCACCTCGGCGAAGAAGTGGACGACCGGCTCGACCAGTGCGACGAGGATCCCGATCGTGATGGCGACGGAGAGCATCGCCGACACGAACAGGACCACCTTGATCGCGGTCTCGGCCGGACGAGCCTTGCGGCCCAGGTCGATGGGGGCGCCGGGCAGGCCCGCCCCGAAGGACGGGCCTGCGCCGGTGTGAGTGCTGCTCATGAAGGGGTGACGACTCTTCCTGTCAGGAGGAGAGGCCCTCGAGGGCGCTCTGGGTCTCGCTGTAGAGCTCCTCGCTCAGCGGGATGTACTTCGCCGCCTCGGCGATCGTCTCGAGGTTCTCGATGTAGAAGTCGACGTACTCGGCGGTGGCGGGGTTGTCAGCGTAGGACGAGTTGCTGACGTAGATGAAGAGGGGGCGCGACAGGGGCGTGTACTCACCGGCCTGAGCGGTCTCGGCGGACGGTTCGACGCAGCCTGCGCCGTCGTCGATGGACAGCGCCTTGAGCGAGTCCATGTTCTCCTCGTAGTAGGTGTAGCCGAAGAAGCCGACCGCACCCTCGGTGCCGGAGATGCCCTGGACCAGGACGTTGTCGTCCTCGGAGGACTCGACGTCCTTTCGCAGCTCCTCGGACTCGTCCGCGACGACGTCAGCGGCCATGTAGTCGTAGGTGCCGGAGTCGGTGCCCGGGAAGAAGAAGGAGATCTCCTGGTCGGGGAAGCTCGGGTCCAGGTCGCTCCAGTTGGTGACCTCGGAGCCGGGACCGACGAGCTCGATGAGCTGCTCGGTGGTGAGGCAGTCGACCGCGAGGTCGGGGTGCACGGCCACGGTGAGGGCATCGGTGGCGACCTGGAGCTCGGTGTACTCGACCCCGCCCTCCTCGCACGCCGCGACCTCGTCCTCCTCGATCGGGCGGGAGGCGTCGGAGATGTCGGTCTGGCCCTGGCAGAACACCTCGAAGCCACCGCCGGTGCCGGCGGCGCCGACCGTGACGCGCACGTCGGGGTTCTCCTCGGAGAGCAGCTCGGAGGCGGCCTTGGACATGGGCTCGACGGTGGAGGAGCCGTCGACGGCCACGGTGCCGCTGGCGCTGGAACCGCCCTCGCTGGCGCCGGCGTCGCCGCCACCACAGGCGGCGAGGGTGAGGGCCAGGACGGCCACGCCGGACGCGAGGGTCCAGCGGTGAGAAGTGCGCTTCACTTCGTTGCTCCTGAAAGTCTGATGTGTGCTGACACCAGTGAAGGTAGGGACGTCAGGAGAACGACCACGGCGCCGTCGGTGAACGCACGATGAACTGAACCGGGCCGAATGGCGTCGCAGACTCGTGCGTGAGACGGCGATCACATGAACTCGTCACAGAGGCCTTGACGAGCAGGCCCGAAAAGTCTAGAACTCGCAGGTCAGAGGGCCAAAGGCTCGGTGGCGACGACCTTGCCGCGGCGGTGGTGCACCACCAGCATGCCGCCCGGCTCGAGGCGGACCTCGGACACCTCGAGCGCGTCGAGCACCGTCGGCAGCACCGGCCGGTGCGTGCACAGCACCGTGCTCTCGCCCGCGTCGAGCAGGACGTCGACGAGGTCGACCACGCCGTCGGTCGTCGCGCCCTCCTCGCTCAGCTCGTCGTAGGTCTTCAGGGGCCGACCGGTCACGTCGACGTACGGCGTCACGGTCTGCACGCAGCGGGTGCTCGACGAGCTGTGCGCCGACGTCACGTCGAAGGCCGACAGCAGCGGCACCAGGCGCTGGGCCTGGGCCTGCCCCGCCTGGAGGAGCGGGCGGAGCCGGTCGTCCTGGCGCCACGCGCTGCGCGAGCGGGCCTTGGCGTGGCGCAGCACGACGAGCGTGCGCGTCTTGCGTCGCAGCGGACGTGCCTCGGCCAGGGTGTCGCGGTCGTAGAGGTAGGTGAGGCGGCGCTCGGCCTCCTTCCACGGCACCCACTCGACGGCGTCGATCTCCTCGTTGGGGCGGTAGCGGCCCACGTCGTCGCTGCCGACCACCCGCGCGGTCCAGTAGTCGACGCTCTTCCACCGCCCGTTGGACATCCGGTAGCGCTGCCGACCCAGCGCCGGGCCGAGCCGCACGTCGAGCCCGGTCTCCTCCGCCACCTCGCGCACCGCGGCGGTGACGACGTGCTCGCCGGGATCGAGCTTGCCCTTGGGGAAGGACCAGTCGTCGTACTTGGGACGGTGCACGAGCAGCACGTCACCACCCTTGCGCGTCACCACGGCACCGGCAGCACGCACGTCGCGGAGCTCACCACCCTGAGGCATGGAAGTAGTCTCACACCCACCCCGACCGCTGAGGAGCCCCCGTGTCACGTCGCACCGCCGTGGGCCTGGTGGCCGTGGTCGTGCTCGCGCTGGTCGCGTGGCTCGGATGGCGCCTCCTCATCCCGGACGACCCGCTCGCCAGGGCGTTGCGGATGGCGCCGGCGGAGACCAGTCGCGCCGCGTGGACCGACTGGGAGGGCGTACGCCGCGAGCTGGGCGCCGACGTCGACGCCGACTCCTCCGCCGTGGAGGTGGACGAGTTCCTGGCCGAGGCCTTCGACCGCGACCTGTCCCCCATGTCGGCGCTCGGCACGTCCGCGGGCGTGATGCAGGAGGAGCTCGGCTTCTCCCCCGCGACGCTCACGTGGGAGCTGCTGGCGCAGTCGCCGGGGGGTGCGGTGGAGATGATGGGCGTGGCCGACGACGTGGACCTCGACGCGATCGCGGAGCGCCTCACCGCGCTCGGCTGGACCGAGCCGGAGGACGAGGACGGCGTGTGGGTCGGTGGGCCCGACGTGCTGGCGGGAGTCGGGCCGGGACTGACCCCCGAGCTGCAGCACGTCGCGCTGCTGGCGGACCAGCAGGTCGTGCTCGCCTCCGACCAGGCGCCCTACCTCGAGCAGGTGCTGGCGGTGGTCGACGGTGACAGCGACGGCGCCGAGGACCTCGCCGAGCTCGCGGGGACGCTGGAGCAGCCGCTGGCAGCGGCGGTGTACGACGGCGCGTACGCCTGCGAGACGCTCGCGATGTCGCAGGCCGACGACGACGCCCAGGCCGAGGCCGACCAGCTCGTGGCGGCGGCGGGCGGTGTGCACCCGCTGACGGGCTTCGCGATGGCGCTGCGTCCCGACGGAGACCTGCGCGCGATTCTCCAGGTCGAGGACGCCGACGACGCTCCCGCCGACGCGGACGCCCGGGCGCGGCTCGCGGCGGGGCCTGCGCCCGGACAGGGCGGCGACTTCACCGAGCGCTTCAGCGTCGAGCGCGCCGGAGCCGAGGGCCGCGAGGTCGTGCTCGACCTGCGACCGGTCGAGGGGGCGTACGTGCTCTCCGACCTCACGAGCGGGCCGGTGCTCTTCGCGACCTGCTGAGCAGGGAGCGGCGGGTCAGTCCACCGGTCGACGCGGGGTGACCCCGAGCAGCTGGTCGATCTCCTCCTGCGAGAGGTGCTCCTCGGACTCGCTGGCCGCGATGATCAGCGTGGTGGTGAGCTCGACCTCGTTGAGGAGGTCGCCGTCCTCCAGGGTCACGTCGAACTGGTCGTGCACGTCACCCTCCCATCATCGTGGATCATCCGACTCTAGGCCGTTGGTCCAAGTCTCGCTCACGACTGCCTCCGAGCCAATGACCCGAACGTGCTACTAGACAAAAAAGATCCGACCCCACCCCCCTGGGGGGATGGGGCCGGATCTCGATCAGATCTGGAACAGGTCCAGGATCAGAGCGGGCGGACGTTCTCCGCCTGCGGGCCCTTCGGGCCCTGGGTGACGTCGAACTCGACCTTCTGGTTCTCGTCCAGCGACTTGTAGCCGTTGGACTGGATGGCCGAGTAGTGCACGAACACGTCGTCGCCGCCGTCCTCCTGCGCAATGAAGCCGAAACCCTTCTCGGCGTTGAACCACTTCACGGTGCCTTGAGCCATGTGCTCGGTACTCCTGTTATCGGAACGAGAAGCCATCACTTCGACGACTCCGCATCAAGTGCGGTGACACGTCGCTCCGACTCACAAGCTGGAAGGCCCGAAGATGGAAACGCCGTTGGATCACAAACTCCGCTGGCGTCAACCTGCTGGAACTTGCACCTGTTGCACCACCAACCCTACCAACAAATCGCCGGACGTCACGGTCTGCGTCACACCTGTGGGTGAACAGTCGGCCAACGGGGTCGCCGGGGTCGTGGCACCGCCCAGCTTTCACGCTCGCGGGGCGGCCGCCCCGCGGCCCGTCGGGTGCGGGATACTCGGTCGTGGACGCGGCCAGATCAGCGTGTCCCGGGCCTCTAGCTCAATGGGTAGAGCAGCGGACTTTTAATCCGTTGGTTCAGGGTTCGAGCCCCTGGAGGCCTACCGACCTCGGTGTAGTGCTTCGCCTGACGGGTGACGGGTGACGAGCGCCGACAGCGATCGCGGCGACCCCGTCGTCCGCGAGCGTCGGGCACGTGCGGGCGCGTCTGGGCTCATGTCACCACTTGTGCATGGTGCCGTGCTCTATGTTGTAGTACATGCCGATGTGGGTGTAGAAGTTCATCGCACCGAAGAGCAGGAACACTGTTCCGCCGACCACCCAGGCCCGCACTGCCCAGCGCAGCAGCTGCGGGCGATCGGTCCACAGCGCGATCGCGAACAGCAGCGCGCCCAGGGCGACGATTCCCCACAGCCCGCCGAGGAACAGCGCCTCGAGGATGGGCAGGTGCCCGAACCGGCCGCTGATGGGCTCCTCGGGCGGTGCCGCACCCAGCTGGAAACGTACGAACGCGATGGCCAGCACAGCCATGCCCAGGCCGAGGGCGCCGACGAAGATGCCCACCGGCTTGAACGCCCCCAGGGTGACCGCGTTCGCCTCGTCGATGTCACCGGCGTACAGGGTTCGGTGACGCCACAGATACACGGCCGCAAAGAGCAGCAGGGCGCCGAAGCCGGCAGCAGGTTGGCCGAAGGCGATGTTGGCGTACTCGAAGCCGTTGCCCCCGAAGGGCCACGTCACGGTGGTGTGGACACCCAGCACCAGCAGCAGCAGGCCAGTCACGCCGAAGAAGCCTGCCCAGCCCTCGCTGTCGATGCGCTTGGCCTTGATGACATAGGCCAGGAAGACGGCGAAGCCGAGAAGTCCGGCCCCGGCCGTCAGTGCGACCAGCTCGTTGTAGACGACCATGCCGTCCACGCTCCTTCCGTGCCGTTGCGGCACCGACTCGTGTGTGATCCCGCCACGGCCCGAGCCATCTCGGCGAGTAGACCTCCCTCTGGGAGGCACTGGGCATAACGCTACGACGACCGTATCGATTCCCGCGCGGGGCACCGACTTCCCGGCAGACGCAGCTCCGCCGGCATGTAGAGCGAATCACCCATGACTTGGCCCTCGAGGGTTATTTCGATACGGTTGCCGTATCGTAATAAGCGGAGGGGCTCACACCTCGGAAGGAAGGGGAACAGCATGGAGGTCCTGGCATTCATCGTGGCGGCCCTTGTGGCCGGAGGACTGACGATGGGGGGCGTCACCTTGGTCTACTTCCTGGACAAGTGGCGGGCCGACCCCGACACACCAGTCGTCCACCGTGATGCCCGGGAGGCACGTCCGTTCGACCAGGCCGCGTGAGCACGTGCACCCCCTGATCGTGCTGGTGGCCTTCGGGATGGCTGCTGTCGTCACCTACGTGACGGTCCTTCTCGCGCTCCACGTGGCTTCTTCAGTCTCGAGCAGGGACGGAAGGCAACACGACCGTGAGGGCTCGGTGCCTCGCAGCGTGCCTCTGCCACCATGGGCAGCGTCCAGCGACAGAGTCCACCCCCTGTCGGGCAGCCCCGACGAACGCATCCGTGAGCGGACCCATGACACCCACTGAGACTCCTTCCTCGCCGGCCAGGCCCGGACGTCCCCGCGAGGCTTCGGTCGATCAGCGCCTGCAGGCGAGCGTCCTGAAGCTCCTGCGAGACCGCGGGCCGGGGGCGGTCACGATGGACCGGGTCACCTCGACCTCGGGCGTCGCCAAGACGTCGATCTACCGCCGCTACCCCAACCGCGGCGCTCTCCTGACTGCTGTCCTCGCGCAAGCCATCGGAGCCCCTGACGTGCCACGCGAGGGGACTGTGCGGGACAAGATCCGCTTCGCTCTCGAGCAGGCATGGCACCAGATGGGAACTGTCCTGGGACCAGGAGGGCTGGCTGCGCTCGTCGGAAACACCGACCCCGAGTTCACGGAGCTCTTCCGAGCCGCGTTGCAGCCCTACGTCGACACCCTCGTGAGTCGAATCCGCGACGACGTCGATGCAGGGGCGCTGCGACCAGGGCTCGACGCCGAAGGGATCGTGAGCCTCATGGTCGGCGCCTATCTCGGCGAGCTGGTCCGCCGCGGCACGGTGGCGCCCGAGTGGATGGACCGAACCCTCGAGCTGCTGTGGCTGCTCATGGCCCCGCCCCCTCAGGCCGAATGAGCGTCGCGAGGCACTAGCGTGCGGAGCGTGTCCACGAGCAGGCAGCGCTCCCGCCTGCGGGGCCTGGCACCCGGGCTCGCCGTGCTCCGCGGCTACCAACGGGGCTGGCTGCGCCCCGACCTCGTCGCCGGCGCCACCGTCGGGGCGATGCTGATCCCGCAGTCGATGGCGTACGCCGAGCTGGCCGGCATGCCTCCGGAGTACGGCTTCTACGCCGTCCTGGCCCCGTTGGTCGTCTACGCCCTGGTGGGCACCAGCCGGCACCTCGGCGTCGGGCCCGAGCCGGGCACCGCGATCCTGGCCGCCACCGGCGTGGGCGCGATGGCAGCCGGGGACCCGGCGCGCTACGTCGCGCTGATGGCCGCGCTCGCGCTCGTGGTCGGCGCGATCGCGATCCTCGGCGCCGCCGCACGGCTCGGCTTCGTCGCCTCGGTGCTCTCCAAGCCCGTGCTGGTCGGCTACATCACCGGGGTGGGCCTCACCCTGCTCAGCAGCCAGATCGCGGCCTTCACCGGGGTGGCCATCGAGGCGGACCGGTTCTTCCCTCGGGTCACCGAGCTGGTCCGGGAGATCGGGGACGTCGACCCCGCCACGCTGGTCCTGGGCACCGCCGTGCTCGCGCTCCTGCTGAGCCTGCGGCGCTGGGCACCGACCTGGCCCGGCGCCCTGATCGCGGTCGCGCTCGCGACCGCCCTCGTCTGGTTGGTCCCGGGCGCAGGACCGATGGTCCCCGTGGTGGGCGCCATCCCCGAGGGACTGCCCACCCCCGGGTTGCCCGATGTCGGCTGGGCGGACCTGGTGGGCCTGCTCCCGGTGGCGGTCGGCATCGTGCTGGTCGGCTTCACCGACAACGTCCTGACCGGCCGGTCCGTCGCCGACCGCCTCGGCTACCGCGTCGAGCCCAACCAGGAGCTGCTCGCCCTGGGCCTGACCAACCTGGGCTCCGGCCTCTCCCAGGGCTTCCCCGTGTCGTCGTCCGCCAGCCGCACCGCCGTGCCCGCCTCCCTGGGCAGCCGCACCCAGGTGGTCTCGCTGGTCGCCGCCGGGCTGGTGATCGCGACGCTGGCGCTGCTCAGCCCGGTGCTGGGCGAGATCCCGCGCACCGCGCTCGCGGCAGTGATCGTCTCCGCCGCGATCGCGATCCTGGACGTCCCGGGCTACCGGGCCCTGTGGCGCGCCAGCAGGCAGGAGGCCCTGCTGGCGCTGGTCGCCACGCTGGGCGTCATCGCCTTCGACGTGCTGGTCGGCGTGGTCGTCGCGGTCAGCCTCTCCATCGTGGTCGCCCTGGGCCGGATCGCCCGGCCGCACGACGCGATCCTCGGTGACGCTCCGGACCTCGACGGCTGGGTGGAGGTCGACGCGCACCCCGAGGCCACCCCTGAGCCCGGCCTGCTGGTCTACCGGTTCGACGCTCCGTTGTTCTTCCTCAATGCCGACCGCTTCGCGGCCCGGGTCCTGGACGTGCTCGAGGTCAACCCCGGCGCCGAGGAGTGGCTGGTGCTGGACTTCGAGGGCGTCGGAGCGCTGGACGCCACCGCCCTGGACATGCTCACCACCCTGCTCGAGCGGCTGGGCGGGCTCGGCATCGAGGTGGTCGCCGTCGCCCGGGCCAACGACGACGTCGTACGACGCCTGCGACGGGTCGACCTGCTCGAGCCGCAGGGGCAGCTGCGCGACTTCGCCACGATCAACGCCGCCGTGCGGGCGTTCCGTCAGCGTCAGCGCGAGTAGGGCTCACCGGACCTTGACCGCCCCGACGCGGTAGGTGCCGGTGGCGGTGCGACCGGCGTTGGCCAGGTGCATCGGCGCGGAGTAGCCCGACGGGTCCACGACGGCGAGGTGGAGGTCATACCTCCCGGCCTTCATGCCCCTGGTGCTGATCTTCGTGCTGTGCACGGCCGTGTCCACCAGTCCCTCGAGGGGCCGGCCGAGCGACCGCGTGACCGTCCGTCCGGTGGCGGCGTGGACGAAGGTGAGCCGCACGTCCCAGGCGTCGTACGTCGGGGCGGCGCCCTGGTTGGCCCACGCGGTCCGGACCACGACCTTGCGTCCGGCGTCGAGGACGTCGGGCAGGGTGAGCGAGCGGACCTTGATCCGGTAGCCGGCGGTCGCGAGCGCCGTGCCGTACGCCGTGCGCTGGCGCCCGGTCAGCTCGGTGCCGCGCCACGGCATGTTGCCCGAGGAGAGGGTCGAGACGTGGAAGCGACGGACCTGCTGGGCACCCAGGACCGGGTCCGCGCGGGTGCACCACTCGGAGAAGAACGGTCGTGTCCTCCACACCGACTGCAGGCGCTTGTCGGTCGCCACCATGGAGTACATGTCCGGGCAGCCGAGGCTGTCGGTGCGCAGGCCGAGGTTGCGGTGGTTGCGCAGCGCCTTCAGCGTGAAGGGTACCGGCGTCATCGTGTTGAGCAGGACGTGCTTGGTGGGGAAGGCCGAGGCGACGGCATCGACCAGCGCGAGGCCGTTGGCGTCGGAGACCCGCTCGCCCTCCCACACGTGCCACTCGCCGTAGGCCCCGTAGCCGCCGACGTCGACGTAGCCCAGCCGCGGGTCGTCGCCGTAGCGGCGACCGAGCTCGGCCATCAGCTCGCGCCACTGCGCGACGAAGGACGGGGCGTTCCAGTCCGGTACGTCGCTGCCCGCCTGCCGCGGCACGAACGCCGGGGTGACGGGCGGCAGGTCCGCGCGGCTCTCCATCCAGCAGCCCGGGCAGTAGGCCATGACGCGGAAGCCGAACTTGCCTCCGCGCGCTCCGGCGTCCGCGAGGCCGGAGTCGATCCAGGAGAAGTCCCAGGCGTTGTCGGCCTTCTCGATCCGACCCCAGTAGACCTGGTCGCGGTAGTAGAGGTCGTTGGACGTGACGGTCGCGGGCGTCGGCTCGGCGCCGAGCCAGCGGTACTGCCCGCGCAGCGGGTTGGGCAGGTCGGCCGTCATGCCCAGTGGCGCCATGCGGAAGGTCCGCTCGCCCGCGCGGGCGGCGTCCGCCGCCGGCTGCGGCACGGCGGCCAGCGTGGCAGCGAGGCCGCAGACGGCCGCAGCCGACGCGAGGACGCGCCGGGAGAGCTTCATCGTCAGGGGTCCGTCCGTCGGCCGGTCAGGTCACGGACCAGTGTGGGCGAACCGGCGCGCCCGGGTGGGGCGAATCCGCAGACTCGTGGACCCTCATCCGCGTCCGGCCCCGATCGGGCTCAGCGGGCCTCGGACACGCCTCGTACGCCGGAGTCGGTGAGCTCGGCCTCGCGCTGGGCGGCGGCCTCGAGCTCCTGGCGGCGCGTCTCCTCCATCATCGCCCGCGTGGCGTCGTAGATGCCCGGGTCGGAGACCAGGTCGGCGGCACCGCGCCGCAGCCGGGCCAGCGCGGCACGGGCGAAGATCTGCTGCTCGGTCGTGGTGCGCTCGGAGCGGTTGTTGCTGATGAAGGTGATCGCCCACCGCATCAGCGCGGAGACCTGGTTCTTGAAGCCGGTGAGGTAGACGAGGTGCACCCCGAGCCACATCAGCCAGGCGACGACGCCGGTGATCCGCAGCTTGCCGACCATCGCGACGGCGCGGAAGCGGCTGATGATCGCCATCGAGCCCTTGTCGAAGTACTTGAACGGCGCCTGCGGCTGCTTGCCCTCGAGGCGGTTGTTGATCTCCTTGGCGGCGTACTTGGCACCCTGGATGGCGACCTGCGCGACGCCGGGGAGGTTGTCGAGGGCGATCATGTCGCCGACGACGAAGACCTCGGGGTGGCCCGGCAGGGTCAGGTCGGGGTTGACCGCGATCCGGCCGGCGCGGTCCAGCGGGGCGCCGGTCTGCTCCGACAGGGTCTTGCCGAGGGGGTTGGCCTGCACGCCGGCGGCCCAGATCTTGGCGACCGAGTTGATGCGCTCGACGTGGCCGTCCTTGAACTTCACCTCGAGGCCGCGCTCGTCGACCTCGGTGACCATGCCGCCGAGCATGACCTCGACGCCGAGCTTCTCGAGCTCGGCCTTGGCCTTCTCCCCGAGCTTGGCACCGAAGGGCGGCAGCACCTGCGGGGCGGCGTCGACGAGGACGATGCGGGCGGTGCGGGTGTTGATCGCGCGGAAGTCCTTGTTGAGCGTGCGGTGCGCGAGCTCGGCGATCTGGCCGGCCATCTCCACGCCGGTCGGGCCGGCGCCGACGACGACGAAGGTGAGGAGGTGGTCGACGTCGTCGCCGCGGGTCGCCCCGAGCTCGGCCATCTCGAAGGCACCGAAGATCCTGCCGCGCAGCTCCAGGGCGTCGTCGATGCTCTTCATGCCGGGTGCGAACTCGGCGAAGTGGTCGTTGCCGAAGTAGGACTGGCTGGCGCCGGCGGCGACCAGCAGCGAGTCGTACGACGTGACGGTGTCGCGCCCGAGGACCTGCGAGGTGACCGTACGGGCCTCGAGGTCGATGCCGGTGACCTCGCCGAGGATGACGCTGGCGTTGTCCTGGCTGCTGAGGATCTCGCGGGTGGGCGGTGCGATCTCGCCCTCGGAGAGGATCCCCGTCGCGACCTGGTAGAGCAGCGGCTGGAAGAGGTGGTGGGTGGTCTTGGCGATCACCGTGACGTCCACGTCGGCACGCCTCAGCGCCTTGGTTCCGAACAGTCCACCGAACCCGGAGCCGATCACGACCACCTTGTGGCGGGGTGCCTGCGTCGCGGTCATGGGAGCTCCTGGGGTCGTAGGTGCAGTCACGTCGGTCGCCATTGTCGTACCGCCACGCGCGCCAGTGCGAAACGCCGGGCGCGTCTGGTTGCTCACACCCACTACCCAGAGTCGCGAGAAACTATGGTGTTGTCGAGGTTTGAACCACCCGACGGTCGGGTAATCAGGCTCCACTGGACTGCCCACCCCCCTCGAAATGAGTCCCAGTGCCGCTGAGCTCCGAGTTGACGCTGGCGTCGTCGCCGCGCGCCGCGGCTGACGCGCGCCGCTGGGTCAGCGACATCTGCCGTCGCCTCGACCGGCCCGACCTCGTCGAGTGCGCCGAGCTGGGTGTCTCCGAGCTCGTGGCCAACGCGATCCTCCACGGCGAGGCCCCCTACAAGGTGCGGGTCCGCGGAACCGCCAGCCACCCCCGCATCGAGGTCGTCGACGGCTCGACGAGGCCACCGGTGCCCCCCGCCCCGCTCGACCTCGACGACCTCGACCTGCTCCTCACCTTCGGGCGCGGCCTCGCGATCGTCTCCCAGTGCGCCCTCGCCTGGGGCGCCACCATCGAGTCCGACGGCAAGATCGTCTGGTTCGAGCCGTCGGCGCAGATGAGCGACGAGGGCTCGGCAGACTGGGTGATCGACCAGCACGACGCCGACGCGCCCGAACCGACCAGCGAGACGGCCGTCGAGATCCGCCTGCTCGGCGTCGACGTACCGCTCCACTCCTCCCTCAACCGGCAGTACCACGAGCTGCGCCGCGAGCTGCGGTTGCTGTCGTTGTCGCACCAGTCCGACTACCCGCTCGCCGGCGACCTCACCTCGATGTTCGCCAACTTCGAGCGGCAGTTCCCGGCGTCCTTCCACCGGCAGATCCGTGACGCCGAGTCACGCGGGCTGCCGCGCGTCGACGTGGGCTTCCCGATGGTGCGCGAGGCCGGGCCGATCTTCGTGACGATGACCGAGATGTTCGACGTCGCCGACGCCTTCTGCCGCGCCGAGCGCCTGCTCTCCATGGCGCGCACGGCTGCACAGCGCGCCTTCCACAACTGGATGCTCGGCGAGCTCGTCCACCAGCTCGACGGGGCGAGCGCCCGGCCGTGGACCGGGTTCCCCCGGGCGAGCGCAGCATCCACCAGTCGGGTCGGGTGAGCCCCCGCCCCCTCCGCGCTGCCGACCTGCTCCTCGTCGCAGCGGGCGGCGCTGCGGGAGCCGCGGCGCGCCACGGCATCGACGTCGCGGCCGGGGACACCCTCTTCCCGTGGGCCACGCTCGCCATCAACGTGGTCGGCGCCTTCGCCCTCGGGGTCCTCCCCGCGGTCGCGGCGCTCGGGCGCGCACACCGGTGGTCGCTGTTCCTGGGCCCCGGCCTCCTCGGTGGCTTCACCACGGTGTCGGCGTGGGCCGGACAGGTGCGCGAGCTCGCCGCCACCGGCCATGCAGCGCTGGCCGGCCTCCACCTCGCCGCCACGCTCGGCGCGGGACTCCTCGCGGCCGCCCTCGGACAGCGGCTCGCGCACCGGCCGGAGCGCGAGGAGGCGACGCGATGACAGCCCTCCTCGTCGCCCTCGGCGCGGCGGTCGGCGCGCCGTTGAGGTATGTCCTGAGCCGCAGCGACGGCGTGTTCCCCGTCGGCATGCTGGCGGTCAACGTCGTCGGCTCGGGCCTGTTCGGGGCGTTCGCCGCGATGTCGCTCGGCGGGACGTGGTGGGCACTGCTCGGCACCGGCCTCTGCGGCGGCTTCACGTCGTTCTCGTCGTTCGCGGTGCAGTCGGTGACCCGACCCGCGCGTACGGCGGCGGCGTACGTCGCGGCGACGACCGTCCTCTCCGTCGGGGCCTGCGCGCTCGGCTGGCTCCTCGGCGCCGGACTGGGCTAGACGGGCACCTGCCCTCAGCCCCAACCCAGCTGGTGCAGCCGGGCGTCGTCGAGGCCGAAGTGGTGGGCGACCTCGTGGACCACGGTGATGCGCACCTCCTCCTCCAGCTCCTCCACCGTCTCGGCCATGTCGAGCAGCGGACCGCGGAAGAGCAGGATCCGGTCCGGGAGCATGCCGGAGTGGTTCGCCGGGCGCTCGGTCAGCGCCAGCCCGTCGTAGAGGCCGAGCAGGTCGGGGTCGTCGTCGGGGGCCTCGGCCTCGACCAGCACGACGACGTTGTCGACCAGGCGGGCCAGCTCGTCGGGCAGGCCGTCGAGGGCACGTCCCACCATCGCGTCGAAGGCGGCCGGGTCCAGGTCGAGGGGCATGGCCCCACCCTAGGGAGGCACCAAAGCAGCCACAGAGGCCAGAAATGCCGATCAGGGTGAGCCTGGTGGCTCACCCTGATCGGCATGCAATGGCGACCCCGACGGGACTCGAACCCGCGGCCTCCGCCGTGACAGGGCGGCGCGCTAACCAACTGCGCTACGGGGCCAGGTTGTAACTGGTGAAGCGGGTGGAACTCTAACCCATGCTCTTCGGAGACCACCAATCGGCGCCCGCCCCCGAACCGGGCCGCACCCCCAACCGGATTCGAACCGGCGCTACCGCCGTGAAAGGGCGGGGTCCTGGGCCGCTAGACGATGGGGGCCAGCTCGGTCGGGACACGCTCGACCGAGCGCGCCCAGCATAGGGCCAGCGGGGCCCGGCCCTCCAACCCGCAGCCCTCCCCGCCCGTCCCCCTGAGGATCACTTGAAGGGAAGTTTCGTCTCGAGTTACCCATCTGGCAGCGGATTGACACCGACTTTGACTAGTCTTGCCTCCATGAGCAGGGAGGCTCGGCAGTTGCGCTTCCTCGTCGTCGATGACAACGAGGACATTCGTGACGTCTTCTGCCGTCTCGTCGAGCGGGCCGGCCACGACGCCGCCACCGCCGTGGACGGCATGGACGCAGTGGAGACGCTGCAGCGCGAGACCTTCGACGTGATGCTCCTTGACCTGACGATGCCGCGCATGAGCGGTGTCGATGTCGTGCGCTGGCTGCGGGAGCACCCCGAGGTCGCGCCGGACGTGCGGATCGTCGTGATCAGCGCATGGGCGGGTGAGCACCGAGCTGTTCTCCAGGAACTCGGCATCGAGACAGTCATGCAGAAACCGCTGCGGATCCAGCAGCTGACTGACCTCATCGCCGAGACACTGCACGCCCTGGAGTCCGGAACTCGTCCCTGAAACGCACCACCGGGTCCTCGACTCCCAGCAGTGCCACCCCCGCGCCACCTCGGCGCGAGGCCCCACCCCACCACCCTGGAGAACACCATGATGAACCGCATCCGCACCGCCATCGAGACCAAGCGCGCCGCCACCCAGGTGCAGGCCCTCTACATGTGGCGCCCGGGCCCCGGCCGCCACTGACCTGCGAGTGATCCGCGCGCAGTGATGCACGTGGACAGCGCCGAGTCGGCCGGCGGCCGGCTCGGCGCTGTCCTCTCTGCCCCACGCACGGGCGTCGTACCCCTGTCCCCGGTCGGGCCCTGGGTCGTCACCACCCACGCCGACGCCCGGCGCGTCCTCACCGAGCCGCACCTCTTCGACTTCCCCGGCGACGTCACCCGCAGCGGCGACCTGGCCGGGAGCACCGGCGACAGCCGCTCCGGCCACACCGTCTTCGCCCCGCTGACCCCCGACCAGGTCGCCCGGGGCGTCCTGGTCCTCGAGCACGAGTGGTCAGCGGCGCTCGACACGCACGATCGCGCGAGCCCGGAGCCGTACGACGCGATGGTCCTGCTGCGCCGTCCGATCGCCCGCTCCACCACCGCCGCGGTGCTCGGGGCGCTCGAGCCCGCACACCGCGACCGCGTCGCCGACCTCGTGCTGGAATGGATCGACGCCCTCGCGCCCGTCATCGCCGCCCGCAGACCGCCTCGACGCTGGAGCCGCACCCGCCGCGTCGAGACGGCGGCCCGCCACGCCCTCGAGGACGAGCTCGCGCCGCTGGCCGGCGCCGAGGACACCCCGGCACAGGTGGCGACGCTCCTCGCCGCCGGCATCCAGGTCCCGATCGCCGCCGGCGCCTGGCTGCTGGCGTGGCTCGGTCAGCACGAGACCGGGGACGTCGACCCGACGTACGCCGTGTGGGAGACGCTGCGGCTCACTCCCCCGACCTGGGTCACCGCTCGCCTCACGACCGAGGAGGTGGAGCTCACCGGCGCTCGGGTGCCCGCCGGTCGCGTCGTGCTCGTCAGCCCGCTGCTGCTCGGGCGCTCGGACGACCTGGTGCCCGGCGACGACCCGGACCGCAGCACCTTCGACCCGGGCAGGTGGCACGACGACTCCCGGCGACCGGGTGCGTGGCTGCCGTTCGGGGCGGGGCCGCACGCATGCCCGGGCCGTACTCTGGGTACGGCCCAGCTGGTCCACCTCGCGCAGTGGGGAGTGGACCGGACAATCTCCTTGAGCGAGAGCGTGTCGATCGACCAGAGTCGGGGCATCCAGCCCTCACCGTGCCGTTTCACCGCCTCGCGAAGGGAGACGTCGTGACCCAGCCGTCCGCGCTGCAGGACGTGTCCTCCCGCGGGCCGGTGTCCCCCGAGGCCGCGCGTCTCGCCGGAGTCGTCCTCGAGGGCGAGATCAGCGCCGACGAGGCCATCGTCCGCACCGCGGCGCACCTGCTGTCCTACGGCCGGGTCGACGCAGTGATCTCGTCGCTGACGATCTTCGCGCCCGAGGAACCGACCGGCTGGGTCCGGCTCGGGGGGCGCGCGTGGGTGCGCGAGTGGTTCCGACCCGAGGCTCCCCTCTCACTCCTGCCGCCACCCGGCGCCGGCCCCGATGCGGCGCTGACCATGCCCTGGCTCTCCACGCACGCCCGCGCGCACGGTCTCGCCGCCCTCACCGACACCGAGCTCCTGCCCGACGACGCCGCCCAGGACCGCGCCGAGCTGCAGCGCACTGGCGTGCGCAGCCTGGTCTCCACGACGCTGCTCTCGCGCGGCGAGATGTTCGGCAGCGTGTCGGCCGTGAGCCTGGGCGCAGGACCGTGGCCGGAGATCTTCATCGAGGACCTGCGCCTGCTGAACTCCGCGATCACCTCACGCATGATGCTCGAGCACTCGCGCCGGGCCCTGGCCGAGGCGATCGATGCGGGAGCCGAGGCACAGCTGGCCTACCAGCAGTTCTTCGGCGCGGTCGGGCACGAGCTGCGTACGCCCCTCAGCTCGGTCCTCGGCTACACCGAGGTTCTCCTCGACGACGCCGGCCGGTCGCCGCAGGACCCGGTGTCGGCGGCCCTGCTGCGCGACGGTCCGGCGATGGTGCGGGCCTGCGAGCAGGTGCTGACCGTGGTCGACCACCTGCTCGGCACCGGTCGCGCCCTGTCGAGCGACGACCAGAAGCAGGACGTCGTCCTCGCCGAGGCCGTGGCCGACGTCGTGCACTGGCACCGCAACCCGGCCCGAGCGGCCGGGGTCGAGATGCACGTCGACATCGACCCCGCCGTCACCGCGTGGGCGCACCCGTCCGGCGTACGCCAGGTGCTGGCCAACCTGCTCGGCAACGCCATCAAGCACCACCGCAACGGTGCGGGCGAGGTGCACCTGACGACCCAGGACCTGCGCGGCGAGAGCGGGCTGGAGATGGTGCGCGTCGTGGTGCGCGACGACGGGCCCGGGCTCGACGCCGACCAGCTGCTGCACGCCTTCGAGCCGTTCGTCCGGTTCGCGCCCCGCGACACCAAGGGCAGCGGGCTCGGGCTGTCGATGTCGCGCACCATCGCCGAGCGCGACGGCGGCGCGGTGCGCGGCGAGTCCACGCCCGGGGTCGGCTCGTCCTTCTGGCTCGAGCTGCCCGTGGGCGGCTCCTGAGGCGAGCCGATTCCGTCCCTGCCGCGCGACTCATGTATTCTCGTCCCGCTTGGGCAGGTAGCTCAGTTGGTACGAGCGATCGCCTGAAAAGTGATAGGTCGGCGGTTCGACCCCGCCCCTGCCCACAAGCACAGAAGGGCCCCGATCACGTCCCGATCGGGGCCCTTCTGCGACTCCCGGCCATGATGGTCCCCGTGCTCCCCCGTCTCGAGGTCGTGCGCCGGTCGCGGCCGGTGGACCTCCTCGCGCCCGGCGCGGTCGATGTCAGGACCGACGGCGCCGCAGCGGTGGCGATGCCGGCCGTGGCGCCGTACGTCGCCGTGACCTCTCCGGCGATCGACGGGCCCGGCCCTGCGCTGCACCTCGGCCCACACCGCCTGGGGATGATCGTCACCGACGGCTCGGTGGCGCTCACCGTCGACGGCGACGGGGCCCGCCGCGAGCTGCGCAGCCGGCGCTTCCACCACGCCGAGGGGCCGACCGGCACCGCCCTCACCCTGACCGGGACGCACGTCACCGCGTGGACCCTCGAGCAGGCGGGCTGGGTGGCACGGGCGCGCCACGACCTGCGCGAAGTGCTCGACACCCGCGACGAGGCCGCCCTGGCCGACCTCGTCGTCGAGCTCCCGGCGGGCGGGGGCGCTGCCGGTCGCTTCGGCCAGCTCGGCCTGCGCGACACGAGGTTCGTCACCACGGAGGACGGGACTCTCCTGCGCGACGGCGACACCGCGTGGCTGACCGCGACGTCCGCCGGCCCGGGGTTCTTCGACACCGCGCACACCAGCGTGTGGTCGCTCGACCTCGGCACGCTCGACATCACCCACTCCGCCGACCTGTTCTTCCGACGCCCAGACCGACCGGGCGTCTTCGGCGACCACGCCACCCACCTGGTCCGCACCGACGACGGCGGCTGGCTCGTGGCGACGAGCACGTGGGGAGACTTCGAGCGGCCGGCCACCCGCACGGGACGGCGTACGCCGGCGGGCCTGCGCGTCACGCTCGCCGAGTCGGGCGCCGACCTGCTCCACGGCGCCCACGTCCTCGACACCCGCGAGCTGCCCCTGCCCACCGACGGGCTCGCGTCCATCGCCACCTGGGACCCGCACCTGGTGCGCCGCGACGACGGGTGGCTGGTCGGCTTCGTCAGCGCCCGGCGGTTCTTCGACTTCCACCCGGCGCTCGCGGGCGGACCCGCCCTGGACGACCTGCGACTGTTGGGCGCGGCCACGGACCGGACCGCGACCGAGGGCACCACCCTGGTGGAGGTCGACGGCCGGATGGTCGCGCTGGCCAGCGACGGCCGCGACTCCGCGCGAGGGCTCCGGGCCCGGTTCCCGGTCTTCGACCTGACGATGACCGAGCGCGGCACCCTGGACGCGCCCTACCCGACCAACCTGCCGTGGCCGGCGCTCGCCGCCGTCGACGACGGCTGGGTGATGGCGACCTTCGACGGTCGCCCGGCGGGAGGGAAGCTGCTCGGCTACGGCACCCACGGCGACCTGGTGCTGATGCGGTCGCGGTGACGCGGCGGGACTACGCTGGGAGTGACGGCGGTCACCACCCCTCGACCGCTCCGACCAGGTCCGCACACCCCGCGGCCGCACCCACCAGAAAAGGACGCATGAGCATGTCTGGAGCCACCAGTTCGGGAGTCGACGTCTTCGAGCTCGGCAGCGAGCACGAGCAGGTCGTGTTCTGCAACGACCGCGCGAGCGGCCTCAGGGCCATCATCGCGCTCCACTCCACCGCCCTCGGCCCGGGCCTCGGAGGCACCCGCTTCTTCCCCTACGCCAGCACCGACGACGCGATCGCCGACGTGCTCAACCTCTCGCGCGGGATGTCGTACAAGAACGCGCTCGCGGGCCTCGACCTCGGCGGCGGCAAGGCCGTCATCATCGGCGACCCGGCCGAGCTGAAGACCGAGGCGCTCCTGCGTGCCTACGGCCGCTTCGTGCAGTCGCTCGACGGGCGCTACTTCACCGCGTGCGACGTCGGGACCTTCTCGGAGGACATGGACCACATCGCGCGCGAGTGCGACTACGTCACCGGCCGCACCGTCGCCCACGGCGGCGCGGGCGACAGCTCGGTGCTGACGGCGTACGGCACCTTCCAGGGGATGCGCGCCGCGGCCGAGCACGCCTGGGGCGAGCCGACGTTGGCCGGTCGCACCGTCGGCATCGCCGGTGTCGGCAAGGTCGGGCGCCACCTCGTCCGGCACCTCGTCGAGGACGGCGCCACCGTCGTCGTGACCGACGTGCACGCCCCGTCGGTGGAGGCGATCCGCGCCCAGTTCCCGCAGGTCCGGGCCGTCGCCTCGACCGAGGAGCTGGTGGCGAGCGAGCTCGACGTCTACGCCCCCTGCGCGATGGGCGGCGCGATCAGCGACGAGGTGCTCGAGGTGCTGCGCGCCACGATCATCTGCGGCGCGGCCAACAACCAGCTCGCGCACCCGGGCATCGAGAAGAAGATCGAGGAGCGCGGGATCCTCTACGCGCCCGACTACTGCGTGAACGCCGGCGGCGTGATCCAGGTCGCCGACGAGCTCGAGGGCTTCTCCTTCGAGCGCGCCCAGCAGCGCGCGACGGGCATCTTCGACACCACCCGCCGTGTCCTCGAGCTCGCCAGCTCCGACGGCGTCACCACCGCCGAGGCCGCCGACCGGCTCGCCGAGCGTCGCATGCGCGAGGTCGGCCGGTTGCGCGGCATCCACCTGCGCTGACCGGGCGGTTCCTCGCGCCCGACGTCGCTGACCTCCCCCGTTCCTCGCGGTACATCGCGAGGGACGGGGGAGGTCGCTGCGTCCCAGCGCGACGAACTGCCCGTTCGGCGTCAGGGCATGCTCGTACGACGGATCACCCGGTCACCCGGGCGGTGCGTGCGTCGATCGGTCAGTCAGTGCGACGACGCGGGTCGGCATGGTCCGACCACTCGTCATCGTCGGGTTCGACATCCGTCGAACGGTGGGTGTCCTCGCCGTGCAGCTCCTTCGCCAACGCGCCGAAGTCCGTCTCGTGAGTCCGGTACTTCAGGTCGCGTGCGACCTTCGTCTGCTTCGCCTTCGCTCGGCCGCGCCCCATAGGGTCGACCCCCTCGCACACTTGGCCGGGGCCCTCGGGAGATTCTCCCGACGCACCCGGTCTGATCGGTTACATATCGTGGGGGCAACGCTACCTGAGCGGTGGCTGTTCCCGCACACCAAGGCCCCGCATTTCGTGACCGGAACCACGGAAAGTCGTCACCAGCCGGGGTGCTGGCCCTCCAGCAGCACGCGGCCGCCGTCGCGGTCGTCCCTGCGGGCCTCGCCGGCCACCCACGCGCGGATACCGTGGCCGGCCAGCAGGGCGATGGCCGTGTCGACCGACTCCGGCGCAGTGAGGGACACCATGCCGACGCCGCAGTTGAGGGTCGCCTCGAGATCGGCCTGGGGCACCTGCCCCACCCGGCGTACGACGTCGAAGACCGGTTGCGGCGTCCACGTCGAGCGGTCGATGCGCACCGACAGCTCCTCGGGCAGCACGCGCTCGAGGTTGGCGGCCAGGCCCCCGCCGGTCACGTGGGACATCGCGTGGGTCTCGGTGCGCTCGGCGAGGTCGAGGCACGCCTTGGCGTAGATGCGGGTGGGCTCGAGCAGCTCCTCGCCCAGGGTGCGGCCGAACTCCTCGACCTCCCGGTCCACCGTCCAGCCGGCACCGCCGGCGTCCGGGGAGCCGAGCAGGACGTGGCGCACGAGGGAGTAGCCGTTGGAGTGCAGGCCGCTGGCCTCCATCGCGATGACCACGTCCCCGGGGCGCACCCGCCCGGGACCGAGCAGCTTGCTCGCCTCGACCACGCCGGTCGTGGCGCCCGCGACGTCGTAGTCGTCGGGGTCGAGCAGCCCGGGGTGCTCGGCGGTCTCGCCGCCGATGAGGGCGCAGCCGGCGACCACGCAGGCCTCGGCGATGCCCTTGACGATGGCCGCGATCCGCTCGGGGACGACCCGCCCGCAGGCGATGTAGTCGGTCATGAAGAGCGGCTCGGCGCCGCACACGACGAGGTCGTCGACGACCATGCCGACCAGGTCGAAGCCGATCGTGTCGTGCTTGTCCATGAGCTGGGCGATCGCCACCTTGGTGCCCACGCCGTCGGTGGAGGTGGCCAGCAGGGGCCGCTCGTAGCGGGTGAGGGCGGAGGCGTCGAAGAGCCCGGCGAAGCCGCCCAGACCGCCGATCACCTCGGGCCGGCGGGACTTCTCGACCCACCCCTTCATCAGGTCGATGGCACGGTCGGCCGCCTCGATCGAGACCCCGGCGGCGGCGTACGCCCCGGATCCGGTGGAGGCGCCCGCGGGCGCGTCGGAGGGGGCGGTGGGGGACTCGGTCACGTCTCTCCTCAGGAGCGGCGGGTGCTGGTCAGGGGTTGTTGAGGACCGGCAGCGCGCGGCCCATCGTCGGCGACTGGAGCGTCGCCTCGAGCAGGTGCTTGCCGAGCAGGCTCTCGTCGGGCAGCTCGATGGGGTACTCGCCGGTGAAGCAGGCCGTGCACAGCCGCTCGGCCGACTGGGCGGTCGCGTCGACCATGCCCTCCAGCGAGATGTAGCCGAGGGAGTCGGCGCCGACGCTGGCGGCGATCTCCTCGGGGGTGAGCCCGTTGGCGATGAGCTCGGCGCGCGTGGCGAAGTCGATGCCGTAGAAGCACGGCCACTTCACCGGCGGGCTCGAGATCCGCACGTGCACCTCGAGGGCCCCGGCCTCGCGCAACATCCGGACCTGCGCGCGCTGGGTGTTGCCGCGCACGATCGAGTCGTCGACCACGACGATGCGCTTGCCGCGGATCATGTGCTCGAGCGCGTTGAGCTTGAGCCGGATGCCGAGCTGGCGCAGCGTCTGGCTGGGCTGGATGAAGGTGCGCCCGACGTAGGCGTTCTTGACGAAGCCCTGGCCGAACGGGATGCCGGACTCGGCGGCGTAGCCGGACGCGGCGGGCGTGCCGGACTCAGGCACCGGCATCACCAGGTCGGCCTCGACCGGGAACTCGCGGGCCAGGCGACGCCCCATCTCGACGCGCGCCTCGTGGACGTTGCGGCCGCTGATCGTGGCGTCGGGGCGGGCGAGGTAGACGTACTCGAAGACGCAGCCCTTGCGGGCCGGCTCGGCGAAGGTGTGCGAGCGGAGGCCGTTCTCGTCGATGACGACCATCTCGCCGGGCTCGACCTCGCGCACCACGCTGGCGCCGATGGTGGCGAGCGCGGCGTCCTCGCTGGCCACGACCCAGCCGCGGTCGAGGCGCCCGAGGACCAGTGGGCGGATGCCCTGCGGGTCGCGGGCGGCGTATAGGGTGCCCTCGTTCATCCAGACGAAGCAGAAGGCCCCGCGCAGCAGCGGCAGCACCTCGAGCGCCCGCTGCTCGAGCGTGGTGTCGGGGTGGTGCGCCAGCAGCGCGGTGACCAGCCCGGTGTCGTTGGTCGAGGTCTCGACGTCGCGCGCCTGGAGCGGCAGCTCGCCGTCCGGGTCGGGGAGGTCGGCGACCATCTCGCGCAGCTCGTGGGTGTTGATGAGGTTGCCGTTGTGGCCGAGTGCGATGGACCCGTCGACGGTGGGACGGAACGTGGGCTGCGCGTTCTGCCAGGTGCTCGCGCCGGTGGTGGAGTAGCGCGAGTGGCCGATCGCGAGGTGGCCCTTGAGCGAGTCGAGCGTCGACTCGTCGAAGACCTGCGAGACCAGGCCCATGTCCTTGTAGACCAGGATCTGGCGCCCGTTGCTGACCGCGATGCCCGCGGACTCCTGCCCGCGGTGCTGCAGGGCGTAGAGACCGAAGTAGGTCAGCTTGGCGACGTCCTCACCTGGTGCCCAGACACCGAAGACGCCGCAGGCGTCCTGCGGGCCCTGGTCCTGGGGGTCGAGGGCCGTGGTCAGGCGGCCGTCGCCGCCCGTCCGCCTGCTCGTCTGGTAGGGCACGGCCCCGAGTCTACGGGCTGCTCAGGTGGCGTCTCACATCCTCGACGCGCCGTCCCGGATGGCCTCGCGGATGCGCGTGTAGGTGCCGCAGCGACAGATGTTGCGGATGGTGTCGAGGTCGGCGTCGGTGATGCGGCCGCCACTGGCGGCGACCTTGTTGACGAGCGCGACCGCGGCCATGATCTGCCCGGGCTGGCAGTAGCCGCACTGCGCGACGTCGCGATCCAGCCACGCCTCCTGCATCGGGTGGAGTCCGTTGTCCCCGCGCTGCGCCGGGTCGACCTGGTCGGGAAGCCCCTCGATGGTCGTCACCTCGTCGTCGGCGCCGAGCCGTCCGACCGGCACGGCGCACGGGTTGAACGCCTTGCCGTTGATGTGGGACGTGCACGCCTTGCACACGTTGATCCCGCAGCCGTACTTCGGCCCGGTGATCCCCAGCAGGTCGCGGAGCACCCACAGGACGCGTACGTCGTCCTCCACGTCGACCGTGACCCGCTCGCCGTTGACGATGAAAGTCTGCTCTGGCATGTCTTGCTCCTCAGGAGGTGAGCTCGAGGCCGTCGGTCGGCGACTGCGGGACCGGCGGGACGAAGGGCTTGGGCTCGAAGGACAGCTGTGCGTGGTTGATCGGGAAGCTCGTCGGCATGGTCCCGGTGGCCCGGGCGTAGGCGCAGGCCACGGCGGCGAAGGAGGCCGCCACACCCGCCTCGCCGGCGCCGCCGGGCACTGTCTCCTCCGACGGCATCACGATCACCCGGACGTCGGGCGGGGTGTTCCACTGGCGGGTGTAGAAGTAGTTGTCCCAGCTCCCCTCGAGGAAGTGCCCGTCGCGCAGGTGGAGGCTGGACGTCAGCGCGAGGGCGATGCCGTCGTTGATGCCGCCCTGCATCTGCGCCTCGAGGCCGCGGGGGTTGATGGCCAGCCCGACGTCGATGGCGAAGGTGACGCGGGTGACGCGGGGACCGGTGACGGCGTTGCGGATCTGCCGGCCGGTCGTCGCGGGTCGGGTGTCGATCTCCACGAGGCAGGCCGAGACGCCCTTGTACTCCTTGTGGATCGCGATCCCCTGAGCGGTGCCTGCCGGCATCGGCTTGCCCCACTCGCCGGCCTGCGCCACCGTGTCGAGGACGGCCAGCAGCCGCTCGTTGCGCTGGAACTTCCGGCGGAACTGGTAGGGGTCCATCCGCATCTTCGCCGCGAGCCGGTCCACGATGAGCTCGCTGGCCACCCGCACGTCGGGTGAGTAGATGTTGCGCATCGAGCCGGTGTTGAAGCGGTCGTCGGTCTCCACCAGGGTCTGCACGACGGCGCCGAAGTCGTAGGGCACCTCCTGGGTGAGGGCGAAGATCGTCTGGGCGAACCCGAGGTTGCCGACGCCGGCGGGCAGGTCCGCCGCGGCGGCGGTGATGATCTCGCCGAGGCCATGGCGGAAGTCCGTCTCCACACAGGTCAGGGACTGGTTGAAGGCCAGCACGTTGTCGCCGAGCACCGTCGCCTGCACCCGGCAGGTGCCCATCGGGTGGCCACGACCGACCCGGGCGTCGTCGGCGCGGTGCCACATCAGCCGGACCGGCGCCGCCATCTTCTGCGAGATCTCCGCCGCCTCCAGCGCCGCGTCGAAGAAGAGCCGGCGGCCGAAGGACCCGCCGGCGGTGACGACGTTGACCTTCACCTTGTCGGGGCTCATCCCGAGCTTGAGCGCGATCTGCTGCTGGGCGACGATCGGCGACTTCAACCCCGACCAGATGGTCGCGCCGTCGGGTCGGACGTCGGCGATGGCGCTGTTGGTGTCCATCGCGGAGTTGCTGCGGAAGTAGAAGGTGAAGTCGCCCGAGACCGTCTGCGCGAGTGGCGTGTCGGGCAGCTTCGGCATCGGCAGCTGGGCCGCGCGCAGCTTCTTCAGGATCGTGGCGTCGCTCTCCCCCGCGACCGGACCGTCCTTCCAGACCACGTCGAGGGCGCGGACCGCGTCGATGCACTGACCGTAGGTCCGGGCGCGGACGGCGATGCCCGTGCTGACCTGCGCGACGTGGGTGACCCCGGGCATCGCCTCGACCGCGGCCTGGTTGCGCACGGACACCGGGGTGCCGTTGAGCGTGGGCGCGCGGCACACCATGGTCGGCAGCGCGCCGGGCACGTCGAGGTCGGTGGTGAAGTCCTTGGTGCCGGTCACGGCGGCGAGGGCGTCGACCCGGTTGGTGGGCTGCCCGATGACGGCGAAGTCGCGCTCGCTCTTCAGCTCGACCTCCACCGCCCGGGTGCCGCCGGCACCGGCCTTCACCGCGAGCTCGCCGTAGGTCACCGAGGCACCGCTCGGCGCGGTGATCACGCCACCCTTGGCGACGAGGCCGCCGACGGTGTCGCCGAGCACGATCGCGGCGGCGTCGAGCAGCGCCTTGCGCGCCACCGCGGCGGCGACCCGGATCGGGGTGTAGGTCGAGATGGTGGTGTTGGAGCCACCGGTGAGCTGGTTGAAGAGCAGCTCGGGACGTGCCGGCGCGAGAGTGACCCGCACCCGGTCCACCGGCAGGTCGAGCTCCTCGGCGATGAGCATCGCGGTCGAGGTGGTGATGCCCTGCCCGACCTCCATGCGCGGCAGCTCGAAGCTGGCCGTGCCGTCCTCGTTGATCGTGACGGTGATCAGGTTCGCGGTCGGCCGCGCCGCGTCGGTGAGCATGTCGTTGAGGTCGTAGAGCTCCGGCACCTGGGGCGGCGTGGGGATCTCCGCGCCCGCGGGCGGCGGGTCGACGAGCACGAGGTCGGCCGCCGCGACGAGGGTCGCGCCGCCGAGGACGTAGCCGACGAAGCGGCGGCGGTCGACGGCGTACGGCGAGACGACGGGCTCCGCGCCGGCAGGGTCGCCCGAGGGGTCGATGGAGGGGGTCATCCGAGTCACCCGATCTGTTCGGCCCGGCAACCTCCCGGACTGAGGCCCCTCCCCAGGAACCGCGCCACCACTGTGACAGCAGGAGTGTCACGGTTCAAGGGACGGTCCAGGGACCGGTCCTCAGCCGTGGGGCAGGACGGCCCGGACCCGGTGGAGGGCGAGCCGGGCGGCGGCGCGCGTCGAGGCCGGGAGGGGCGCCAGGTCGAGCAGCACGTTGCCCCTCGTCCAGGCCGGGTCCGAGGGCAGCGCGCCCTCGGGTCCGGCGTACGCCTCGGTCGAGGCCAGGGCGAGCGCCTCCTCGAGACCCAGCAGCGGACCGCCGCCGTCCGGCTCCCACGTCGCGTCGGGGCGGCACACCATGTCGTGGCGCAGGGACTCGATGAGCGCGGTGACCGTGTGGAACGGCGCGGTGGTCGCCAGCGCGGCGCCCAGGCCGACGAGGCCCATCGGCGCGACGGGCGCCGGGACCCGGAGCCGGGTCAGCCCCACGGCGCGCGAGCAGGCGCGCATCAGGTCGGGGTAGGACACGACGTCAGGACCCCCGACGTCGACGGCGCCGACCGGGCCGTCCTCGGCCAGCGCGTCGTCCATCGCCCGCAGCACGTCGGAGACCGCCACCGGCTGGACGGAGCTGTGCATCCACAGCGGGACCGGCTGCACCGGGAAGAGCGTGGCGATCTGGCGGATGATCTCGAAGGAGGTCGACCCGGCGCCGACCACGACGCCGGCGCGCAGCGCGACGGCATCCGTGCCCGACGCGAGGAGGATGCGCTCGACCTCGAGGCGCGAGGCGATGTGGGCCGACAGCTCGGACTCCGCCACGTCGGGGACGAGGCCGGACAGGTAGACCAGGCGGCGTACGTCGCTCGCGCCCACCGCCTCGGCCACCACCTCGGCGGCGAGCCGGTCGCGGTCGCCGAAGTCGGAGCGGTCGAGCGAGTGCACGAGGTAGACCACGGCGTCGACGTCGCGGACCGCCTCGGCGACGACCTCGGCGTCGGTCACGTCGCAGCGGATCGCGCGGACGCGCTCGTCCCAGCCGAACCGGTCCGGGTCGGGCACCGACGACGACGCGGCGACGACGTCGTAGCCACGCTCGAGCAGGTGCGGGACGAGGCGGGAGCCGATGTAGCCGGTCGCGCCCAGGACGAGGACCCTCACGCCTCCCCCAGGTGCTTGAGGAGGTTGCGGGAGAAGACCGTTCCCATGTGCTTGACCACTCCGGCCATCACCCGCTCGACCGCGATCCGGGTCAGACCCGGCAGCGGCAGGGTGGCGGCGATCTCGAGGTCGATGCTCACCTCGGTGCCACCGTCACCGTGGTCGGCGAGGTCGTAGGTGCCGGTGACCGCGGTCATCTCGTCGGGCTGCTCGGGGTCGTGGGTGAAGACGATCCGCTCCTCGGGGTGGAGCTCCATGACCTCGGTGAACTTCGGGGCGACGGAGACCCCGAGCACCGGGATGGTGCCCATCCGCCAGGTCCACCGGTCGCCGTGGGCCTCGATGGAGGTGACGTACGGCGTCAGGCGGGCGATGAGGTCGGGGTCGGTGAGTGCCGCCCACACCTCGCTGCGCGAGGACTGGAGGACCGCCGACGAGCGGTCACGGGCACGGAAGGTCGCCATGTCGTCACGCTACCGACGCCGACCCAGCGCGCTGCCTCCTTCGGGTGGGCGGTGGGTGGGGCAGGTTCCTCGGCCGCGGAACCTGTCCCACCCACCGACGCTCAGCGCGCGAGCTCGCCGAGGTTGCGCAGCAGGAAGGCCTCGGCCTTGACGACCTTCTCGAACTCGGCGAGGTGCAGGCCCTCGTTGGCGCCGTGGGCGCGGGTGTCGGGGTCCTCCACGCCGGTGACCAGCACGCTGGCCTGCGGGAAGGCCTCGAGGAACTCGGCGATGAAGGGGATCGAGCCGCCGACGCCCATGTCGACCGGCGCAGTACCGTCCCACGCCTCGGCGAACGCGGCGCGCGCGGCGTCGTACGCCGGACCGCTGGCGTCGATCTGCGTCGCCTCGCCAGTGTCGACGACGGTCGTGGTGAGGGTGGCGCCCCACGGGGTGTGCTTCTCGAGGTGGGCCTGGAGGCACTGCACGGCGTTGGCGGTGGTGTCGCCGGGCGCGATGCGCATGCTGATGCGGCAGCGCGCGGCCGGGACGAGGGTGTTGGACGCGCCCTCGACCTTGGGTGCGTCGAGGCCGGTGATGCTGATGGACGGCTTGGTC
Organism: Nocardioides sp. S5; assembly: GCF_017310035.1. Classification (NCBI taxonomy): domain Bacteria; kingdom Bacillati; phylum Actinomycetota; class Actinomycetes; order Propionibacteriales; family Nocardioidaceae; genus Nocardioides; species Nocardioides sp. S5. The sequence continues at coordinate 4,288,589 of NZ_CP022296.1, forward strand.
CACAGCCGCTCGACGACCGACCCGGAACCGATCCACTCGATCCCCTCGGCCGCGCCGGACTCCGCCCGCAGGCGGGCCTCGGGGTAGTCCACGTCGGCGGCGGGCCCGGAGTGCAGGCCCTCGACCGCGACGTTGCCGGCGTCGTCGTTGAGGCTGGCGATGACCCGGCTCAGGGTCATGATCGAGTCGGGGACCAGGCCGCCCCACATGCCGCTGTGCACGGCGTGGGTCAGCGTGCGGACCTCCACGTCCATGCGCACCAGCCCGCGCAGGCTGGTGGTGAGGGCGGGCTCGCCGATGTCCCAGTTGCCCGAGTCGGCGATGACGATGACGTCGGCCTCGAGGCGGTCCTTGTAGGTCTCGAGCAGCTCGACGAGGGTGTCGGAGCCGACCTCCTCCTCGCCCTCGATGAACATCACCAGGTTGACCGGGAGCTCGTCGCCGAAGATCCGGACCGCGCCGAGGTGGGCGGCGATGCCGGCCTTGTCGTCGGCCGCTCCGCGCCCGTAGAGGCGGTCACCGCGCTCGGTGGGCTCCCACGGCGGGGAGTCCCAGTCGGCGTGGTCGTTCTCGGGCTGCACGTCGTGGTGGGCGTAGAGCAGCACGGTCGGCGCACCCTCGGGGCCGGCCTTCTTCGCGATCACGGCCGGCGGGGCGCCGTCGTACGCGCGGACGATCTCGGTCTCGAAGCCCTCGGCGGCGAACAGGTCGCGGGTCGCCTCGGCGCTGCGCTCGACCTCGCCGGCGCGGGCCGGGTCGGCGGAGACCGACTCGATGCGGACCAGGTCCTCGAGGTCGCGGCGGATGCCGGGCATGACCTCGGCAAGGCGAGCGGTGATGTCAGTCATGGCGACACCCTAGGACGCGTGTCTCAGCCGTCGAGACTCGCCCACTCGCCGCTGCGCCTCTCCAGCATCAGCTGGCGCTCGGCGTCGGCGAAGCCGAGGCGGCGGTAGATCCCGATGGCCTCGCCGTCGGTGTCGGCGACGATCACGAGGGTGCGCACGCCGGCTCCGTCGAGGAGCCGGTCGAGCGCGTGCTGCCCAACGGCGTGCACGACGGCCGCGGCAAGACCCTGGCGACGGTGGTCCGGGTGGGTCTCGACGCTCTGGAACCGGGCGACGCCGTCCTCGGTGACGAAGGCACCGGCGGTGGAGACGAGCGAGCCGTCGACGAAGGCGCCGAAGCGCTGCCCCCGCCCGGCGTCGACGAGGCGGCGCTCCTGCACGTTCTTCTGACGCGCGAAGGCCATGAAGGCCTCCTCGGACGTCTGCGGGTAGAGCTGCTGGCTGAGCCGGGCGCGCGCCTCCCAGTCCTCGTCGCCGTCGAGGGCGCGCACCTCGGCCTCGACCTCGCGGGGCGCCACCAGCGCGGACGCGGTCAGCACCGTGGCGACGTCGACGGTCATGCCGGCGGCCTCGAATGCGGCCCGGGCGTCGTCGCTGAGGTCGGCGGTGTCGATGCCGATGCTGACGTGGTCGGCGAGTGGGAACTCGGTGTGGAAGGCGCCGACGACCTCGCGCTCGCCGCCGGGGACGGGCGGCTGCGCGAGCAGGATGAAGTTGCCCCAGAAGTACGACGGGTTGTCGGGCGAGCGGACGACGAGGTGCGTGCCGCGGTCCTCCACGATGCTGCCGGAGGCGGTCAGCAGGGCGAGGTCGGTGCGGAATCCGAGGGAGCTCACGTGCATGGTGCGGAGGCTAGTGGCTCACGACGTTGACCAGCGCAACACCGGCGACCATCCGCTCGAGCTGGGAGCGGACGAGCGCCGCGATGCGCGGCAGCATGGCCGTCGTGCCTCCCGCGACGTGCGGGGTGATGAGCACCTCCGGTGCGGACCACAGCGGGTGGCCGTCGGGCAGCGGCTCGGGATCGGTGACGTCGAGGGCGAAGCGCAACCGCCCGGCGTGGCGCAGCACGGCGTCGGTGTCGAGGACCGGTCCGCGCGCGACGTTGACGACCAGGGCACCGTCCGGGAGGAGGCCGAGCGCGTCGTCGTCGAGGAGCCCCCGCGTCGCCTCGCTCAGCGGGACGAGCACGACCACCACGTCCTGCTCCGGCAGGAGCTCGGGCAGCTCGTCGATCCCGCGCACCCGGCCGACCAGGTCGTCGTCGCGCCCGCGAGAGGCGACGGCGGTGACCGTGGTCCGCATCGGCAGCAGCCGCTCTGCCAGCGCGCGGCCGATCGAGCCGTAGCCGAGGACGAGCACGCGCGCGTCGGCCAGCGACCGGCGTCCGGGCATCGGCTGCCAGTGTCCGTGGCCCCGCACCGCCTCGGGGATGCCGCGCAGGCTGGCCAGCACGAGGCCGACGGCGTGCTCGGCGGTGGCGTCGTCGTGGACCCCGGCGCCGTTGCAGAGGGTGATGCCGTCGGGCAGCCGCTCCGCCACGCCGTCGTACCCCGCGCTCTGGAGCTGCACCACCCGGAGGCCGCGCAGCTCGTGGCCGCGATCGATCACGTCGGCGCGGGTGGCGTAGTGCGGCACCCAGAACGCGACCTCACCCTCGGGCGGCGGACCGTCGCCGTTCCAGACCACGACCTCGACGCCGTCGACCGGACCGACCGCGTCGGCCAGCTCCGCGGTCGCGACGGCGGCCCTCACGGGGCCCCCAGTGGGAGGTAGGCCGACAGGTCGGTGCGCTCCCCGCTCGCCCGGACGGCGCCCGCTTCGACGGCCTCGTGCCACGTCGTACGCCCCGTGGCGAGCGCCAGCCAGGTGTCGGCCTCGGTCTCGATCACCGCCGGCGGCGTGCCGCGGGTGTGCCGGACCCCCTCCACGACCTGGACCGCGGCGAAGGGCGGCACACGGACCTCGACCGAGCGGCCGGGCGCACGCTGCTCGAGGACGGCGAGGTAGTGCTTGACCAGCGCCTTGGTGTCGCCCTGCTCGTGGGCGGTCGCGAGGTCGGAGGGGGCGAGCTTCCTGAGGCGGGCGGGCACGGGACGAGGCTAGTCCCCGGTGGGCACGGTCGGCTCAGGCGATGGTGTCGAGGACCTCCAGCGTCGCGGTCCACGCCTGGCTCTCGGGGTCGATCACGACGAAGTGGTCACCCTCCACCCGGACGATCTCGGCCTGTGCACCGGCGGCCTGCGCGTCCACGACGTAGCCCTCCGACTGCCCCAGCGGGACGATCGCGTCGTCGATGCCGTGCACGCACCACACCGGTACGTCGAGCGGGATCTGCTGCTGGGGGTCCCACGGGGCGTCCTCGGGACCGGGGACGTGCCCGAGCAGCGATGCCGCGGCACCGTCGCCGAGACCCATCCGCTCGGACATGACGAGGTCGAGGACGCCCGCCTGGGAGATGGCATGGGTGACCGCGACGCGCGGCGCCCCACGGCCCGCTGCCCACACCGCGAGGTGCCCGCCGGCGGAGTGGCCGAGGGTCACGACGGTCGAGGTGTCCAGTCCCTCCACGTCGGCGAGGGCATCGATCGCGGCCGAGACGTCGTCGAAGGTGTGCGGGGTGCCGCCGCCGTTGCCGACGCGGCGGTACTCGATGTTCCAGGCGGTCCAGCCCTCGGCCGCGAGCGAGCGGGCCAGCGGCTGGCCCAGCGTGAGGTCGTACGCCGACTTCCAGAACCCACCGTGGATCACGACGACCACACCGCGCGAGCTGCCCTGCGGCCGGTAGAGCTCGACGACCTGCGACGGGTCGTCTCCGTAGGTGATCCGGTCGGGTGTCACTGGCTGCTCCTCCTGCTCGTCGGACCTCCGTGTGCTCGACGCACCGCACGCCGACAGCGATGCGGCGCCGAGCCCGACCAGCAGTGACCTGCGGTCGAGCAGCGGGTCGGCCATGGAGCGAGCCTAGGCCGCCTCCGGGGAAGGGTTGTCAGTGACCGCGGTCACACCTAGGTTGCTCCTTGCCCGTCCATCCCCCGAACGGGCTCTCGGATCTCGGAAAGGCTCACCCATGCCCTCACTCAGCCCCAGGAGCACGCGGACGACCCGCACCGCGCTCCTCACGCTCGCCTCGGCTGCCGCGGTCGCGACCGCGACGCTCACGGCGCCCGCCGCGTCAGGCGACACCCAGGACGCCGTCGCTGCCTCGCAGAACCTCCGCGACGCAGTCACCAAGGAAGGCGTCTTCGAGCACCTCGAGGCGCTCCAGGAGATCTCGGACGCCAACGAGAAGACCCGCGCGTCCGGCACGCCGGGATACCGGGCGTCGCGCGACTACGTCGTCGGCAAGCTGCGGGCGGCCGGCTACACGCCGACCATCCAGGAGTTCGACTTCCCGTTCTACCGCCAGCTCGCCCCGTCGACCTTCACCCAGTCCGCGCCGACCGAACGCGCCTTCGTCGAGAACACCGACTACGCGCTGATGACCTACTCGGGCTCGGGCAGCGCCGACGCCCCGGTCCAGGCCGTCGACCTCAAGCTCAACGACCTCGCGGGCTCGACCAGCGGCTGCGAGGACGCCGACTTCGCCGGATTCGTCCCGGGCAACGTGGCGCTGGTCCGTCGCGGCGCGTGCGCCTTCGGGGTCAAGGTCGTCAACGCCCAGGAGGCGGGCGCCTCGGCGGTCATCGTGATGAACACCGGCACGGCCGGAGCCACCGCGGCCTTCGCCGGCACGCTCGGCGCTCCGGTCGGCACGGTCCCCTCGATCGGCACCAGCTTCGCCATCGGCCAGTCGCTCGCCTCGGGCGCGACCGTGCAGATCTCGGCCAGCACCGAGTCCGAGATCCGCCAGACCTGGAACGTGCACGCCGACTCCAAGACCGGCGACCGCGAGACGACGGTCCAGGCCGGCGCCCACCTCGACAGCGTGGTGGCCGGGTCCGGCAGCAACGACAACGGGTCCGGCTCCGCGGCCCTGCTGGAGGTGGCCGAGCAGATCGCCACGACCAAGACCGCGAACCGGATCCGCTTCTCCTGGTGGGGCGCCGAGGAGCTCGGCCTGCTCGGGTCGAACCACTACATCAACGACCTCGCCGCCAACAGCCCGTCCACGCTGCGCAAGATCGCGCTCTACCTCAACTTCGACATGATCGGCTCCCCCAACTACGGGCTGTTCGTCTACGACGGTGACAACTCGGCCTTCCCTGTCGGTCCCGGCGCTGCGCTGGGCCCGGCGGGCTCCGGCCAGATCGAGAAGCAGTTCCACGACTACTTCGCCTCGCAGGGCCTGCCCTCGGCCGAGACCCCGTTCAGCGGTCGCAGCGACTACGGCCCGTTCATCGCCAAGGGCATCCCTGCCGGTGGCCTCTTCACCGGCGCCGAGGGCGTCAAGACCGCCTCACAGGCCGAGCTCTTCGGCGGTGTCGCGGGAGTGGCCTACGACAGCTGCTACCACCAGGCCTGCGACGGGCTGACCAACAACAACCCGGAGGCGATCGACCACAACTCCGACGCCGTCGCGCACGCCGTGCTCACCTACGCCCAGGACCTGAGCTCGCTGACGGCCCCGGTCTCGGGGTCGGTCCACGGTGACGGCACCCCGAGCGGTGGCGGTCTCCACGAGGACCACGACCACGAGCTGCCCAGCAGCTGACGCTCCCCGGCACGAACGGCGAAGGGCCCCTGCGCTGGCGGGGGCCCTTCGTCGCGTCCGCGGGTCGCGGTCGGCGTACGGGCGGTGCGGCGTGCTCCTTCGGGATGCTCCTTCGGGATCCCCGGTCGGCCGGTGATCCCGGAGGTTGTCAGGCCTTGCAGAGCCTGAGCTTCGTGAGGGATCACCGGTCAGCCGGGGATCCCTCACGAAGCTCAGGAGCCGAGCACCGCCGGGAGGGTCGCCTGCCAGGCCGCCTTGACCTCGGCGACCGCGACGTCGAAGACGCCCTCGACGGAGATCGTGTCGCCGCCGGTGCGGCCGAGGGCCGCCAGGGGTACGCCGTGGCGCTCGGCGAGGGCGGTGAGCGCGTCGGCCTGGTCGTCGGTCACGGTCACCAGCACGCGGGCGGTGGACTCGGAGAACAGCGCGACGAACGGGTCGTCGCAGACGCCGGCCAGCGACACCGAGACGCCGATCCCCCGGCCGAAGGTCGACTCCGCCAGCGCCTGCGCCAGGCCGCCGTCGGAGAGGTCGTGGGCGCTGGTGAGCACGCCGTCGTGCGACGCGTCCTGCAGCAGCGAGGCCAGCGCCTGCTCGGCGGCGAGGTCGAGCCGGGGCGGGAGGCCACCGAGGTGGCCGTGCGCGACGTGGGCCCACTCCGACCCGGAGAGCTCCTCGCGCGTCTCGCCGAGGAGGAGCACCTGCTCGCCCGCGGCGGAGAAGCCGGTCGGCGTGCGACGCGTGACGTCCTCGATGACACCGAGCACCGCCACCACCGGGGTCGGCAGGATCGCGGTCTCGCCGGTCTGGTTGTAGAGGCTGACGTTGCCGCCGGTGACCGGGATCCCGAGCTCGAGGCAGGCGTCCTTCAGGCCGCGGCAGGCCTCGGCGAACTGCCACATCACGTCGGGGTCCTCGGGCGAGCCGAAGTTGAGGCAGTCCGACACCGCGAGGGGCCGCGCGCCGCCGGTGGCGACGTTGCGGAACGACTCGGCCAGCGCGAGCTGGGCGCCGGTGTAGGGGTCGAGCTTGGCGAAGCGGCCGTTGCAGTCGGTGGAGACCGAGACACCGAGGTTGGTCTCGGCGTCGACCCGGACCATGCCGGAGTCGGCCGGCTGCGCGAGCACGGTGTTGCCCTGGACGTAGCGGTCGTACTGGTCGGTGATCCAGGACTTGTCCGCCAGGTTCGGCGAGGCCACGAGCCGGAGCAGCGTGGACCGCAGCTCCTCGCCGGAGGCCGGCCGCGGCAGCGCCTCGGCGCCGTCGGCCTGGAGCGCGTCCTGCCAGGCGGGGCGGGCGAAGGGGCGGTGATAGGTCGGGCCGTCGTGCGCCACCGACCGCGGGGGTACGTCGACCACGCGCTCGCCGTGCCAGTCGATGTGGAGCCGGCCGGTGTCGGTGACCTCGCCGACCACGACGGCCTCGACGTCCCACTTCTCGCAGATCGTCATGAAGGCCTCGACGTCGCCGGGCTCGACGACCGCCATCATCCGCTCCTGCGACTCGCTCATGAGGATCTCCTCGGGAGCGAGGGTGGAGTCGCGCAGCGGCACCCTGTCGAGCTCGACGTGCATGCCGCCGTCGCCGGCCGAGGCCAGCTCGGACGTGGCGCAGGACAGCCCGGCGCCGCCGAGGTCCTGGATGCCCGCGATGACGCCGGCGGCGAAGAGCTCGAGGGTGCACTCGATGAGCAGCTTCTCCATGAAGGGGTCGCCGACCTGGACGCTCGGACGCTTGGCCGGGCCGCCCTCGTCGAAGGTCTCGCTGGCCAGCACCGAGACGCCGCCGATGCCGTCACCGCCGGTGCGGGCGCCGTAGAGCACGACCTGGTTGCCGGTGCCGGTGGCGTTGGCGAGGTGGAGGTCCTCGTGGCGGAGCACGCCCACGCAGAGCGCGTTGACGAGCGGGTTGCCCGCGTAGGTCTCGTCGAAGACCGCCTCGCCACCGATGTTGGGCAGGCCGAGGCAGTTGCCGTAGCCGCCGACGCCGGCCACGATCCCGGGCAGCACGCGGGCGGTGTCGGGGGCGTCGAGCGGGCCGAAGCGCAGCGGGTCCATCACCGCGACCGGGCGCGCGCCCATCGCGAGGATGTCGCGGACGATGCCGCCGACGCCGGTGGCCGCACCCTGGTAGGGCTCCACGAAGGACGGGTGGTTGTGGCTCTCGACCTTGAACGTCACGGCGTAGCCCTGGCCGATGTCGAGCACGCCGGCGTTCTCACCGATGCCGGCGAGCATCTTGCCGACCGGCGTCGTCTGCGGGATCTCGCCGAACTGCTTGAGGTGCACCTTGGTCGACTTGTAGGAGCAGTGCTCGCTCCACATCACGCTGTACATCGCGAGCTCCGAGCTCGTCGGCCGGCGCCCGAGGATCTCGCGGATCCGGGCGTACTCGTCAGCCTTCAGGCCGAGCTCGACCCACGGCTGGTCCCGCTCGGCATCGGCCGCGGCGATGGCGACCGTGTCGAGGGTGCCGGAGGCGCCAGAGGTGGTGGATGCGGACCGGTGGACGCTCGTCTCGGGCACGGCCCCCAATCTACCGCCGCTGCTCCCCGGGCTCCTCGCCGGGCGCATGGGGGACGACCGTGATCGCGGTGCCGGGGTCGCGCTCGGCCTCCCGCTCGGCCTCCCGCTGCGCCTTCCGGGCGGCCCGCTCGGCGCGCTTCTCCTCCAGCAGCGCGCGCTTGGCCTCCTTCTCCGCGTCCTTGTCGGCGTCCTGCGCCGCGCCCTGGCCGCCCCGGTCCGCCGGGTCACCGACCCGGGGCACGGCCCTGGCGCCCCTGGCTCCGTTGGCGCCCGCTCCGGCGGGGGCCGATCCGCGCGTGGCGCCGTCGTCGGGCCCCTCGAGCCGCGGAGTCGCCAGCCGGCGCGAGCCGGCCCGACCGCCCGCGACCTGGCGTGATGCGCTGCCGGCCCGGGCTCCCATCGCCCCCGCCGCCATCCCGCCGATCATGGGCGTGCCGCTGCTCGCGGCGCGCTTGCCCGCCCCGCGACGACCGAGGAGCGCACCGGCGGCCCCGGCGACCGGCGCGAGGCCGGTGGACGCGAGGCCGGTGAGGTCGGGGACGGACACCGAGACCGACGCGATCGGGGGAAGCGCCCCCACCCCGGTCTGGGCGGAGCCGGCGACCGAGGTCGAGGTCGAGGTCGAGGGCGCCACGAACGGCCCGACGCCGGGCTGCTGGCCGTCACCGCCCCAGCCGCCGGGGAACTCGCCACCGGCGAGCTCGGTGAGCCGGGAGCGTACGTCGACGAGCTCGGCACGTGCGGCCCGCAGCCGGGCGCTCTCCTGGTCGAGCGACAGCGTCAGCCGCCCGCGGATCTCCTCGGCCTGCAGGTGCCCGCGGTCGACCTTGCCGCGGTCGTCGTCCTCCGAGGGGTGGAAGACGAGGTGGCGCGACTCGCCCACGACCTCGTGGGGGATCACCGCGACAGTCGTCCAGGCCTGGTCGAGCTCCTTCTGCGAGGAGGTGATGATCGAGCTGATCGTGCGCAGCGACAGTGAGACCTGCCCGGCCAGGGCGGTGAACCGGTCGAGGTTGACCAGGACCTGCCGGCGGTGCTGCTCGTAGCTCTCCGCAGCCGCCGCGTCCCAGCCCTCCGTCGCACGACGAGCCGCCTCGACGATCTCGTCGCCGTGCCGCGACATCAGTTCCGCGATCCGGGTCCAGGTCTCGGCCGCCTCGTCGAGCGGCCGCACGTCGGCGCGCAGCTGCCAGGGGTGGGCGGGCACGTCAGCTCCCCCTCGGACCGCGGGGCGCGCCCTCGAAGCCGTCGAGCGCGACGTGGTGGGCCGCCCGCTCGAGCTCGGCCGCGACCGCGTCGTCGGCCCGGACCGCGTCCTGTGCCGCGTCGACCAGTCCCGCGACGCCGAGGCCGAGCGTCTGGACCAGCGCGGCCACGACCTCGCCCGCGTCGGCGAGCGAGTCGGCGTACGCCGTGGACACGGCGAGGGCGCCGGCTGCGTCGCCCAGCCCGTCGCAGGCGGTCGCGAGGTCCGGCAGCGCCGCGCTCCAGTCCTGGGCCATCGACCTCAGGACGCTCTCGGACGTGGTGGCGAGCTCGACCAGCCTGGTCGGCTCGACCTGCATCAGGAACCGCTTGCCGCTTCCGCTCACCTCAGCGGGATACCCGCGACCCCGTGGGCCAAACACGTCCGCGCGACGTCTGTGGGCAAACAACACTGTGGACGCGGTTTCGCCGCGGGGAGTTCGGGGAAGCAGGTCAGCACGGACCCCACCCCCGGGACCGCCTCAGGGAACGCCTCCAGGAGCCGCGATGAACGCCGTGATGACCGTCGACCTGTCCGAGCTCGACGCCTGGTCCGCACAGGTCCAGCGTGCGAGCGACGACCTCACCGGGATCGCCCGCAACGGCGGCCACAGCCTCGTGCAGACCGACTTCGGCCCGATCCTGGAGACGATGATGGGCGCGTACAACGCGCTGCTCCCGTCGGTGCACCAGTCGCTCGAGGACAACGGCACGGGCATGCGCGACCACGCCGAGGCCCTGCGCGCCACGGCCCGCGACTTCACGCTGACCGAGGACGGGGTCGTACGCCGCCACAACGCGCACGGCGTCGACGCCCGCGACGGGTCGAGCAGCTTCTTCGACGTCGCCGAGACCACGATCCGCCGCGCGGCACCGACCGAGACGAGCCTGCCGCAGATCAGCTTCGGCTTCCCCTACGACACCGTGTGCGACCTGGTGCGCATGCTGACCGGCTTCGACATCCGCGCCGAGCTCGCCGAGAAGATCGGCGGCGACGTGGTCGGCGCCTCGATGCAGGGGTCGTGCTTCGGCGGCCTCGGCACGTCGATGAAGGGCGTGGCGGCCAACCTGCAGAGCGGCGGCCAGACCATCTCGAAGACCTGGCAGGGCGGCGCCGCGGACGCCGCGATCGGGCAGATCGGCACGTGGGTCGCCTCGCTCGACACCCAGGCCGCGCAGCTCGTGCAGATGGGCCAGACCGTCGTCCAGATCTGCCGCGACGCCTGGCAGACCGCGCTGGCGGTCGTGCAGTGCGTGAGGTCGGCCGTGCAGACCGTCTCGGCGGCGCTCGCGACCATGAGCATCCCCGGCGTCGGCTGGGCCCGCGTCGTGCAGGCGGTCTTCCAGGCCTTCCAGGTCGTGATGAAGGCCTACCAGGCGATCATGAAGCTCATCAACGTCCTCCAGCAGGTCAAGGCCTTCATCGAGACGGTGAAGAACTTCTTCGACGGAGACCGGGCGCCGGTCTCCACGGCCACCGCGCCGACCCTCGCCGGAGCCCCCAGCAGCGTCACGCGCGACCCGCGCTCGGTCGCCACGCCCACCATCGGTCAGCGCCCCGTCGCCGTCACGGCATGAGCGAGGAGCTGCGCAGCCAGGCCGAGATCCTGGCCGCCATCGCCGGGGCGCGCGAGGACCTGACCACCGGTCTCGCCGACCTGCGCGCGACCGTGGACGAGCTCACCTCGCGTCCCCTGCTCACCGAGGAGGAGAAGCAGGCCCTCGAGGAGCAGGCCGAGTCGGGCGAGCTCGGTGAGGACATGCGCACGCTGGTCGGCAAGATCAAGGACGGCGAGGACACCTGGGAGCAGGTCTTCTCCGGCGAGTCCCCCCGCGGCTCGCTCCTGCAGGGCCACCTCACGCGGATGTTCGAGGAGCACAAGGAGGACATCGCGCTGGCCTTCGAGGAGCTGATCGAGGCCGAGGAGGCCAAGGGCAACTTCCTCTTCGACGAGGTGCCCACCAGCGATCACTGAGAACTACACCTCTGTAGTTCGGTCGTAACCCTGTGACAGGTGTGACTGGTGTGGTTCTCTGGCCTCCGCCACCACGCTCGCCCGACCCGCCGGAGCCACCATGCGTCGCCTGCCCCGTACGTTCCTCGCCGCCGCGACGCTCGTCCTCGCCGCACCCCTGGCGACCCTCGCGCCCGCCGGGGCCGCGGACCAGCCGGCCCCCCGCCTGGCCTCGCAGCGCCAGGTCGCGCTGGCCACTCCCGGTGACTTCACCGGCTACGGCTTCGACCAGTGCGTCGCGCCGACGCAGAAGGCGATGAACGCGTGGTGGAGGAAGTCCCCCTTCTCCGCCGTCGGCATCTACATCTCCGGAGACTCACGCGCCTGCCGCACCCAGCCCAACCTCAGCCCCACCTGGGTCGCCACCCAGGTCGCGCGCGGCTGGCGGCTGCTGCCCATCGCCCTGGGCCCCCAGGCCTCCTGCCAGCCGCGGTTCCCACGCTACGCCGACGACTTCCGGATCAGCGCCACCCCTACCGGCGGCTACGCCAAGGCGGCCCAGCAGGGCGCGGCCGAGGCCGACAAGAACGCCGCCGACGCGATGGCGTACGGCATCGGGGCGGGCAGCACGATCTGGTACGACCTCGAGGGCTTCGACCTCACCAACACCCACTGCCGCGAGTCGGCGCTCGTCTTCACCAGCGCCTGGGTGAGCCGGATCAAGGCGCTCGGCTACGTCGCCGGCTTCTACTCCAGCGCCAGCTCGGGCATCAAGATGCTCGACGACGCCCGCACGGAGCGGCCGGGCCAGTTCGCCCTGCCGGACCGCATCTGGATCGCGCGCTGGGACGGCGTCGCCAACACCTCGACGACCTACATCCCCGAGGACGGCTGGCGTCCCGGCGGCCGGATGAAGCAGTACCTCGGCGGCCACAACGAGACGTGGGGCGGCGTCACGATCAACATCGACAGCAACTTCATCGACCTCGGCGCCGGCTCCCAGCCCGTGCCCGAGGGCCGCTGCCCCGGCACCCGTCTGGGGTTCTGGAAGTACCCGACCCTCACCCCGTCGGCGGCCCAGCCGACGCGGGTCAAGGTGCTCCAGTGCCTGCTCACCGAGCAGGGCACCTACGCCGGGCCGGTCAACGGCTCCTACGACGCAGCGACCGTCGCGGCGGCGCGCGCCTGGCAGGCGAAGCGGAAGTTCACCCCCACCGACACCTTCGAGAAGCGGCACTGGACCGCCCTGCTCGCCGCCGGTGCGCGTACGACGGTCAAGCGCGGCTCGGTCGGCGAGTCGGTCCACCGCCTGCAGCGCGCGCTCAACGCCGCCGGGGCCGGACGCTTCCGGGCCAGCGGCGTCGTCGACGCCAAGACCGAGGCGGCCCTGCGGGCCTACCAGCGGCGCCTGCGCATCCCCGTCTCGGGCGTCGCGACCCGCCAGACCTGGAACAAGCTGCAGCAGGGTCGCTGAAACCGCTCAGGCGGGCGGGCCGAGGACCAGCGCCACGCCGGTGAGACCGGCGACTGCCACCAGACCGACGAGCAGGCCCTGCGCCGGGCGGCGCAGCAGCCACGCCGTGACCCGCTCGACCGGACCGGCCGGGTGCTCGCTCCGCAGCCGCCAGTGCTGGCCGAGGAGCCCCGTGCGCTCGGCGTACCTCTCGAAGGGGATCGTGGCGAACGGCGGCACCGCGGCCACCAGCCCCAGCGCCAGGCGACCCAGCGACCACCTCTGGTCGACCGCGACGAGCACGGCGGCCAGGCAGTAGGCGACGAAGACGACGCCGTGGACCATGCCGAAGACCTGGACGCCGAGCTCGGTGGTCTCGGTGACGTACTTCAGGAACATCCCCGTCAGCAGCAGCGCCCAGGTGACGGCCTCGGCGAAGGCGGCGGTGCGGAAGAGGCGGTGCGGGGTGCTCATGCGAAGGTGCGCTCGACGAGCGAGGTGAAGAACCCGAGCCCGTCGGTGCCGGGGCCGGTGAGGTCCTCGACCGCGTGCTCGGGGTGCGGCATCAGGCCGACGACGTTGCCGCGCTCGTTGGAGATGCCGGCGATGTCGCGCAGCGAGCCGTTGGGGTTGTCGTCGAGGTAGCGCGCCACGACGAGGCCCTCCCCCTCCAGCCGGTCGAGGGTGGGCTCGTCGGCGACGAAGCCGCCCTCGCCGTTCTTGAGCACGATCGTGACCTCGGCCCCGGCGGCGTACGCCGACGTCCACGGGGTGTCGACGCGCTCGATGCGCAGGCGCTGGTCACGGCACACGAACTTGCGGTGGTCGTTGCGGATGAGCGCACCGGGGAGCAGGTGGGACTCGCAGAGGATCTGGAAGCCGTTGCAGATGCCGAGGACGGGCAGGCCCGCGCCGGCGGCCTCGATGACCGAGGTCATCACCGGGGCGAAGCGGGAGATCGCACCGCAGCGGAGGTAGTCGCCGTAGGAGAAGCCGCCCGGCAGGACGACGGCGTCGACGCCCTTGAGGTCCTCGTCGCCGTGCCACAGCGTGACCGCCTCGTTGCCGCCGATGGAGACCGCGCGGCGCGCGTCGACGTCGTCGAGCGAGCCGGGGAAGGTGACGACGCCGACCTTCATGCGCGACCGGCCTCGTGCGCCACCTCGGACACGGAGTGGTCCTCGACGTGGACCTCGTAGTCCTCGATCACCGGGTTGGACAGCAGCGTCTCGGCGACCTTGTCGATCTCGGCGAGCACCGCGTCGGTGATCTCGCCGTCGACCTGGAGCTCGAACCGCTTGCCCTGGCGGACGTCGGTGACGAGATCGAAGCCGAGGCGCGGCAGCGCACCGAGCACCGCCTTGCCCTGGGGGTCGAGGATCTCGGGCTTGGGCATGACGTCGACGACGACTCGGGCCACGGGGTGCTCCTGGATGACAGCTGGGTGACAGATGGAGGCGGGCACTGCCGATTCTAGTGAGCCGCCGCGCGGACGCGCCGGGCGGGCATGACGGTGGACGGACGGGGGTACGCCCACGGCGGAGCCCGACGATGCGCGAGGAGGTCGCCATGGCGAGGATCGGCATCTCCGGCTGGCGGTACGCCGGCTGGCGCGGACAGTTCTACCCACCCGGGCTGCTGCAACGTCGCGAGCTGGCCCACGTGGCCGGGCTGCTCACGACCGTCGAGGTGAACGGGTCGTTCTACTCGCTCCAACGGCCGTCGAGCTGGCGGGCGTGGGCGGCTGAGGTGCCCGAGGACTTCGTCTTCGGGGTGGAGGGCCCGCGGTTCGTGACGCACATGAAGAAGCTGGTCGACGTCGAGGCGCCGCTCGGCACCTTCCTCGCCTCCGGCGTGCTGTCGCTGGGCGACCGGCTGGGCCCGCTCCTGTGGCAGCTGCCGCCGAACCTCGGCTTCCACCCCGACCGCCTCGCGGCGTTCTTCGACCTGCTGCCGCGCACCACCTCCGCCGCGTCGGCGTACGCCGCTGCGCACCACGACGCCTCGAAGCTCAAGGAGCCGGCCGACACCGCGGCGCCGGTCGACCGGCCGCTGCGGCACGTGCTCGAGGTGCGGCACCCGTCCTTCCGCACGCCAGAGTTCTGCGAGCTCCTGCGCGCGCACGGGATCGGGATGGTCGTGGCCGACTCCGCAGGCACCTGGCCGATGTTCGACGAGGTGACCAGCGACGTGGCCTACGTCAGGCTCCACGGCGACACCGCGCTCTACGCCAGCGGCTACTCCCCCGCCGCCCTCGACCGCTGGGCCGAGAAGGTGCGGGCCTGGGAGGCCGACGGGCTCGACGTGTTCGTCTACTTCGACAACGACGCCAAGGTGCACGCGCCCTTCGACGCGATGGCGCTGCAGGAGCGGCTGGGGATCCGGCCGCTGGGGAACGATTGAGTCGCCCGTCAGGCTCATGAACGACCCGACGGTTCCCCGAGCTCCCGTCTCTCGAGTGCTGCGTAGTGCTCCAGCATGATCTGCTCGCGCGCGGCCTCCTCCTCGTCCGGGACGACCAGCGCGTGCGCGGGCACGAAGGCACCGACCTGCCACCGACGCTCCCCGCCGGCACGTGCCAGCCACGGGCCACCTGCAACCAGGCGGGACCGCGCAGGACACCGGGCGTCGGGCCCGCACCGCCTTCGGCGCGACGGCGTACGGGTGCGACCAGCCCCGTCGGGGGCAGGCAGCAGGGATGCCAGTCGTTGTCCACACCGGTCTGATGCCCGGGCGTGCGGCTCTGACACCGGGTCGGCCCACCTGTGGATGACCAGGACGTCAGGTGACGGCGTACGTCACTCGCGCCGGCGCGCCGCCACGATGACTAGCGCCACGCCGAAGCCGGCGAGCACCGGGCCGAGGGTGGCCCAGATCGTCTGGTCGGTCATCGCGCTGCCCTCGATGTAGCCGAGGCCCTGGAAGGTCCAGATCGCGCCCATCACCACCATCAGCGCGCCCAGTGCGATCCCGAGGGCGCGCATCAGGTGAGCTCGCGCTTGAGGATCTTGCCCGTCGCGGTCATGGGCATCTGGTCGACGAACTGCACGATGCGCGGGTACTTGTAGGCCGCCATCTGCTCCTTGCCCCAGGCGACGAGCTCGTCCTCGGTGACCGTGGCGCCGTCCTTGCGGATCACGACGGCCTTGACCTCCTCGCCGTGGCTGTCGTGGGGCACGCCGATGACGGCAGCCAGCGACACGTCGGGGTGCGTCAGCAGGACCTCCTCGATCTCGCGCGGGTAGACGTTGAAGCCGCCGCGGATGATCATGTCCTTGGACCGGTCGACGATGTAGTACCAGCCATCGGCGTCCTTGCGTCCCAGATCACCGGAGCGGAACCAGCCGTCGACGATCGCCTCGGCGGTCGCGTCCGGGCGGCCGTAGTAGCCCTTCATGATGTTGGGGCCCTTGATCGCGATCTCGCCGACCGCGTCCTCGACGTCCTGGAGGTCCTCGCGGACGCCCGGCTCGGGGTTGATGAGCTTCATCTCGACACCCGTGATCGGCTTGCCGATCGAGCCGACGCGGGCCGGCTCGCCCCACACGGAGAAGCTGGCCACGGGAGAGGTCTCGGAGAGGCCGTAGCCCTCGAGGATGGTCACGCCGAAGCGGCGCTCGAACTCCTTGTGCACCTCGACCGGCAGCGCGGACCCGCCGGCGGCGGCGACGCGGAGGGTGTCGGCGAGCTTCTTGACGTCGACACCAGAGTCGTCGAGAGCGCCGAGCAGTCCCCAGTACATCGTCGGGACGCCCGCGAAGAAGGTGACGTCCTCCTTGTCCATCAGCGCCAGCGCGGGGCCGGCCTCGAAGCGCGGCAGCAGCACGACGGTGCCGCCGAAGGCGAAGCCGGCGTTCATGATCACCGTCTGGCCGAAGGAGTGGAAGAGCGGCAGCACGCACAGCAGCGTGTCGGGGTGGGCGGCGTCGGCACCGAAGATCGACGCGCCCGCGAGCGCGTTGGAGATCATGTTGCGGTGCATCAGCTCGGCGCCCTTGGGCTGGCCGGTGGTGCCCGAGGTGTAGAGGATGACGGCCGTGTCGTCCTCGCCGACCTCGCGGGTGTCAAAGGTCGGAGCCTGGCCCTGGAGGGCCTGGCCCAGCGTCTCGGTGCCCTCGACCGGGGACTCGGCGGACGGGTCGGCGGTGATCATGAAGAAGTGCTCGCAGCCCTCGGCCTGCTCGAAGCCCGCGTGGCCCTCGGCGCCGATCGCCAGGTCAGGCGTGCCCTGGAAGCAGAAGTAGGCCTGCGCGTCGCTGTCGTCGAGGTGGTAGGCCACCTCACGGCCCTTGAGCAGCACGTTGAGCGGCACGACGGTCGCCCCGGCCTTGAGGATGCCGTAGTAGACGATCGGGAAGTAGGGCAGGTTCGGGCAGCTCAGCGCCACCTTGTCGCCCGGCTCGATGCCGCGCGAGACCAGCAGGTTGGCCACCTGGTTGGCGGCGCCGTCCACCTGGGCGTAGGTGAGTCGCGTGTCGCCCAGCACGACCGCCGTACGGTCCGGGTGGGCCTGGGCAGAGCCTTCGAGCAGCGAGGAGAGGTTCGACATGCGGCCAACCTACTCAGCGGTCGTGACGGCCGTCACCCGTCGTCTCGCCTGCGGGCGATGATCCGTCCTGCCTTGCGCAGGTCGGCGGCGATCGCGGCCGACCCCAGCAGCCCGGCAGCGACTGCGGCGACCGCCCAGGGCCCGCGCCCCTCGACCGTGCCGTCCGCCTGCACCCGGCAGCCGCCGGTCACGTCGGTGAAGTGCAGCGAGAGCGTGGCGCTCACCCCGCGCCAGGTCCCGCGCTCGGTCCAGACCCGGAACGGCACGAGCTCGGTGGTCTCCATGTGGGGGCGTACGCCGACCGACGTGGTCTCGCGCCACGCCTGGCCGAGATGAGGCTCCTCGTCCGCGGGCACCTCGACCGAGCGCAGGGAAGACTGCCACTCCGGCCGGTTGCGCGGGTCGCAGAGGTAGCGGAAGGCCGCCTCCGCCGTCACCGGGAGCTCGACGGTGGCGGAGATCGCCCGGGTGCTCAGAACGACTCCCCGGTCAGCAGCTCGTACGCCTCGACGTACCTCGCCCGGGTCCGCTCGACGACCGCCTCGGGCAGGGGCGGCGGCGCCTCGCCCGACGAGCGGTCCCAGCCGGACTCGTTGGTGAGCCAGTCGCGCACGATCTGCTTGTCGTACGACTCTTGCGCGCGGCCCGGCTGCCAGTCGGCCGCCGGCCAGAAGCGCGAGCTGTCGGGGGTGAGGACCTCGTCGGCGAGGATCGTCGTCCCGTCCGGACGCCGGCCGAACTCCAGCTTGGTGTCGGCCAGGATGATGCCGCGCTCGAGCGCCTGGGCGTGCGCCCTGCCGTAGACCTCCATGGTCAGCATCCGCAGCTCCGCGGCCGCGTCGTCGCCGACGGTCTCGACCACGGACTCGTAGTCGACGTTCTCGTCGTGGTCGCCGAGCTCGGCCTTGGTCGCCGGGGTGAAGATCGGCTCCGGGAGCCGGCTGCCGTCCTGGAGCCCGGCGGGCAGCGCGATGCCGCAGACGGCGCCGGTGCGGTGGTAGTCGAGCAGGCCCGAGCCGGTGAGGTAGCCGCGTGCCACGCACTCGACCGGGAACATGTCGAGCTCCTCGCAGACCACCGCGCGCCCGGCGACGGAGGCGGGGACGTCGGTCGACACGACGTGGTTGCCGACGAGCCCGGCGAGCTGGTCGAACCACCACAGCGACATCCGCGTGAGGATCTCGCCCTTGTCGGGGATCGTGGAGTCGAGGACGAAGTCGTAGGCCGAGATGCGGTCGCTGGCGACCATGAGCAGCTTGCCTGCGTGCTCGCCGGCGTCGATGCGGTAGAGGTCGCGCACCTTTCCGGAGTGGACGTGGGTCGTGCCCACGATCGCAGGGGCTTCGGGGATCTTCAGGTCGGCCACGCGACCGAGACTAGCGCTGGTCAGCGGTGCAGCCACCCCGCCATCCGGCGCGTGATCCACGGCAGGAAGACGTAGGTCATCAGCGGGGTCATCACCGTGGTGACCAGGACGACGCGCGCCACCAGGGCCCAGTCGGCGATGGTCTGCGACGCCACGGCGTTGGCGGCCAGGCTCAGCGGGAGGAAGACCAGGTAGATGGCGATCATCTGCTTCCACCGCGGCGGCGCCGTCGGGGCGGCGCTCAGCAGCTCGGCCGACGCCGGCTCGTCGAACCACCCCTCGATGCCTGTACGCCGCTCACGGCGCGACTCCTCGACGTCGCCGGCAGCCGCCTCGAGCCACCACGCGCGCTGCGGGGAGGCCTCCCAGGCGGCCAGCGCCTCGGCGTCGGCGAAGCGGTAGAGCATGTGCCAGTCGGCCGAGTCCGTGCTCGGCCGGACCCAGCCCGAGCCGAGGAACCCGTCGAACTTCTCCGCCATCGACGTGCCCGCCTGCATCCAGGCGAGCATCTGGGTGGTGTGCGAGGGGTCGACGTGACGGGTGACGGACACGGTGACGGGCGCGCTCATGGGCTCCAGTGTCGGGCGCGGCGCGGCGCGGGGAGAAGCTGGCGACGACGAGATCCCGGCCACGTCGGACCTGACGGTCAGTAGCCGACCTCGAAGGAGGTCGCGCCCGACGGCGCCGCCTCGCGCACCGCCACGTCGCCGACCTTCGCCATCGACGGTCCGGTGCGGCACCACGCGACGAGCGCGTCGACGGCGTCGGCGTCGCCCTCGGCGTGCAGCAGCACCGAACCGTCCGGCTCGTTGCGGACCCAGCCGACCACGCCGAGCCGCTGCGCCTGTTCCTGCGCGGACCACCGGAACGACACGCCCTGCACCCGGCCGGTGACCCGCGCCTGCACTGCCTTCACGAGAGACATCCTGCCCCGACGCGTGGGGGCGGGTGCAAGGCTGGCGGCCGTGAGCCAGGACGAGCAGCAGCGCACCGCGCGCGACGGGACGGCCGGCGAGACGGCGTACGAGCCGGACCCGCGGCGCTGGCGGGTGCTCGCGGTGTCGCTCGTCGTCGGCTTCATGTCGCTGCTCGACGTCACGATCGTCAACGTCGCGGTCCCCTCGATCCGCGCCGGCCTCGACACCAGCGCCGCCACCATCCAGTGGGTGGTCTCGGGCTACGCGCTCGCCTTCGGCATGACGCTGGTCGCGGGCGGTCGCCTCGGCGACGCGCACGGCCGGCGCCGGATGATGACGATCGGGCTGCTCGGCTTCATCCTCTCCAGCCTCGCGGTCGGGCTGGCCCCCAACGCGGCGGCGATCGTCGTCGCCCGGCTCGTCCAGGGCGCCAGCGCGGGGCTGCTGACGCCCCAGAACTCCGGCCTGATCCAGCAGCTCTTCCGCGGGGAGGAGCGCGGACGCGCTTTCGGGATGTTCGGCTTCACGGTGGCCGTCGCCTCGGCCGCCGGCCCCCTGATCGGCGGGGCGCTGATCGCCCTGCTCGGGGAGGAGAACGGCTGGCGCTCGCTCTTCCTCATCAACGTCCCGATCGGCCTGGTGGCCCTGGTGCTGATCCGCCGCCTCGTGCCCGACAACGACGCCGGCGCCGCGGCCGAGAAGGACCCGCGCGTGGACCTCGTGGGCGCACTGCTGCTGGGGCTCGCGGTGCTGTCGGTCCTCTACCCGCTGATCAGCCTCGAGGGCGGTGCCAGCCTGCCGCTGCTGGGGCTGCTCGCCTTCCCGGTGCTGGCGTGGGCGTTCGTGCGGTGGGAGCGCGAGGCCGTACGCCGGGAGCGACCGCCGCTGCTCGACGTCTCGCTGCTGCGCGGACTGCCGGGCTACGCCAACGGGCTGCTGGTCGGCACCCTCTACTTCACCGGCTTCACCGGGATCTTCCTCGTGCTGTCGGTGCACCTGCAGGAGGGCGAGGGCTTCTCCCCGCTCGGCGCGGCGCTGCTGATGACGCCGTTCGCGGTGGGCGCGGCGACCACCTCACCGCTGGCGGGCAGGCTCGTGGGTCGGATCGGGCGCCGCGTCACGCTGGTCGCGCTCGGCGTGATGGTGACGGGCACCGCCCTCGCCGCCCTGCTCGTCACCCAGCCGACCGACCGGCTGTGGTGGACGCTCGCGCCGGCGATGTTCCTCGCCGGTGTCGGGGGCGGCGGCGTGATCTCCCCCAACTTCACCCTCACCCTCGCCGAGGTCCCGCCGCGGATGGGCGGCGCCGCCGGCGGCGCGCTGCAGACCGGCCAGCGGATCGGGTCCGCGCTCGGCGCGGCGCTGCTGATGACGGTCTACCTCGCGGTCGACGCCGTCGCGTCCGCACCGGTGGCCGCCCGCTCGGCGCTCCTCGCGGCGCTCGTGGTGCTGTCCGCGGCCTTCGCCGCCGCCGTACGGTCCTGGCGGCGCGGGGACTGAGGGTGGTCGCCGCCGCCGCTGTTCGGGATCCCCGGCTGACCGGGGATCCCCGAGGTTGTCAGGGCATGCACGACCTGACAACCCGCAGGAGAGCCTGACAACCTCGGCTGGGCGGGTCGGCAGTCAGAGGATGGCGCCCGGCACGTACGCCGCTGCGCCGGGGTGGCGTGCCGCGAGCGCCTCGACCCGGGCGACGACC
Organism: Nocardioides sp. S5; assembly: GCF_017310035.1. Taxonomy (NCBI): domain Bacteria; kingdom Bacillati; phylum Actinomycetota; class Actinomycetes; order Propionibacteriales; family Nocardioidaceae; genus Nocardioides; species Nocardioides sp. S5. The sequence continues at coordinate 4,309,800 of NZ_CP022296.1, forward strand.
GCACGGGTCTGGGCCACGGCAGCCCCGGTGAACTCGATCGGGTCGGCGACGAGCGCCTCGATCTGCTCGCGGGTCAGCCCCAGCCGCTCGTCGGCGGCGAGCTTGGCGAACACGTCGTTGTCGGCCTGCCCCGCGCGCATCGCCAGCGCCGTGCCGACGGCCGCCTCCTTGATCGCCTCGTGGGCGGCCTCGCGGCCGACCCCGTTGCGGACCGCGGCCATCAGCACCTTGGTCGTGGTGAGGAAGGGCAGGTAACGGTCCAGCTCGCGCTGGATCACGGCCGGGAAGGCGCCGAACTCGTCGAGCACGGTGAGGAAGGTCTGGAAGAGCCCGTCGGTGGCGAAGAAGGCGTCGGGCAGCGCGACGCGGCGCACGACCGAGCAGGAGACGTCGCCCTCGTTCCACTGGTCACCGGCGAGCTCGCTGACCATCGACAGGTGGCCGCGCAGGATCACCGCGAGGCCGTTGACCCGCTCGCACGAGCGGGTGTTCATCTTGTGGGGCATCGCCGACGAGCCGACCTGGCCCTCCTTGAAGCCCTCGGTGACCAGCTCGTGGCCGGCCATCAGCCGCACGGTGGTCGCGAGGTTGGACGGACCGCTGACGAGCTGCACCAGCGCGGCGACGACGTCGAAGTCGAGCGATCGCGGGTAGACCTGGCCGACACTGGTCAGCGTCTGCTCGAAGCCCAGGTGCGCGGCGACCCGCTGCTCGAGGTCGTCGAGCTTGTCGGCGTCGCCGTCGAGCAGGTCGAGCATGTCCTGCGAGGTGCCCATCGGGCCCTTGATGCCGCGCAGGGGGTAGCGCGCGAGCAGCTCCTCGATCCGCTGCACGCCGATGAGCATCTCGTCGGCGACGCTCGCGAAGCGCTTGCCGAGCGTGGTGGCCTGCGCGGCGACGTTGTGCGAGCGCCCCGCCATGACGGTGGCCTCGTGCTCGGCGGCGAGCCGGCCGAGGCGGACCAGCGCGGCCACGGCGCGGTCGCGCACCACCTCGAGCGAGCGGCGCACCTGCAGCTGCTCGACGTTCTCGGTGAGGTCGCGCGACGTCATGCCCTTGTGGATGTGCTCGTGCCCCGCCAGCGCGGAGAACTCCTCGATGCGGGCCTTCACGTCGTGACGGGTGATCCGCTCGCGCGCGGCGATGGAGTCGAGGTCGACCTTGTCGACGACCGACTCGTAGGCCTCGACCACACCGTCGGGCACGTCGATGCCGAGGTCGCGCTGGGCCTTCAGCACCGCGATCCAGAGCTGCCGCTCGAGGACGATCTTGTGCTCGGGCGACCAGATCTCGGCGAGGTCGGCTCCGGCGTAGCGGGTGGCCAGGACGTTGGGGACGCTCACGGCTCAGATCATCCCACCCTGCGGCGTCCAGCCGTCCCACGGTGCCCACCAGCGCTCGTCCCGGTCGAGCAGGCCGGCGACGACGTCGGCCTCGGCGAGGACCGCGAGCAGCTCGTCCCGGGTGATCCGCCCGGACGCCAGGGAGGGGGCGAGGTCCTGCACGTCCTTCCACTGCCAGCTGCCGTCGGGCGCGATGACGATGTCGAGCTGGAGGTCGTTGACCTCGATGCCGTCGTCGGTGCGCACCACGGGCGTCTCGAAGTTGACGTACCAGCCGACGAAGGCGCCGTCGGGGTCGAAGAACCGCCACACCGAGTACCAGTCGCCCTCGCGCCGCATCTTCAGCACCGTGGTGCCCTGCCACGCGTCGAGGTGCCTCCACGGGTGCGGGACGGGGTGCTCGGGGAACGACATCGGGGTGCCGTCGGCCTGGACGGTCACCAGGATCCCGTCGTCGCTGACCACCCGCTCGTCCCACGACGCCCACTCCGCGCCGTGCAGCACCTCGCGGACCCGGAGCGCGGAGCCGGCGGCGTACGGCTCAGCCACGGGACGCAGCACCCTCGACGACACCGAGCGGCTCCGCAGCGATGTCGCGGCGCCACTGGGCGCCCGGGAAGCTGATCGAGGAGATGCCTTCGTACGCCTTCGCGCGGGCGTCGGCGACGTCCGAGCCGGTCGCGCGCACCGCGAGCACCCGGCCGCCGGCGGTCACCAGCCCGGCGTCGGTGCGTGCCGTGCCGGCGTGGATCACGTCGACGTCGGTCTCGACGGCCAGGGTCTCGGTGCCGACGATCACGTCGCCGGTGCTCGAGCCCTCGGGGTAGCCCGCGCTGGCCATGACGACCGACACCGCGGCGCCGTCGGCGAAGGTCGGCGCGGGCGCCGTCGACAGGTCGCCGTCGGCCGCAGCGCGCAGCAGCGTCCCGAACGGCGAGGTCAGCAGCGCGAGCACGGGCTGGATGTCGGGGTCGCCGAAGCGGCAGTTGAACTCGATGACCTTCGGACCCGAGCCGGTCAGCGCGAGCCCGACGTAGAGGCAACCCACGAAGGGGGCGCCGCGCTGCTGCATCTCGGCGAGCGTCGGCGCGACGACCTCGGCCATCACGGTGTCGACGATGCCCTCGGGCAGCCACGCCAGCGGGGCGTAGGACCCCATGCCGCCCGTGTTGGGGCCCCGGCCGCCGTCGAAGATGCGCTTGAAGTCCTGCGCCGGAAGCAGCGGGCGGCCGACGGTGCCGTCGCAGACGACGAAGAGCGAGAACTCGGGACCGTCGAGGAACTCCTCGACCACGACTCGCTCGCAGCCGGCCGCGTGGGCGAGCGCCTCGGCGCGGTCGGCGGTGACCGCCACGCCCTTGCCCGCAGCGAGCGCGTCGTCCTTCACGACGTACGGCGCACCGAAGGCGTCCAGCGCCGCGGCGACCTCCTCGGCCGTGGTGCACGTGCGCGAGCCCGCGGTCGGCACGCCCGCGGTCGCCATGACCTCCTTGGAGAAGGTCTTCGACCCCTCCAGCAGGGCCGCGGCGCGGGACGGACCGAAGACGGCGATGCCGGCGCCGCGTACGTCGTCGGCGACGCCCGCGACCAGCGGGGCCTCCGGGCCGACGACCACCAGGTCAGCGCCGATCGACGTCGCGAGCGAGGCGACGGCGGCGCCGTCCATCAGGTCGACCGGGTGGAGCGTGGCGACCTCGCCGATGCCCGGGTTGCCGGGCGCCGCGTGCACCTCGGTCACCGCCGGGTCGTGCGACAGGGCCAGGGCCAGGGCGTGCTCGCGTCCGCCGGTGCCGACGACGAGGACCCTCACCCGTGCACCACCACGGTCTGCTCCCGACCGGGGCCGACGCCGACGCCCCAGATCTTCGCGCCGGAGATCTCCTCGAGCGCCCGGACATAGGCCTGCGCGTTGGCAGGGAGGTCCTCGAAGCTGCGGCACCCGGAGATGTCGCTCTTCCAGCCGTCGAAGTACTCGTAGACCGGCTTCGCGTGGTGGAACTCGGTCTGCGTCATCGGCATCTCGTCGACCCGCCGGCCGTCGATCTCGTAGGCCACGCAGACCGGGATCCGGTCCCAGGCGCCGAGGATGTCGAGCTTGGTCAGGAAGAACTCGGTGAGGCCGTTGACCCGGCTGGCGTAGCGCGCGACGACCGCGTCGTACCAGCCGCACCGGCGGGTGCGCCCGGTCGAGACGCCGATCTCGCCGCCGAGCTTCTGGAGCTGGACGCCGTCCTCGTCGAAGAGCTCGGTCGGGAAGGGACCGGCCCCCACCCGCGTCGTGTAGGCCTTGATGACCCCGATGACGCGGTCGATGCGGGTCGGCCCGACGCCCGCGCCGACGCAGACGCCACCCGCGACGGGGTTGGAGGACGTGACGAACGGATAGGTGCCGTGGTCGACGTCGAGCATGGTGGCCTGGGCGCCCTCGAAGAGCACCGTCTGGCCGGCGTCGAGCGCCTGGTTGAGCAGGAGCGAGGTGTCGCACACCATCGGCTGCAGCCGCTCGGCGTAGGACAGCAGCTCCTCGACGACGACGTCGACCTCGATGGCGCGACGGTTGTAGACCTTCGTCAGCAGGTGGTTGCGCACGTCGAGTGCGGCCTCCACCTTCTGGGTCAGGATCTTCTCGTCGAAGAGGTCCGCGATGCGTACGCCGACCCGGTTGATCTTGTCGGCGTAGGCGGGACCGATGCCGCGCCCGGTGGTGCCGATCTGGTTCTTGCCGAGGAAGCGCTCGGTCACCTTGTCGATCGTCGCGTGGTAGCTGGCGATGACGTGGGCGTTGGCGCTCACCTTGAGGTCGGCGACCTCCACACCGCGTGCGACGAGGCCGTCGAGCTCGCGGAACAGCGCCTCCGGCGAGACGACCACGCCACCGGCGATCACCGAGGTGGCTCCCGGCGTCAGGATGCCGCTGGGCAGCAGGTGGGTGGCGTACTTCTCACCGTTGATCACGATGGTGTGGCCGGCGTTGTGGCCGCCGCTGGTGCGGACCACGAAGTCGATCGGGTCGGTGGTGGCGAGCAGGTCGGTGGCCTTGCCCTTGCCCTCGTCGCCCCACTGGGCGCCGAGCACGACGATTGCGGGCATCTCAGCCCTCCTCTGTCTTCGGCAGAAATGAGAACAGCCCCGGCACAAGGCATCGGGGCTCTTGCGGAGCCACGCTATCGCACCGTGGACTAGTGTCCGCCTCGTGCGCTCACTCCTCGTCATCACCAACACCGATGCCGGGACCTCTGACGAGGAGCGCCTGGCCGTGGCCCTCGCCATCCTGCGCGAGGACGCCTCCGTCGAGGTCGCCAAGACCTCCAACCCGGGCGAGCTCGACGGCGTGCTGCACCGCGCGGGCGGCCGCACGATCGTGGTCGCCGGCGGCGACGGCAGCATGCACGCGGTGGTGACGGCGCTGTACAAGCGCCACGAGCTGGAGGGCGCGACCCTGGCGCTGCTGCCGATGGGCACCGGCAACGACTTCGCCCGCGGCAACGACATCCCGCTCGACCTCGAGGACGCCGCCCGCCTGGTGCTGACCGGCGAGGCGCGTCCGGTCGACCTCCTGGTCGACGAGACCGGCAGCATCGTGGTCAACAACGTCCACGTCGGTGTGGGCGCCCAGGCAAGCCGCAAGGGCCACAAGTGGAAGACGCGCCTCGGCGCGGTCGGCGTGGGCAAGGTCAACCTGGGCAAGCTCGGCTACCCCATCGGGGCGCTGCTGTCGGCCTTCCACCCGCCGAGCTGGCGGTTGCGCATCGAGATCGACGGCGAGGTCGTCAACGACGTCAACCGGCCGGTGCTGATGGTGGCCATCGGCAACGGCGGCAACGTCGGCGGCGGCACCGAGCTCAACCCCGAGGCCGACACCGAGGACGGGTGTCTCGACGTGATGATCAGCCGGGCCGTCGAGCCGCTGGCCAAGCTCGGCTACGTCGCGCGCCTGCGCACGGGCGACCACGACGAGCGCGACGACGTCGTCATGCTGCGCGGCAGGTCGGTGAAGGTGAGCGGCGACGAGTTCTGGCTGTCCGCGGACGGGGAGATGTCCGGGCCCGAGCGCAGCCGCAGCTGGCGCCTCGAGCCGGCGGCGTACCGCCTCATCCTGCCTGCCTGAGGCTGCCGGCGCGGCTCAGAGCCAGCCGCGGCGCACGGCCTCCACGCCTGCCTGGAAGCGCGTGTCGACGCCGAGCTCGGTCATCAGGGCCGAGATCCGACGGCGCACCGTGCGCAGGCCGATCCCGAGCTTGCGGGCGATCACCTCGTCGGTGACGCCCGCCATCAGCTGCTCGAGGAGGAACTGGCGCTCGTCGGGGCTGCCCTGGCCCGACTCCAGCTCGGGGACGGGTGCGGCGCGCGACCACAGCAGCTCGAACCAGAGCGTGAGCGCCGAGACCACCGAGCGCTGCCGCACGTGCACACGCGGCTCGTCGGCGAAGCCCAACGGCTCGGGGAGCACCGCGTGCGCATCACCGAGGATGAACATCCTGGTCGGCACCTCCGACATCACCCGCACCTGCTCGCCGAGCTGGGCGCGCGTGCGCAGCGCGTCCGGCGCCTCGGTGAGGGCCCGGACGGGGTAGATCGCCCGCGAGCGGCGTCCCGTCGCCATCGCCTCGGCGAGCACGCTGCTCACCCGCGACTCGCGCGGCATCGCCCAGGCGTCGGGCCGCAGCCACAGCATGTCGCCGCGGCTGGTGCGGAGCATCAGGTGCAACAGGTCGAGCGGGTTGCCGCCCGAGCTCAGCTCCCCGTCGAGGGGGCGGATCTCGGTGAGGTCGCCCTCGTCGGGCCGGGTGGCGGCGGCGACCAGGTGCGGCACCGCGCGCGCCAGCTCGCCCAGCCGGGCAGCGGAGGTCGCGGCCTGCTGCGACTCCTTGCGCACCAGGTCGGACAGGACCTCGGCGAGAGGGGGTACGACGAGCCGCTCGCCGTCGAGGGCCACGAGCCCGCGCTCCTGCAGCGGAGCGAGCGCACGCAGCAGGCCCTCGGGCCGCTCCTGCACCAGCCGGGCGACGCCGACGAGCGTGTGGCCCGAGGCCGGGACGAGGCGGAAGTAGAGCTGCTCGGCGTCTCGGGAGAGCCCGAGCGCCGCGAGCACGGAAGAGGGGTCGCCGGCCATGCTGGCAGTTTAGTGCCAGCGGCACTCGCGACCCACGTGGCAGCGACCGGCCACTCCATAATGAGACGACCAGTCGCGTGCGGGGGTGTGCGACCAGGTCTGCTCCTCGGGAGCACAGCGCCGGAGTCGCCTCGGGGGAGGGCTCCGGCGCTTCCCATGTCCACCGATAGCCTTGGCGCCATGGCACGAGGTGGACGACAGGGACAGGGTGAGCCGGTCGACTGGGTGACGCGCGCGGCGGACGACGCCGTACGCCACGCCGGCGAGGGCAACCCGGTGACGGTCGCCTCGGGCGCCTCGCCGAGCGGTCCGATCCACCTGGGCAACCTGCGGGAGTTCATCACCCCCCACTTCGTGGCCGAGGAGCTGCGCCGACGCGGCGTGCCGGTGCGCCACCTCCACTCGTGGGACGACTTCGACCGCTTCCGCAAGGTCCCCGCCGGGGTGCCGGCGGAGTGGGCCGACCACATCGGGCGCCCCCTCACCGCGGTGCCCGACCCGTGGGAGTGCCACCCGAGCTGGGCCGAGCACTTCAAGGCTCCCCTGCAGGACGCGTTGCGCGAGCTCGGCGTGGAGATGGAGGAGATCTCCCAGACCGAGATGTACACCTCCGGTGCCTACCGCCAGCAGGTCCTCGAGGCCGTGGCGCGCCGCGACGAGATCGAGGCGGTGCTCGCCAAGCACCGCACCAAGAAGGTGAGCGCCGGCGAGGACGCCTCCGCGCAGGAGGCCGCCGACCTCGCGGACTCGGTCGCCAACGAGGACGACGAGGAGGGCGACCCGGCCGCGGCCTCCTCGGCCGACGCGATCGCCCGCTTCCCCTATCGGCCCTACTGCCGCGAGTGCGGGCGCGACACCGTCACCACGACGGCGTACGACGAGGCCACCACGACCCTGTCCTACACCTGCTCGTCCTGCGGCCACGACGGCACCACCGACCTGTCGAGCGACAACGACGGCAAGCTCGTGTGGAAGGTCGACTGGCCGATGCGCTGGGCCTACGAGAAGGTCAACTTCGAGCCGGCCGGTCGCGACCACATGACGCCCGGGTCGTCCTACACCGTCGGCACCGAGATCGCGCCCTCGATCTTCGACTGGCGCGCGCCCGCCCGCGTGATCTACGCCTTCGTCGGGTTCGCCGGCGTGCAGAAGATGTCGTCGTCGGCCGGCGGCGTCCCGACCGCGACGGACGCACTGCGCATCCTCGAGGCGCCGATGCTGCGCTGGCTCTACGTCCGCCGCGCCCCGACCCAGGCCTTCGACATCGACTTCGGCCCGGCCGTCGTGCGCCTCTACGACGAGTGGGACGCGCTCGGCCGCAAGGCCGCCGACCCCGCGAAGGCCGACGTGGCCACCCTCGCCTGGCACCGCGCCTCCGAGACGGCGTCCGCCGGCCGACTGCCCTCCCCGGCCGTCCCGGTGCCGTTCCGCACGCTGTCCTCGGTCGCCGACGTGACCGCGGGCTCGGCCGAGCTCATCTCGCGGATCATCGAGTCGTCCGGCTTCCCGCACGAGTCGGTCGCCGACCTCGAGCCGCGACTGTCCAAGGCCATGCAGTGGACGGCCGAGCACGTGCCCGCCGACGAGCGCACCACAGTGCGCGAGACCCCCGCCGCCGAGCGCCTGGCCACGTTGTCCGAGGACGAGGAGCTGTGGCTACGGATCTTCCTCGACCGCCTCCCCGAGGACGGCGACCTCGACGCGGTCACCTCCGTCGTCTACGGCGTGCCGAAGGTCGCCCGCGGCCTCGGCTTCGACGACGCGCCGACGGATGAGGTGAAGGCGGACCAGAAGGACTTCTTCCGGCTGCTCTACAACCTGCTCGTCGACGCCGACCGGGGTCCGCGCCTGCCGACGCTGGTGCTGGCGCTCGGGCCGGCGAAGGTACGCCGGCTGCTCGGCGCCTGAGCCCGCTCGAGGGCGCTCGAGGCGACCTCCGGACACAGGGTGACTCGAGCGGCCCACGGTCCGCTCAACCCCCGGCATGCCGTACGTCAGGCGTCCATCTCGGCCTCCCAGCCGGCTCGGAGGACTGACGCGGACCAGTGAGCGTCCACACCCCAGGCCGAAGACGGGTTGTCCACAGGACGTGCCTTGCGTCCTGGTGGATCGCACCGCGCGTGACCAACCTCGACGCCATGAGACCTGCACTCGTCGCCGCGGCTGACAAAACAACACGGCATCTTCTCGCGCAGCCAGGCCCTGCGTGCCGGATACACCGAGCGGGAGATCAAGGCGCTCACGCGTCCCGACGGAGAGTGGGCCGTGGTGCGCATGGGCGCCTACTGCCAGCGCGACCGACTGGAGCCCTTGGACGCGCGAGCCCGGTGGCTGCTCAAGGACCGCGCCGCCGTGCTCTCCAGCCGGCGACCGGCCACGTTGAGCCACGACTCCGCAGCCAGGCTCTTGCAGATCGACACACTCGATCCGCCATCGGCGGCGAGCCACCTCACCCTCTACGGACCGCGCGGCACGCGCACCAACAGCGGGGTGACCCGGCACCGCGACCTCCAACCGCTATGCATCGAGCGCGTCGACGACCTCATCTCCACGTCGTACGCACGGACAGCCATCGACATCGCGCGCTGGCACGGCTATCGACACGGCCTGGTCGCGATCGACTCTGCGCGGTGGCTCGGCGTACCGAAGGCAGACTTCGCGGCCGAGCTCGACCGGATGAGGCACCACCCGTACATCGCCCGAGCGCATGCTGCACTCGCTGACTCCGACAACGGAGCCGAGTCCGTGCTGGAGACCCTCGGTCGCGAGCTCGTGGCCTCGCTCGGGATCGGGGAGGTGCAGACCCAGTTCGCGATACGTCTCACTGGGGATCGCGTGGTCTGGTGCGACATACGCGTCGGGTGTCACCTCTTCGAGTGCGAGGGCATGGCCAAGCTGATCCCCTTCGACCGGGGCGGTGTGGCGTCACAGACGCCCGAGGCAGTGGTCTGGAAGCAACAGGCCCGCCGTACCGAGATCTGCTCCGAGGGGTTCGGGATGTCCCGCATCGTCTGGGCGGACTGCTTCGGCTCAGGTCGGGACAGAGCTCGCGACCGGTTGCACAAGGAGTACGCCGTCACCGAGGCCAGGTTCGGGCGGACGCCTGCGGCTCACCTCCTCGAGTTCGCGGAGGCGCACCCGCGGAGAAGCACGTCGCGACTCTGGACGCCCGACGTCCGCAGAGGGGCTTGACCGGGGCGTCGCCGAGAACTGGCACACCTTCGTGGACGCTAGACGTACGGCATGGCGGACGTCGAGCGGTCCTGGGTCCGCTCGAGTCGGATCCGGACCGGACCCGCTGACGACGGGCGGGCCGGTCAGCTGCGGAAGCTGACCGGCTCGCCGAGGTAGCGCTCGAGGTCGACGCGGACGGCGTCGCTGATCGGCCACGCCGACTGCGCGGCGTGGTCCCAGAGGACGTTCACGCACTCCCAGACCGCCGCCGGCGCACCGCCGGCCTCGACCCGCAGCTCGGCCGCGACCGTGAAGGACGACCGCCCGACCCGCGTCACCCAGAGAGAGGCCAGGAACGGCTGGTAGGGCACGAAGCGCATCTCGCCGTGGTACTCGATGGCCTGCGAGGCGACCAGCTCGGAGACGCCGTCACCCACCGCGTGCAGCAGCCCGGTCGCGCCCTCGGGCAGGCCCGGCAGGTGCGCGAAGCGCAGGAACTCGTAGCGCGCCTCGTCGAGCACGCGCACGGCCTCGACGTTGTCGACGTGCCCGGCGAGGTTGATGTCGCGGTAGCGCGCCTGGATCTCGGTCGTGAAGGTCTCACCCATGGCAGCAGTGTGTCGGACACCCGCCTAGGGTTGGCCCATGACCTCCGGACCCTTCGGCGGCGACCTGATGGCCGGTCCCCCGCCCACCCACCTTCCCGCCGACCCTGCCGACGCCGAGCTGGCCGGCGGCGGGGCCCCCGCAGCGGTCGTACGCCGTCACCCCGAGTCGCCCGCCGCCTGGGCCGCGATGGCCGCCGAGGCCCAGCAGGCCGGCGCCGACGACGTGACCGTCTACGCCTACGCCCGCGTCGGCTACCACCGCTCGCTCGACCAGCTGCGACGCAACGGCTGGAAGGGCCACGGTCCCGTGCCGTGGGAGCACGAGCCCAACCGCGGCTTCCTGCGCTCGCTCGCCCTCCTCGCGATCGCCGCCCGCGGCATCGGCGAGACGCCCGAGTGGGAGCGCTGCTCGACCTTCCTGCGCGACTCCAGCCCGGCGGCGGCGGACGAGCTGCTCTGACCGAGCACGGGTCCAGGTGACGCCCGTGCAGCGGCTGAGGGCCTACCTCCTGACCGTCGCTGGACCCGTGCGGTCCCCGCACCACAACGTGCAGCTCGCGGCACTGCTCGCCCTGAACGCCGGGGTGCTCAACTCGGTCGGCTTCGTAGCGGTGTCGGTCTACACCTCGCACATGACCGGCCTGACCGCGTCCGTCGCGGATCACCTGGTGCTGGGCGGCGCAGCGATCGTCCTCACCGGCCTGCTGGGCATCGCCACGTTCCTGGCGGGTGCGGCAGCGTGTGCGGTCCTGTTCAACTGGGGCCGACGGCGGTCGCTGCGCGGGAGGTACGCCAACGTCCTGGTGCTCGAGGCGCTGCTGATCCTGCTGTTCGGCCTGCTGGCAGAAGCCCTGTCCTGGCGCCACCGCGACCTGCTCTTCGTGGGGGTCCTCTGCTTCACCATGGGCATGCAGAACGCCATCATCACCAAGATCTCGAGCGCCCAGATCCGCACCACCCACGTCACCGGCATGGTCACCGACATCGGGATCGAGATCGGCAAGCTGGTCTACGTCTCGCGCACTCCGGGCCTGCCACCCGTCGTGCCCGATCGGCACAAGCTCGCGATGCTCACCCTCCTGGTCGCGCTGTTCTTCGGCGGTGGGGTGATCGGCGCCCTCGGCTACGTGGAGTTCGGCTTCGCGACCCTCGTCCCACTGGCGCTGGTCCTGCTGGCCGTAGCCGCAGCGCCGCTGGCGGCCGACGTACGACACCGCTTCCGCGCAGGCGCGCGCCAGGCGGGTTGACCACTCGTCGCGTCAGATCGACCGCTGGTCGAGCCACCCCCACGGAGGGGTGACGCCCGTCACCACGCCGGTAAGGTCTCGCGGGTGAATTCCGGGAACACACCTCCACAGTCGCGCCCTGAAGACCCGGGCGTCCCCCCGACCGACAAGGGCAAGATGGCGCTCGCCGCCGTCCTGCTCCTCATCCCCATCGTCGTGCTCCTCTGGGTGCCGCACTACGCCAAGGTCGAGCCGACGCTGCTCGGCTTCCCGTTCTTCTTCTGGTACCAGTTCCTCTGGGTCTTCATCTGCTCGGCCCTGACCTGGACGGCCTACAAGCTCACCCTGTCGGCCCGCGGCAGGACCACGCACAAGGTGGGTGAGGACCGATGACGCCCCAGCTGACCGTGATGGCTGCCGAGACCGACGGCATCAACGGGGTCGCCCTGTCCGTGCTCATCGCCCTGTTCGCCCTGGTGACCGTCGCCGGCTTCATGGCCACCCGCTTCATGCGCGCCGACTCGATGGAGTCGCTCGAGGAGTGGGGCCTGGGCGGGCGCAAGTTCGGCACCTGGATCACGTGGTTCCTGCTGGGCGGGGACCTCTACACGGCGTACACGTTCGTCGCCGTCCCGGCCGCGATGTTCGCCACCGGTGCGGTGGCGGGCTTCTTCGCCGTCCCCTACACGATCGTGCTCTACCCGATCATCTTCATCTTCATGGCGCGGCTGTGGTCGGTGAGCCACCGCCACGGCTACGTCACGACGGCCGACTTCGTGCGCGGCAGGTACGACGACCGCGGGCTGTCGCTCGCCGTCGCGGTCACCGGCTTCGTGGCCACCATGCCCTACATCGCGCTCCAGCTCGTCGGCATCCAGGCGGTGCTCGAGGTCGCCGGGCTCGGGGGCGGCGACAACATCATCCAGAAGGACGCGCCGCTCTTCATCGCCTTCGCGCTGCTCGCTGCCTACACCTACTCCAGCGGCCTGCGCGCACCCGCGGTGATCGCGTTCGTCAAGGACATCCTCATCTACCTCGTCATCATCGTGGCGATCGTCTACCTGCCCGGCCAGGTCGGCGGCTGGGACGCGATCTTCGGCGCGGCCGAGGACAAGATGGCTGCCACGAACGAGGCGACCGGCGGCCCCACCGGGTCGTTCATCCCCGGTGCCGGACAGGGCTGGGCGTACGCCACCCTGGCGCTGGGCTCCGCGCTGGCGCTGTTCATGTACCCGCACTCGATCACCGCCTCGCTGTCGTCGAACTCGCGCAACACGATCCGTCGCAACGCAGCGATCCTGCCGGCGTACTCCTTCGTGCTGGGCCTGCTGGCCCTGCTCGGCTGGGTCGCGATCGCCGCCGGGACGCAGCCGATCGGCCTCGACGGCGAGCCCAACGCACAGCTCGTGATCCCGCAGCTGTTCGAGGACATGTTCCCGGCGTGGTTCGCCGGTGTGGCCTTCGCCGCGATCGCGATCGGTGCGCTCGTGCCGGCCGCGATCATGTCGATCGCCGCGGCGAACACGTTCAGCCGCAACATCTACAAGGAGTGGCTCAAGAAGGACGCCACCCCCGCGCAGGAGGCCAAGGTCTCCAAGCTGATGTCGCTGCTGGTGAAGGCGTTCGCGCTGGTCTTCGTGCTCACCCTCGACAAGCAGAACGCGATCAACTTCCAGCTCCTCGGCGGCATCTGGATGCTCCAGACGTTCCCGGTGATCGTCTTCAGCCTCTTCACGCGGTGGTTCCACCGCTACGGCCTGCTCGTCGGCTGGGCGGTCGGCATGGTCTACGGCACCGTCGGGGCCTACAACGTGAAGAACCCGGTCACCGGCAAGGCCTTCGGCGGCTCGCTCGACAACATCCCCGGCATCGGCGAGATGGGCTACATCGCGATGACGGCCTTCGTCATCAACGTGGCCATCGCGACCGTGCTGACGGTGGCGCTGCGGGCGGCGAAGGTGTCCAACGGTCGCGACGAGACGATCCCGTTCGACTACTTCGCCGACGCCGACGACCCGCGGGTGCAGAAGGACCTCGTGGAGCACAGCTCGCACGAGACGCCGTACGGCGACCCGGACGACATCCCGGGCAACGCACCGGCGCGCTGACAGCAGCTCCTCCGGCGGGCGTGACCTGAGGCACGGCGCCGCGTTGTTCACGGCAACGCGGCGCCCCCTCAGCCGCGGCACACGCCCCCGGAGGAACTCATGCGCACACACCCGTCCCGGTTCCGGACGGCGTCTACGCTGACCGCACTCGCGGCCACGACGCTCGCCCTCTCAGCCGCAGCCCTCACCGTCCCGTCCGCCGCCCAGGACCCGCTCACCTCGGCGACCGAGCTGTTCGCCCCGCGACTGGTCACGGTGGACACCCCCACCCGTGCCGACAAGTCGCGGCTCCAGGCACTCGGCCTCGACCTCACCGAGCATGCCGGGCACGACTACGTCGAGGTCGTGCTCCACACGCTCGCCGACCGTGACGCGCTGCGGGCGGCCGGCTTCACGTGGGACGTGCGGATCCCCGACCTGCTGCGTCGCGAGGCCGAGATCAACCGGCTCGACGACCTCTTCGCGGCCACCCGGCAGCGCACCGCGCTGCCGTCGGGCCGCGACGCCTACCGCAGCCTGGCCGACTACAACTCGGAGATGAAGGCCATGGCCGAGGCGAACCCCGGCCTGGTCAGGCTCCTGACGCTGCCCGAGAAGACGCTGGACGGGCGGACCGTCCACGGCGTCGAGATCGCGACGAACGTCGCCGCCCGTGACGGTCGACCCACCTTCGCGATGTTCGGCGTGCACCACGCGCGCGAGTGGCCCTCGGGCGAGCACGCGATGGAGTTCGCCGTCGACCTCGTCGAGGGAGCCCGCGCCGGCGACCCGCGCATCCGCAGCCTGCTCGACCGCGGCCGCATGGTCGTGGTGCCGGTGGTGAACCCCGACGGCTTCCACCTCTCCTTCACCGACGGCCAGCTCGTCGACCTGCGCGAGCTCGACGGCGGCGGCACCGCCTCGATCCTCGGCACCCCCGGCAACGCCTACAAGCGCAAGAACTGCCGGGTCGTCGACGGCCAGGACACCCCCGACGGCACGTGCGCCGCCTTCAGCCTGACCAGCCCCGGCGGCTTCCTCGTCGGCACCGACCTCAACCGCAACTACGGCGGGCTGTGGGGCGGGCCCGGCGCCTCGGATCTCTTCGCCGACCCGACCTACCGCGGCGCCGAGCCCTTCTCCGAGCCGGAGACCCGCAACGTGCGCGACCTCATCTCCTCGCGGCAGGTCACGATGATGATCTCCAACCACACCTTCTCCAACCTGGTGCTGCGGCCCAACGGCGTGAACCCGACCACGATCGGACCGGACGGGCTGCCGGTCGGCGACGCCCCCGACGAGGAGGCGATGAAGGAGGTCGGTGCGCGGATGACGGCGCAGAACGGCTACGCCAACATCCACGGCTGGGAGCTCTACGACACGACCGGCACCACCGAGGACTGGTCCTACAACGCGACCGGCGGCTACGGCTACACCTTCGAGATCGGTCCCGACGAGTTCCACCCGCCCTTCGCCCAGGTCGTCGACGAGTACCTCGGAGCAGGGGCGTACGCCGGGAAGGGCAACCGCGAGGCCTACCTCATCGCCTTCGAGGAGGCCATCGACCGCGGCAGCCACGCCGTCATCTCGGGCAAGGCGCCCGCGGGCGCGACGATGCGGCTGCGCAAGGAGTTCTCCACGCCGACGTGGAGCCCCGAGAACGACTTCACCGACTCCCTCGAGACCTCGATGGTGACCAGCGGGCGCACCTTCTCCTGGGACGTCAACCAGTCGACGCGACCCGTCGTGCAGTCGCGACTGGTCAAGCTGCTCGCCGAGGAGCCGACCCGCACCGAGACCTTCACCGGCACCGTCGCACCCGGGAGCTCGGTCGACCACGAGCTCGTCGTGACCGAGGCCGACCAGGACATCCTCCAGGTCGACCTCGACTGGCCCACCCCGGACGACCTCGACCTCGAGGTCTACCGCAAGGAGGCCGACGGCTCGCTGACCGAGGTCGGCGGCTCCGGCAACTTCGTGGGTGACAAGGAGCGGGCCACGATCAACGCCCCGACGCCGGGGACCTACGTCCTGCGGGTGGTGAACTTCGCGTCGGTGACGCCGACCTACACGCTCACCGCGGGCCTGTACGACGCGACGGAGCAGCTCACCGCCCCGCTGGTCGAGGCCTGGACCCTCACGTGCGAGAAGGACGGGCAGGTCCTGCAGACCGTGCCGGTCGTGGTCGAGCGGGGCCAGCAGGTGAGCGTCGACCTCAAGGAGTGCTCGCGGCGCTGGGGCCGCTGACCGGCCCGGACAGCACGACGCCCGCCCTGCTCGTACGAGCGGGGCGGGCGTCGTCGCGTCGTGCGTGGGTCAGCCGGCGAGCGACGTCCCCGCGGAGCGCAGGTTCTGGCAGGCCTCCACGATGCGCTCGGCCATGCCGGCCTCGGCGGCCTTGCCCCAGGCGCGGGGGTCGTACTGCTTCTTGTTGCCGACCTCGCCGTCGACCTTCAGCACGCCGTCGTAGTGGGCGAACATGTGCGCCGCGACGGGGCGGGTGAAGGCGTACTGCGTGTCGGTGTCGACGTTCATCTTGACCACGCCGAAGTCGACCGCGTCGCTGATCTCCTGCGCGGTCGAGCCGGAGCCGCCGTGGAAGACCAGGTCGAACGGGCGGGCGTCGGAGCCCAGGCCGAGCTCGGAGGCGGCGGCCTCCTGCGCGGTCTTGAGGATCTCCGGGCGCAGCTTGACGTTGCCGGGCTTGTAGACGCCGTGCACGTTGCCGAAGGTGAGCGCGGTCATGTAGCGACCGCGCTCGCCGGCACCGAGCGCCTTGATCGTGGCGATCGCGTCCTCGGGCGTGGTGTAGAGCTGGTCGTTGATCTCGTTGGCCACGCCGTCCTCCTCGCCGCCGACGACGCCGACCTCGATCTCGAGGATGATCTGGGCCGCGGCGCACTTGGCGAGCAGCTCCTCGGCGATCTGGAGGTTCTCCTCCAGCGGCACCGCGGAGCCGTCCCACATGTGCGACTGGAACAGCGGGGCCTCGCCGCGCGCGACGCGCTCGGCGGAGATGTCGAGCAGCGGGCGGACGAAGCCGTCGAGCTTGCCCTGGGGGCAGTGGTCGGTGTGCAGCGCGATGTTGACGGGGTAGTTCTTCGCGACCTCGGCAGCGTAGGCGGCGAAGGCCACCGAGCCGGACACCATGTCCTTCACGGACGGGCCGGAGAGGTACTCCGCACCGCCGGTGGACACCTGGATGATGCCGTCAGAGCCGGCGTCGGCGAAGCCCTTCAGCGCGGCGTTGAGCGTCTGGGAGGACGACACGTTGATGGCCGGGTAGGCGAAGGACTTGGCCTTCGCGGCGTCCAGCATCTGCGCGTAGACCTCGGGGGTGGCGATGGGCATCGGCGGTTCTCCTCAGAAGGGGTCCTACAGGCGCTCCCAACCCTAGTGGCTACCGGTGGGTCGGGAGCTTCGCGTGCTGCCGTCTCACCACGTGACAACCGATGCGGCCCCCGCACCGTGTTGACCGGTGGAAGAGTGCTCCCCGGGGGAAGGACCTGGCATGGACACCGAGATCGACTGGCAGCGCGAGCTCGACAGCTCGTTCGGCGACGGGCGCCATGTCCCCGCAGGACACTACGTCGCGGCCGGCAGGAGGGCCGTACGCCGGCGTCGGGCGACCGCGGTCGCGACGGGGCTGGGCGCAGCCGCCGTGGTCGCCGGGATCGCCTGGGGCGCAGCCCCCGGCGGCACCCCGAGCGGCACGGAGGCACCGGTTGCGACCGACCCGATTGCCACGTCGACCCCGACGGCCGAGACCTCGACCCCCGAGCCCGGCGGCAGTGGCCGTCCCTGGGGCGCGGGCGGCCCGCCCGTGCGCCACACACGCGAGGGGATCGAGATCCGCGACGGTGCGGTGGTGCACGAGCGGCGTGACGATCTCTACCCCGGCAAGGGCACCGATTCGGTGGCGCTCGACATCAGCTTCGGCGACGAACGCTGGTGGACCAGCCTGGAGTGGGACGGCGACGGCGGTGGGATGACGGCGGTGCCCGCAGATGACAAGCCCTTCGACAGCTTCGATGCCTTCGTCCGGGCGGAGGTCCTCCGCGGCGGCCTGACCGACGGCCCAGCGCTGGACGACGAGCGCTACCCCTACGCCGGGCTCGTCGGCTGGACCGGCGGCGAGGTCAGCCTCGCTCCCGGCGTCACCGTGGACCAGCAGGTGCTGGATCCGTCGGGCGAGCGCGAGTCGATCGGCCTGGTCCTGCGCCACCGTGGCGAGGTCACGTGGATGCTGCTCGACACCAGCCCCACCGGTGGCAGCGCGGTCCACGAGAAGGAGAGCGAGTCCGGCTGGCTCACCTTCGAGCAGTGGCTCGACGAGCATGTGGCGATTCGCGACCGCGAGCCACGGCTCCGCCTGGTCGACCTCGAGCAGGACGGCACCGTGTCGGCCGCGCTGCCCGATGTGCAGGTGCTCGACCAGCAGTCCGGACCCGACCTGCCGGACTACGGCACCGACGCAGCCAGCGCCTCGGCGGTGGCTCTCGTCGAGTGGGAGGAGGAGCGGTGGTTCGTGCTGGCGGTGCGCATGCCTGACGAGGACGCACTGACCACCTATGCGGCCGACAAGGCGGGTGTCGAGACGATCGACGACTTCATCGCGTTCACCGCCGACCAGGCGGACGAGGGTGGCCTGCGGTGAGGCACGATGCCGCGTTCTCGGAGTTCGTCGCCGCCCGCCAGACCCACCTGCGCCGCATCGCGTACGCCCTGTGCGGCGACTGGCACCGCGCCGACGACCTGCTGCAGATCGCCCTGACCAAGCTGTACGTCGCCTGGCCGCGGATCCGCCACGAGGGCAACGAGGAGGCCTACGTCCGCCAGATCATGGTGCGGGCCAACATCGACGATTCCCGCCGGCCGTGGCGGCGCGAACGTCCCAGCGAGCACCTGCCCGAGGTGGCCGCGCAGGGTCCGACCTCGACCGAGGAGCGCTCGGCGCTGTTCGACGCGCTGCAGGCGCTGCCCGAGCAGCAGCGCAAGGTGGTCGTGCTGCGCCACTGGCTCGGCCTGTCGGTGCGCGAGACGGCCGCCGAGCTCGGCATCGTCGAGGGCACGGTCAAGAGCCACAGCAGCCGCGGGCTGGCGGCCCTCGAGGCGGTGCTGGCCCCGCAGCGGCACGCCTGAGCGGGACCCCGGGGGGCGACGAAGTGCACCCGCACGGGTATGGCGGCCGCACGATGTCAGGCCTAGGTTGACGCCCATGACTCGACGACTCGGGTGGGGTGCCGCCCTCGCCGGACTCACCGCGACGATCGCCCTCGCGGGTGGCCAGTCCGCCACGGCGGCGGACCCGCTGTTCCAGGCCCCGGTCGTGGGCCAGTGCTTCGACATGGACTCCGCCGAGCTCGCCTCGGCGGCCTACACCGAGGCGCCGGTCGACTGCGCGGGCACCCACACCTCGACCACGATCGCCGTGGCCGTGCTGCCCGAGGGACTGGCCTACGAGAGCCGCGCGCTGGCACGGTTCGCCCTCGAGACCTGCGTGCCGGTGCAGCGCAAGGTGCTCGGCACCAGCATCCGCGGCCTGCGCCTGACGGCGTACACGCTCGGCTACTTCGGTCCCACGCCCGAGCAGCAGGCGGCCGGCGCACGCTGGCTGCGCTGCGACCTCGTGCTCGGCAGCGCCGACGACCTGCAGCCGCTCCCGGCGAAGCTCGACGTGGGCTCCTACCCGTTCAAGAAGTCGGTCTCGCGCTGCCTGGCCGGCCGCGACTTCGACGTCACCGTCTGCTCGGCGAAGCACACCTACCGCGCGACCGCCGCGATCACGGTGAAGGCCGACCGGTTCCCCAGCGAGAAGGCCTGGAAGCGCATCGGCACGCAGCGGTGTCGCACCGCGGTCACCTCGCGGACCTACCGCTTCGGCTGGCCGTCGAAGGTCGCGTGGAAGGCCGGCGACCACACGCTCCTCTGCTACTCCAAGACGCGCCGCTAGGCGCACCACGAGGACCCGCGGTCGGGTCCGGGGTGCCGTGGGGACATCCCGGCCCCGGCCGCGTTCGGCCCGGCAGGGCTAGCCGCGCCAGGCGTCGGCGCTGCCGAGGTCGGCGTACGCCCTGACCCAGCTGTGCATCGCGATCGCCGCGGCGGAGCTGGCGTTGATCGAGCGGGTGGAGCCGAACTGCGCGATCGAGAAGGTGCCGTCGCAGACCTCGCGCGCCGACTCCGACAGGCCCGGTCCCTCCTGGCCGAACAGGAAGCAGACCCGGCGCGGCAGCTCCATCGTCTCGAGGTGCTCGCTGCCGGGCAGGTTGTCGATGCCGAGCAGGCGCACGGGCTGCTCGAGCCCGTGGAGGTACGCCGCCAGCGCCGCGGCGTCGGGGTGGTGGCGCACGTGCTGGTAGCGATCGGTCACCATCGCGCCGCGCCGGTTCCAGCGACGGTTGCCGACGATGTGGACCTCCGCGGCGAGGAAGGCGTTGGCGGTGCGCACGATCGTGCCGATGTTGAAGTCGTGCTGCCAGTTCTCGATCGCGACGTGGAAGCCGTGCCGGCGCGTGTCGAGGTCGGCGACGATGGCTTCCATCGTCCAGTACCTGTAGCGGTCGACGACGTTGCGCCGGTCGCCGTCGCGCAGGAGGTCGGGGTCCCACTGCCCGCCCTCGGGCCACGGCCCCTGCCACGGACCGACGCCCACCTCGGGTGCGCCGTGGGGCATCGGGTCGTAGGGCGCCCGCTCCTGCGGCTCCTCACCCACGGCGGTCAGTCCGTCGGCGGGGCGGGGCGGCGGCGCAGCGAGCGGACCCGCAGCAGCACCCACCACGCCACGGCCGACGCGACGGTGAAGATGACGAGCTTCTGGAACGTGCCGGCGTAGGTCTCGACCACGTGCCACTGCTCGCCGAGGTAGTAGCCGGCGAGGACGAAGATGGTGTTCCAGATGGCGCTGCCGGCCAGTGTCAGGCCGAGGAACTGCCAGATCGGCATCCGCTCGATCCCGGCGGGCACCGAGATCAGGCTGCGGAAGATCGGCACCATCCGGCCGAAGAAGACCGCCTTGCGGCCGTGGCGGGCGAACCACTCCTCGGTGCGCTCGAGGTCCGAGGTCTTGGTCAACGGCAGCCGCTCCCAGACCCAGTACATCCGGTCGCGGCCGAACAGCACGCCCAGGGCGTAGAGCAGCGAGGCGCCGACCACCGAGCCGACCGTCGTCCAGATCAGCGCCTCGGCGAGGGTGAAGGAGCCCTGGCTGGCGGTGAAGCCGGCCAGCGGCAGGATCACCTCGCTGGGCAGCGGCGGGAAGAGGTTCTCCGCCGCGATGACCACCGCCGCACCGACGGGGCCGAGGCGCTCCATGAGGTCGACGGCCCAGCCGGCGACGCCGTCGAGCTCAGCACCGGGTTGGGCAGCGAGGAGGCGGGACAGCACCCCGTGACCCTAGATCACGGGTCCGCGGAGTCAGCCAGCGGCGCGTACGGCGTCGAGGTCGGCGCGGGTCAGCACCGACCGGATCTCGAGCCCGACGCCGGCCAGCGGGTCCTCGCCCTCGGGCGAGCGGTCGATGGCGCACACCACGACCTCGACGACCGCGCCGAGCTCGCGCAGCGCTCGGGTCGCGTCGCGCACCGCGCCGCCGGTGGTGATGACGTCCTCGACGAGGGTGACCCGTCGCCCGGACACGTCAGGGCCCTCGGCGAGCTTCGCGGTGCCGTACTCCTTGGCCTGCTTGCGGACGAACAGCGCGGGCAGGCGAGTGCGGGCGCTGACCATGGTCGCGATCGGCACGCCGCCGAGCTCGAGCCCGCCGAGGAGCTCGGTGTCCTCGGGCAGCAGGTCGACCACCTGCGCGGCCACGCGGTCGAGCAGGGCGGGCTGCGCCTCGAAGAGGTACTTGTCGAAGTAGGTGTCCGCGACCTGACCCGAGCGGAGGGTGAACTCCCCGGTGAGGCGGCAGGTGGCGTCGATGTCGGCGGCGAGGGTGGGGTCGGTGCTCACGCCCCGACCCTAGCCAGCGCTGCTGGGTAGCGTGGGGCCGTGCCCACCGCGAAGCCCTTCTCCCCGCCCCTCGCCGCCCGCCTGGCCCACATCCCGCCGACCGTCTTCAGCGAGATGTCCGCGCTCGCGCAACGGACCGGTGCGCTCAACCTCGGCCAGGGCTTCCCCGACGTCGACGGTCCGCGGTCGGTGGTGGAGGCGGCCGAGCGTGCCCTCGAGGGCGGCGCCAACCAGTACGCCCCCGGCATCGGCGTGCCGTCGCTGCGGGCCGCGATCGCGCGCCACCAGCAGCGCCACTACGGCGTCGAGGTCGACCCCGACCGCGAGGTGGTCGTGACGACCGGCTGCACCGAGGCGGTCGCCGCCGCCCTGCTCGGCCTCGTCGACCCCGGCGACGAGGTGGTCGTGCTCGAGCCCTACTACGACTCCTACGTCGCGATGCTCGACATGTGCGGCGCGGTCCGGCGTCCGGTGACGCTGCGGGCACCGTCCTTCCGCCCCGACCCCGACGAGCTGCGGGCCGCGGTCACCGACCGGACCAAGGTCATCCTGCTCAACACCCCGCACAACCCGACGGGGACCGTGCTGACCCGCGACGAGCTGCAGGTGGTGGCCGACCTGGCGATCGCGCACGACGTGCTGGTGATCACCGACGAGGTCTACGAGCACCTCGTCTTCGACGGCCTCTCCCACGTGCCGATCGCCACGCTGCCGGGGATGTGGGAGCGCACGCTGACGCTCTCGAGCGCCGGCAAGTCGTGGTCGTTCACCGGCTGGAAGGTCGGCTGGGCCACCGGGCCCGCCCCGCTGGTGGGCGCGGTGCTGGCCGCCAAGCAGTGGCTCACCTTCACCTCGGGCTCGCCCCTGCAGCCCGCCGTCGCGCACGCGCTCGACCACGAGCCCGACTGGCCGACCGAGCTCGCCCGGGACCTGCAGGCCCGCCGCGACCTCCTGTGCGAGGGCCTCACCGCGGCCGGGCTCGCGCCCCGCGTGCCGGAGGGCACCTACTTCACCACCACCGACATCTCGCACCTCGGCTGGGCCGACGGTCGCGAGTTCTGCCTGGCGCTGCCCGAGCGCGCCGGCGTGGTCGCGATCCCCACGCAGGGGTTCCACGACGACGCCGACGCCGGGCGGCAGCTGGTGCGCTGGGCCTTCTGCAAGCAGCCCGACGTCATCGCCGAGGGCGTACGCCGCCTCGCAGCCGCCGACCTCGCGTGCTGACGCCGCGCAGCGGGCCTCAGCGGCCCGGGTAGTCCTTGGGCGGATAGTCCGACCCGCCCGACGGCGGCTGGCCGTAGGGGTTGTCGGACGACGGCGGCTGCCCGTAGGGGTTGTCGGCCCGCGGCGCCTCCGGCGCCGGCTGGGTGCCGTACGGGTTGGAGCCGTAGGTGTCGCCGCCCTGGCTGCCGGTGCCGTAGGGGTCCGTGCCGTAGCCGGTGCCGGGGTGGCCGGCGGACGGGTAGCCACCACCGGGGTGGCCGCCCTGGGAGCCCTTGCGGGCGAACCAGTCGCCGGCGCCGCCGACGAAGAGCAGGACGATCACGGCCACCGAGGCGATCAGCGTGATCGCCGAGACGCCGCTGGTGATGCCGAGCAGCGACAGCAGCGCCACCACCGCGCTGGAGATCACCAGCAGGATGCGCGCCACGTTGGAGCGGCGCAGCACGAAGACCGCGAGGACGAGCGCGATCACCGCCCACACGACGAGGCCCAGGATGAAGGCCACGAGGACCCCGACGGCCGCGTCGGCGTCGATCCCCGCGTCCTGGAACTCCGGGACGCGCTCCATCTCGGTGATCACCTGGTCGCGGGCGACCAGCAGCGCGAGGCCGGTGAAGCCGAAGAGCACCGCGGTGAGGCCCGAGAAGACGATCGTGATCCAGGCGGCGGCGGTCACGGTGCCGGGACGTCGGTCCGTCTGCACCGGCGGCGCGCCGTAGGACGGCTGCTGGCCGTAGGGGGACGGCTGTCCCTGCTGGCCGTAGGGGTCTGGCTGGCCATACGGCGTGTGGGTCGGCCCGGGCTCCTGGTCGCTCATGGGGCTATCTCACCACGAGGTCGGTGGTCGGCGCAGGGCGCGAGGCTCAGCGCGCGTCGACCGCGAACCAGCGCCGCACCTCGACCCGGCGCAGGCACAGGACGGTCGCC
This sequence comes from Nocardioides sp. S5, assembly GCF_017310035.1. Lineage (NCBI taxonomy): Bacteria > Bacillati > Actinomycetota > Actinomycetes > Propionibacteriales > Nocardioidaceae > Nocardioides > Nocardioides sp. S5. Next base: position 4,333,455 of record NZ_CP022296.1, read on the forward strand.
ACCGCCGCGGCGGCCGGGATCAGGGTCAGGGGCGTGCTGAGCACCAGGGCGAAGCACGCGCCGGCGCTGAAGGCCGCGCTGACGATCAGCCCGCGACGCGCCCAGTCGCGGCGCGCCATCGCGAAGCCGGCCAGGACCAGTGCCACCGCGCACCACGCGACGAACCCGCCGGCCAGCGCCAGGACGGTGCCGCGCAGCTGCTCGAGGGTCAGTCCGTCCTCGATGACCTGGGGCTGCTGCTCCTCGACCACGCTCATCAGGAAGTCCGGGGACAGCCCGGCGATCGCGATCCACAGCAGCGACAGGCTGAGCAGGCCGCCGGCCGTCACCACGGTGATCACGAAGGCCGCCACCATCGCGCCGGGCCGCTCGTGGAGCAGCTGCTGCTGCCGGGCCGAGGGCGGGGCGGAGCGCTCGTCGCCACCGCGCGGGGCGAGCGGCTGGCCGTACGGCGAGTGGGTCGCGGTGTCGGGCTCGCCGAAGGGCCGCGTGGCCGGCGGAGGCGTCAACGGGCCGCCCGGCTGGGTGGACCGGGCGTCGGGCGCACCGACGCTGGACGGCATACGCCACGGATCGGCCGAGCGGTTGGCGCCCTTGTCCTTGTCCTTGTCCTTGCTCTTCTCGGGCGCGGGAGCGGGGGGCGTCCAGCGGCCGGTGGCGAACCACTCGCGCGCGGGGGCCATCCAGAGCATCGCGGCGCCGGCCGCGACGAAGGACCCGGCGAGGCCGCCGGCGGCGAGGCCGGTGACGAAGACCGGGATCGCGAAGATCGTGAGCCCGAGCCGCGCGGAACGGTCCGGCTTGCGGACGTACCAGCCCAGGATGCCGGTGGCGCAGGCGGCCGCCGCGGCGACCATGCAGGCGTAGCGGAGCAGGTCCGAAGCACTGCTGACATCGAGGCCGAGGGAGGAGAACGGCGACTCGGAGAGGACGTCGCGGATCGACTCCTGCGTCTCCAGCGAGCCGATCGTGGAGACCTGCTCCCAGGCGGTGACCAGCACCATGAACGAGGCGAACATGACGATGCCCGACGCCAGGGTGACCTGGGGCGGACGCTGCTCGGTGGGCTGACTCACCCCTCCATTGTCCCCAGTGGCCCCCAAGACGCGACCGGCGCGGGGTATCTGGGGACGTTCTGGTGGGTCCAGAGGCCGCTTCACCCACCACAACGTCCTCAGATACCGGGACGGGGAGGTCGGCTGGGGGGTTTCTCAGGGTCGTCCTCAGGGACGGACGGGGCCTCGTCCCCGATGCGCGCGACGGCCCCGCGCGGCGAGGCTCGACCCATGATCAGCGTCGAGTCCCTCACCAAGCACTACGGCCGCTTCACGGCCGTCGACCACGTGTCCTTCACGGCCGCTCCCGGCCGTGTCACCGGATTCCTCGGCCCCAACGGTGCCGGCAAGTCCACGACCATGCGCGTCATGGTCGGCCTCACCCGCCCGACCACCGGACGCGTGACCATCGCCGGCCGCGACTACCGCGAGCTGGCCAACCCAGGCCTGGAGGTCGGCGTCCTCCTCGACGCCTCCGCCCAGCATGCCGGCCGGTCCGGTCGCGAGATCCTCGCCATCGCCCAGCAGACGATGGGCCTGCCCCGCACCCGGGTCGCGGAGACCCTCGCCCGGGTGGGCCTCACCGAGGACGAGGCCGAGCGCCGGGTGCGCAACTACTCCCTCGGCATGCGCCAGCGCCTCGGCATCGCCACCGCGCTCATCGGCGACCCCGACGTGCTCATCCTCGACGAGCCCGCCAACGGCCTCGACCCGGCCGGCATCCGCTGGATGCGCGACCTGCTGCGCGGCTTCGCCGACGACGGCGGCACGGTGCTGCTGTCCTCGCACCTGCTGCACGAGATCGAGGTCATCGCCGACGACCTCGTCGTCATCGGCCAGGGCCGCATCGTGGCCCAGGGCACCAAGGCCGAGCTGCTCGCCGGAGCGGGCACGATCGTGCGCACCAGTCACACCGACGTGCTCACCCGGGCGCTGACCCAGGCCGGGCTCGTCGCCCACCCCGTCGACGGCGGACTGCGCGTCGACGCCGAACCCGAGACCGTGGGCGAGGTCGCGCTGCGCGCCGCCGTACCCCTCCGTGAGCTGCGTGGCGCCGACGGCGCAGGCCTGGAGGAGATGTTCCTCGAGCTCACCGCCGAGACCGCCCGTGAAGGAGCAGCAGCATGACCACCGCAACCGCCACCCCCGTCCCGACGACTCCACCCACCGATCGTGCCGCCCGCACCATCGCTCCCATCCCGCTCACCCGCCTGATGGGCGTCGAGCTGCGCAAGATGTTCGACACCCGAGCGGGCTTCTGGCTGATGGCCAGCGTCGGCATCGTGACCGTGCTGGCGAGCGCCGCGGTCATCCTCTGGGCACCCGACGACGCCATCACGTTCGAGACCTTCGCGACTGCGATGGGCATGCCGATGTCGGTGATCCTCCCGATGATCGGGATCCTCTCGATCACCAGCGAGTACAGCCAGCGCACCGGCCTGACGACCTACACGCTCGTGCCGTGGCGCGGACGCGTGGTGCTCTCCAAGCTCCTCGCCGTCCTCGGCATCGGCGTGGCGTCGATGTTCGTGGCCCTCGGCGTCGGCGCCGTCGGCACCCTGGTCGGCTCGGCCGTCACCGGCCTGGACCCGGTCTGGAACATCACCGTCGAGCAGTTCGGCCTCATCGTCCTGGCGAACCTGATCGGCATGCTGATGGGCTTCATGCTCGGCACCGTCCTCCGCAGCTCGCCGGCGGCGATCGTGGCCTACTTCGTCTACGCCCTGGTCCTGCCCGGAGCCCTCGGAGCCCTGGCCGCCTTCCAGCAGTGGTTCGAGGACCTGCAGCCGTGGGTCGACGTCAACTACGCGACGATCCCGCTCTTCGACGGGAACGTCACCGGTGAGAACTGGCTCCAGCTGGCCATCACCACGACGGTCTGGCTCTGGATCCCGCTGGCCTTCGGCCTGCGCGCGGTCCTGCGGGCCGAGGTGAAGTAGCGCGGCTCTGACAGGCTGGCGCCATGCATCCCGACGCCTGGCTGGTCGTCATCGACCCGCAGCGGATCTTCGCCGACGCCTCGAGCCCGTGGGGCTCCCCGATGTTCCCCGCCGTCGTCGATCCCGTACGCCGACTCGCCACCGCGGCGGGTCGGCGTACGGTCGTCACCCGCTGGGTCCCGGCCACCGACCCGCAGGGCAGCTGGGCGGCGTACCTCGAAGCCTGGCCGTTCGCGGACGTGGCCGAGGACGACCCGCTGCTCGAGCTGGTGCCGTCGGCGCGGGGGCTGGGGAGCGAGGTCGTCTCGCTGCCGACCTTCGGCAAGTGGGGCCCGGCCCTCGAGGCGATCACCGGCCCGACGCCGCACCTGGTGCTGGCGGGGGTGTCCACCGACTGCTGCGTCGTCTCGACGGCCCTGGCCGCCGCCGACGCCGGCGCCACGATCACGGTCGTGACCGATGCCTGCGCGGGCTCGACGCCGGAGAACCACCGCGCGGCGCTGGACGTGATGGCGCTCTACCCGCCGCAGATCACCCTCGCCACGACCGACGAGGTGCTGGCATGAGCCGGGTCATCCACACCGGCCAGGCGCTGGTCGACGTGGTCGTCGAGGTGCCCGGCCTGCCGCCGCGCGGCCAGAACGTGATGGCCTCCTCGGCGACCGACTACGCCGGCGGCGCGGTCACCGTGCTCGTCGCGGCTGCCCGCTTCGGCGCCGACTGCGTGCACGCCGGCGCCCACGGCACCGGCCCGCACGGCGACATGGTCCGCGAGGCGCTCGACCGGGACCGCATCGCGGCCTCCGCTCCGCCGGTCCCCGACCTCGACACCGGCATCTGCGTGGTCATGGTCGAGCCGAGCGCGGAGCGCACCTTCGTCACCACGCTCGGCGCCGAGCGCGAGATCAGCGTGCAGTCGCTCGCCACCTCCGCCCCACGTGCGGGCGACCTCGTGTGCGTCACCGGCTTCTCGCTGGCCCTCGACCGCACCCGCGACCCGCTGCTCGCCTGGCTGCCGACGCTCGACCCCGACGTCGTCGTCGTGCTCGACCCGGGCGCGGCCTTCGCCGACCTGCCGACCGAGGTGCGGGAGGCGATGCTCGGGGTCACCGACGTGTGGTCGAGCAACGCCGAGGAGGCCGAGGGCCTGCTCCGCGCCGCCGACCTGCCGGTCCCCGACGACCTCGCCGGGCTCACCACCGCTGTCGCCCCGCTGCTGCGCGGCGACGCCGTCGCCATCGTCCGCGACGGTCCCGGCGGCTGCGCGGTGCACGTCGGCGGCGAGACCACCGACGTGCCGGGTTTCCCGCAGAAGCCGCTCGACACCAACGGCGCGGGCGACACCCACACCGGCGCCCTGCTGGCCGAGGTCGCCGCCGGCACGCCCTGGGTGGAGGGGTGCCGCCGGGCCAACGCGGCCGCGGCGATCAAGGTGACCCGGCGCGGGCCGGAGTCGGCCCCGACGGCTGCCGAGGTCGACGAGTTCCTGGCGCGGGCCTGATGGATTTCCACTCGCTCGAGTGGATCTTCATCGGCAGGACACCGGCTTCACGCTCAGGCCGCGATGGATTTCCACTCGCTGGAGTGGAAATCCATCCGGGGAGGCATCAGCGCACCAAGCAGGGACGCTTGGGGTCGAAGGTCCAGTCGTCGACGAGGTACTGCATCGCGATCGCGTCGTCGCGCGCGCCTAGGCCGTGCTCGAGGTAGAGTTCGTGCGCCTCGGCGACCCGCTCGCGGTCCAGGGTGACGCCGAGCCCGGGAGCGGTCGGCACCTCGATCCCCCCGTCGCGGATCTGCAACGGCGCGGTGGTCAGGCCCTGGCCGTCCTGCCAGATCCAGTGGGTGTCGAGCGCGGTGATCTCACCCGGCGCCGCTGCCCCGACCTGGGTGAACATGGCGAGCGAGATGTCGAAGTGGTTGTTGGAGTGCGAGCCCCAGGTGAGACCGAAGTCGTGGCACAGCTGGGCGACCCGCACGGAGCCCGCCATCGTCCAGAAGTGCGGGTCCGCGAGCGGGATGTCCACGGCGTTGGTCCGCACCGCGTCGGCCATCTGCCGCCAGTCGGTCGCCACCATGTTGGTGGCCGTGCGCATACCGGTGCGGCGCTTGAACTCCGCCATCACCTCGCGCCCGGAGAAGGCGCCCTCGGCGCCACACGGATCCTCGGCGTACGCCAGCACGTCGTCGAGGCCGCCCAGCAACCGCATGGCGTCCTCGAGCAGCCACCCGCCGTTGGGGTCGAGGGTGATCCGGGCGTCCGGGAAGCGCTCGTGGAGCGCGGTGACTGCGGCGACCTCCTCCTCACCGGGCAGCACGCCGCCCTTGAGCTTGAAGTCGCTGAAGCCGTAGCGCGCCTGCGCGGCCTCGGCGAGGCGTACGACGGCCTCGGGCGTCATCGCCTCCTCGCGGCGAACCTTCTCCCAGTCGTCCGTCCCGTCGTGCTCGCGGAGGTACGGCAGGTCGGTCCGGTCGGGGTCACCGACGTAGAAGAGGTAGCCGAGCATGGGCACGCTCGTGCGCTGCTGACCGTCGCCGAGCAGCTCGGCGACCGGCACCCCGAGCGCCTGGCCGGACAGGTCGAGGAGTGCCGACTCGAGGGCCGTCACGGCATGGATGGTGGTGCGGAGGTCGAAGGTCTGCAGGCCGCGACCGCCGGCGTCACGGTCGGCGTACGCCGAGGCGACCCGCCGCAGCAGGCTGCGGAACGTCGCCACCGGCTGTCCGACCAGGATCTCGGCGGCGTCGACGATCGTCTGCCGGATGGCCTCGCCGCCGGGCACCTCGCCGATGCCCTCGCGGCCCTCGGAGTCGGTGACGATCGCGATGTTGCGGGTGAAGAAGGGGCCGTGCGCCCCGCTCAGATTGAGCAGCATCGAGTCGTGCCCGGCGACCGGGACGACGTCGACCTTGGCGATCGTGCTCACTTCTCCAGCGCTCCGTCGATGCGGCGACGCAGGCCCCACGGGTTGTCGTCGCGGACGGCCTCGGGCAGCAGGCCCGCAGGCACGTCCTGGTAGGCAACAGGACGCTGGAAGCGCTCGATCGCCAGGCTTCCGACGCTGGTGCTGCGCGAGTCGGAGGTGGCGGGGAACGGACCGCCGTGCACCATCGCGTGCCCGACCTCGACGCCGGTGGGCCAGCCGTTGAAGAGGATCCGGCCCACCTTCAGCTCGAGCACCGGCACGAGCGCGGCCGCGGCCGTGCTGTCGGCCTCCGCGGCATGGACCGTCGCCGTGAGCTGGCCCTCGAGATCGTCGAGCCGGGTCACCAGGTCGGCCACGTCGTCGTACCTCACGACGACGCCGGAGGCGCCGAAGACCTCGTCGGTGACCGGGTGCTCGAGCGCGTGCGCCTCGACGACCAGAGGTGCGGGGGCCAGGTCGCCGGCGTCGTTGCCCTCGGCGACGACACGGACGCCCGCGACGTCGCGCAGGCTGGCGGTCCCGGTGCGGTAGGCCTCCGCGATGCCCGGGGTGAGCATCGTCTGGCCGGACGCGCCGGCGACAGCCTCCCCGGCGGCGCGCAGGAAGGCGTCGCCCTCCTCGCCGGAGGGGAGGAACAGCAGGCCGGGGTTGGTGCAGAACTGGCCCGATCCGAGCGTGAGGCTGCCGATGTACGCCTGCGCGAAGGCCGCGGTGTCGTTGGCGGCGAGCGCGCCGGGAAGGACCACGACGGGGTTGATCGAGGACATCTCGGCGTAGACCGGGATCGGCACGTCACGCTGCGCAGCGGCACGCACCAGGGCGAGCCCCCCGCCGCGGGAGCCGGTGAAGCCGGCGGCCGTGATGCGCGGGTCGGCGACGAGCTCCTGACCGGTCTCGATACCGCCGAGGACGAAGGAGAAGGTACCGGCCAGGAGGCCGGACTTCTCGACCGCGCGGTTGATCGCGCGGGCGACGAGCGTTCCGGTGACCGGGTGGGCAGGGTGGCCCTTCACGACGACCGGGCAGCCCGCCGCGAGGGCGGACGCGGTGTCGCCGCCGGCGGTCGAGAAGGCGAGCGGGAAGTTGCTGGCGCCGAAGACCGCGACCGGGCCGAGCGGCACCATCCGCTGCCGGATGTCGGCGCGCGGCAGGGGCGCACGGTCCGGGAGCGCGGGGTCGATCCGCACCCCGAGGTGGTCGCCCTGCGCCACCACACCGGCGAACATCCGCAGCTGGCCGGTCGTCCGACCCACCTCCCCGGTGATCCGGGCCTCGGGCAGTCCGCTCTCGCGGACGGCCTCGACGATGATCGCGTCCTTGTCGGCCTCGATCTCCGCGGCGACGGCCTCGAGGAACGCGCTGCGCTCCGCCGGGCTGGTCGCCCGGTAGGCAGCGAACGCCTCGGCGGCCGCGCTGGTGGCGGCAACGACGTCGGGCTGCTCGGATTCGGTGCCGGCGATGATGCTGGTGGCCTGATCGGTCACGGGGGTTCCTCCCAGTTGTCCTGCTGGCGGTGCTGTCCTGGCGTGAGGGGTCAGGCCTTCGAGCCTGCCACCTTGTCCACGAGGGTCTGGAGCTCGTCGCGCTCGGCGTCGAGCAGGTCGGACAGCGGCGGGCGGACCGGCCCGGCGGGACGACCGACGGCGGCGAGACCGGCCTTGACGATCGAGACGGCGTAGCCGGACTCGCGGTCGCGGATCTTGGTGTAGGGGATGACGAAGTCGTTCAGCATTGCGTAGACCGCCGCCCGGTCCTGACGACGCACCGCGTCGTAGAAGTCCAGCGCGAACTGCGGCACGAAGTTGAAGATCGCCGAGCTGTAGGTCGTCACGCCGAGCTGGAGCAGCGGCAGCGCGAAGACCTCGGCCGTCGGCAGGCCGCCGACGTAGACGAGGCGGTCGCCGAGCTGGGCGTAGGTCCGGGTCATCTGCTCGATCGACCCGACGCCGTCCTTGAAGCCGACCAGGTTCGCGTTGCGGGCGCAGGCCTGCTCGAGCGCGTCGGTGCCGAGGACGGCATTGGCGCGGGAGTAGTAGATGACCCCGAGGCTGGTCGCAGCGCAGATCGCGCTGATGTGCTCCACGAGTCCGCGCTGGCCCGCCTCGGTGAGGTACGGCGGCATCAGCAGGATGCCGTCGGCGCCGGCCTCCTCGGCCGCCCGGACCTGCGCCACGGCGTTGACCGTCGATCCGGTCGCGGGCGCCAGCACCGGCACCTTGCCGCCCGCGCCGGCGATCGCCGCGCGCACGACGCGGTCGGTCTCCTCGGCGGTCAGCGAGAAGCCCTCGCCCGTGCCGCCTGCGGCGAACAGGCCGGCGACGGGATAGCCGCTGAGCCATTCGAGGTGGGCGCGGTAGGCCGTCTCGTCGAGCTGCAGGTCGGCGTCGAAGTGGGTCACCGGGAAGGACAGCAGGCCGCTGCCCAGGGTCTCGACGAGCTCGGTGGGGCTGTACTTCGTCACGCTGCGTCCTTCGGTCGATGTGGCGGTGCTCACCAACCTAGGAAGGACGGACGATGCCTGTCCAAGCCCGATTCTGAATGCAGTGATGCTCGTGGGGCATGGTGCGACTCGCTACCGTGACCGAGTGACACCTGACGTCCTCCTCGTCGGCGCCGGCGACCTCGGCGCCGAGGTCGGCCTGCGCCTCGCCGGTCTCGGCCACGACGTGCTGGCCCTGCGCCGCAATGCCGCGAAGGTGCCGTCGCCGCTCGTCGGCCGGGCGGTCGACCTGACCCGCGAGGCGCCCGACCTGTCCGACGTACGTCCCTGCTTCGTGGTCGTCGCGCTCACCGCCCGACCGCGCACGGAGGAGTCCTACCGGGCGACGTACGTCGACGGCATGGCGCGCGCCCTCGACGCGCTCGCGGAGCCGCCGGAGCGCGCGGTGCTGGTGTCGTCCACCGCGGTCCACGGCAGCCGTGACCGGCCCGACCTCGAGGACGAGACGGCACCCACCGCGCCGACCGACGGTCCGGGCCGGATGCTCGTCGCCGCCGAGGACGCCTTCCACGAGCGGGTCCCGCACGGCACGGTGCTGCGCCTCTCGGGGCTGTACGGCGGCAGCAGCACGCGGCTGCTCGACCAGGTCCGCGAGGGCCGGATCGACGACCCCCACCGCTGGACCAACCGCATCCACCGGGGCGACGCGGCCGCCGCGGTGGTCCACCTGCTGACGATGGCGCAGGAGCCGCAGCGGCTCTACCTCGGCACCGACGACGAGCCCGCCCAGCTCGGTGACGTGGCGGCCTTCCTCGCGGAGCGTCTGGACGCCCCGCCGCCCCCGCCCGCCGACCCCGGACAGGGCCACGGCAAGCGGCTGTCCAACGCCCGTCTCCGCTCGACCGGCTGGACGCCGACGCTGCCGACCTATCGCGAGGGCTACGCCGGCGCGACGGAGGTGTGAGGGAGCGTCAGGAGATGACCGCGTCGATGGTCTTCTTCAGCGCGCTCGGCTGTGAGGGCCGCTTCGGCGCCTTCTTCTTCGCTTCGAGCATCTCCTCGCCGATCTCCTGGAGGGCCTTGCGTCCGAGGCCCTCGCGGACCTTCGGGAACCAGTCCTGCTCCTCCTCGTCCATGTGGTGCGTGACGTTCTCGATGAGGACGGTGGTCTTGGCGTCGAAGCGCTCGTCGCTCGGCTTCATCGATGCCAGCTCCACCACCAGGAGGTCGGCGACGTGGTGCTCCTCGTAGGACTCGAGCACGTCGTCCTCGAGGTCGGGAAGCAGCTCCCGCACCCGGGGGTACATGACCTCGTTCTCGATGTAGGTGTGCTGCGTGAGCAGCTCGATCATCTTGTCCACGAGCTGGCCCTTGCGCTTCTCGGCGTTGTCGCCGGCTGCCTCGAAGTCCTTGAAGACCTTGCGGATCTGCTGGTGGTCGTCCTTGAGCAGGACGATGGCGTCATTCGACATGTGGGTGTGCCTCCCGGCCTCGGTCGTGCGTGTGCGGATCAGTACCCCGTGGGGGCGCGGGACAACGCCCCGCAGCCCGCGCCGTGCGTCACATCGTGACGGGGTTGCCGCCGGTCACCGCGATGACCTCACCGGTGATGTAGCTCGACTCGGCCGAGGCGAGGAAGACGTACGCCGTCGCCACCTCGGCCGGCTGGCCGGCTCGACCGAGCGGGGTGTCCTCGCCGAAGGAGGCGACCTTGTCGTCCGGCATGGTCGCCGGGATGAGCGGCGTCCAGATGGGGCCGGGCGCGACCGAGTTCACGCGGATGCCGTCCTCCGCGACCGACCGCGCCAGGCCCCGGGTGAAGTTCACGATCGCGGCCTTGGTGGAGGCGTAGTCGAGCAGCGCGGGCGAGGGCTGCGAGGACTGGATCGAGGAGGTGTTGATGATCGACGACCCTGCCTTCATGTGCGGCAGCGCCATCCGGCACAGCCAGAACATGGCGTAGACGTTGGTGCGCATCACCCGGTCGAGCTGCTCGGTGGTGATGTCGGCGATCCCGCCCGGCTGGGCCATCTGGTAGGCCGCGTTGTTGACCAGGACGTCGATGCGGCCGAACTCCGCCACGGCCGTGTCGACGAGCGCCTGGCACGCCTCCTCGCGGACGAGGTCGGTCGGCACCAGCACCGCCCGGCGCCCGGCATCCTCGACGAGGCGGCCCGTCTCCCGGGCGTCGTCGTCCTCCCCCTCGAGGTAGGCGATCACCACGTCGGCACCCTCGCGCGCGAAGGCCAGCGCGACCGCTCGGCCGATGCCGGAGTCGCCGCCGGTGATGACGGCCACCTGGTCGAGCAGCCGGTCATGGCCGACGTACGACTCCTCGCCGTGGTCGGGTTTCTCGTCCATCTCCCGGGTCACGGAGTCCTCGTCGCCGGGGCGGGGCAGGTCCTCGCCCTCGGTGTCGGGCTGCGCGTGCGCGCGGGTGGGGTCCTGCCGGCTCTGGTCGTCGTTGCTCACGTCGCGTCCTTCCTCGGGGGCGTTCGGACCCCGTCCGTACCCGCACGCGTGCCAGCGATGCGCGCACCGACGGCTCGACGATGATGGACGCGTGCAGATCTCCCGTGCCGACTTCACCGACCCGCGGCTGTCCGCCTTCCTGCAGGCACACCTCGACGACATGGAGCCCACCGCACCGCCGGAGAGCCGGCACGCGCTCGACCTGTCGGCACTCCAGCGGCCGCACGTGCGGCTGTGGGTGGCGACCGAGGGCGAGGACCTGGTCGGCACCGCGGCGCTGGCCGGGCTGGAGGCGCACCACGAGGAGCTCAAGAGCATGCGCACCGAGCCGCGGCTCCGCGGCCGCGGCGTCGCGTCACTCCTGCTCGCCCACCTCCTCGACGACGCGCGGTCGCGAGGTGTCGAGCGGGTCTCGCTCGAGACCGGGAGCATGGAGTTCTTCACGCCCGCCCGGGCCTTCTACGCCCGTGCCGGGTTCGTCACGTGCGCGCCGTTCGGCGACTACGCCGAGGACCCGCTGAGCACCTTCGTGACGCTCGGGCTCAGCGCTCGGCGCTGACGTGGTCGTCAGCCACGGGGCCGGTCCAGGTCGGGAGCGTGACGGTCACCGTGGTGCCGCGGCCCCGCTCGGAGTCGAGCTCGATGGTGCCGGAGTGGCGCTTGAGGATGCGCGCCACGATCGCCAGGCCCAGGCCGGTCCCCGGACGCGCGAGGGCCTCGGGGTTGGTGGAGCGGAAGAACTCGCGGAAGAGCTGGTCCTGGTCGTGCGGCGAGATGCCGATGCCGGTGTCCTCGACGGTCGTGACGACCTCACCGTCGCGCAGCGCCACCCCCACGCCCACCCGGCCCCCGGGATCGGAGTACTTGATGGCGTTGCCGACCAGGTTGGAGAAGAGCTGGAAGAGCTCCTCCGGCTCACCCCGCACCACGACGGCCTCGTCGGGCAGATCCGGCTCGCAGACCACCTCAGCGGCGTTCGCGGCGGCGTGGCACTCCTGGAGGACGTCGCGCAGCACCCGGCGCAGGTCCACGTCGATCGGGTCGAACCCGCGTCGCGGGTCGGCCACCTGCGCCATGGTGAGCATGTCCTCGATGACCGCGCGCATCCGGGACGCGCCACGCGAGGCCGCCTCCACCGAACGCCGCGCCTCGGGGTCGAGGGGGCCGACCGCGAGCAGCTCGAGGTTGGCGCTCATCGAGAAGAGCGGGTTGCGCAGCTCGTGCCCGAGCGTGTTGACCACCTCGACGCGATAGCTGTCGAGGCGGCGCAGTCGGTCGACGACCGCCCTCTCCAGCTCGAGCTGGCGCGCGTTGGCGACGGCACGGCCGAGGTCCCGACCGATGTCGAGGGCAGCGCCGATCTCCACGTCGGTCCAGCGGCGAGAGTCCGAGACCCGGGTCAGCACCAGGAAGCCGAGGCACTCCGGGCCCACCCCCAGCGGGACGAACAGCACCGAGCCGATGCCGATCTGCTCGAGGAAACCGAGCAGCCGCTCGGCGTCCGCCGGCGGGAGACCCGGCTGGTCGGCATTGCTGCGGGAGAAGGGTGCGGCGTACTGGTCCTTCCAGTAGCGGTGCGAGAGGCGGATGACGACGTCGTCGATCTCGGAGAACGGCGGCACGACGTAGTCCTCGCCCATCACGAAGGACGTGGTGCGCGCCGGGCCGCCGTCGGCGTCGAACGCGGTGAGCCACATGCCGACGGCGTCGAAGCACGCGACCACCGTCGAGCGGCACGCCTCCAGGACCAGGTCCAGCGTGGGCTCCCCCAGCGCCTTGCGCACGATCTCGCGCGCCTCGCCGGCGAGCCGGACGCGTTCGGACAGCTCCTCTCGATCCAACGCGAGCAGCACCAGGGTGCGGGCGACACCGGCGTACTGGGTGAGCACCTCGAGCTTCTCCGGACTCGGCAGCCGGCCGTCGCGCGGACTGTCGACCGAGAGCAGGCCGCGCAGCCGGCCCTGGTCGTCGAAGATGGGCGCGGCGAGCAGGTCGAGCGGGTGCCACGCGTCCTCGCCGTCGAGCGGTGGGACGTCGGGGATGTGGCTGTACTCCAGCGCCTCCGCACTGGCGCGGTCGTGCGGGACGAAGCGCCAGACGCCCCACTCGTCGGCGACGGCGAGCTCGGCCTCGATCGACGCGGCAGGCACCCGGCGTCCGACGTGGCCGTCCTCCACGCCGGCGGCAGCCACGACCTCGAAGTCGCAGCCGCGGCTGAGGGTGAGGGAGGACTGCTCGAAGCCGGCGAGGACGGCGACGCCCTCCACGAGCACCTGGAGGTGCTCACGCGTCTGGTCGTCGACCCACGTCGCAGCCGCCACGCGGCGCTCGCCTCGTGTGTCGTCCGACATCGCACCCCCTGCCATCGGCGCGGAACAGGACGACCATAAGCCTCAGGAGCCACGAAGCGCAGGGAAACCCTGACTAGCCCACCCGTCAGGCGGTGACGACGTCGAGCACTCGGCGTACGACCGGGGCGAGCGCCTCGCGCGACCAGATGGCGTGCAGCTCGACCGGCTGGTCGGGGTCGGCGTCGACCCGCGTGTCACCTCCGTGGTGGGCAAGCTCCTTGAAGACCACGCCGTCGACGTGCAGCGACGCAGCCGAGGCGGGCGCCAGGGTCACTCCCCGCTCGGCGGAGACGAGGAGCATCGCGGTCAGCACCTGGTGGACCCGCTGGTCGATGCGCGGATGGGCATTGGCGAAGAACCGCACCGAGAGCTCGTGGAAGTAGCGCGACTGGTCGGGGTTGTAGCCGATCACCGTCTGGCCGTCGAAGTCGTCAGGCGTGAGCGGCCGGTCGAGCACAGCGAGGGGGTGCTGTGCCGGCACGACGGCCATCAGGGGCTCGCGCAGGACGACGCGCGAGCGCAGCAGCGAGGTGTCGAAGGGCGGTCGCGCCAGGCCGATGTCGAGCTCACCGCGCCGGATGCCGTCGACCTGGGCGTTGGTCACGCGCTCGGAGAGCACCACCTCCACGTCCGGCAGCTCGGAGGTGAGGCGACGCAAGAGGGGCCCGAGGATCGAGATCGCCGACACGGCCGTGAACCCGAGCCGTACGACGCCAGCGGCGCCGGCGTCCACGCGGCGTGCCAGGTCGCCGGCCCCCTCGACCAGGTTGAGGAGACGGTAGGCCTCGTCGAGAAAGGCCGCTCCTGCTCCGGTCAGCTCGACCCGGCGGTTGTCGCGCTCGAGCAGCCGGGCTCCCACGGCCTTCTCGAGCTTCTGGATCTGTCGCGACAGCGGCGGCTGGGTCATCCGCAGCCGTTCGGCGGCGCGGCCGAAGTGGAGCTCCTCGGCCACCGCGACGAACGAGCGGACCTGGTCGAGGGTGATCACGCGCCGAGACTACGATGCTCCAGATGGATCAGTCCATGCGCAATCGGGCTTGGACCGGCATCGTCGTACAAACCTAGTGTCGGTGATCACACCCCGAACAAGGAGTCACCAGATGCGCAAGAACACCCTCAGCCTCGCGGCCATCGCGACCGGCGCAGCCCTCGCCCTGTCCGCCTGCGGCGGTGTCCAGAACACCGCCGGCGGTGGGAGTGACAGCGGCGAGTACCCCACCGGCGCGGTGGAGATGCCCGTCGGCGCCTCGGCCGGCGGCTCCTCGGACCTGATCAGCCGCCAGGTGTCCGCCGGCCTCGCCGAGGAGCTCGGCGGCTCCTTCCCGGTCATCAACCGCGAGGGCGCCAACGGCGCACTGGCCGCGGCCGAGGTCGCCGACGCCGAGCCCGACGGGTCGGTGATCTCGGTGCAGAACGCCTCGCTCTTCGCGATCACCCCGCTCGCCGTCGGCGAGGACGAGGTGACCAGCATCGACGACTTCGACGTCGTGATGGGCGTCTCGCGCGACGACTACGTGCTCGTCGCCAGCACGGGCAGCGGCTTCGAGTCGGTCGACGACTTCGCCGACGCGGAAGGCAAGGTCACCTACGGCACCACCGGCGTCGGCACGGGCGCCCAGCTCGCCTGCGCGCTGACCTTCAACGTCAACGACACCTCCGCCGAGGCGATCCCCTTCGACGGTGGCGCCCCCGCGCTGACCGCCCTCCTCGGCAACCAGGTCGACACTGCCTGCCTGCAGGTCGGTGAGGCCATCGAGAACATCGAGGCCGGCAAGATCGTCCCGATCACCGTCTTCGGCCCCGAGCGCGTCGAGTTCCTCCCCGACGTGCCCACCGCACAGGAGCAGGGCCTCGACGTCGAGGTCGCCCAGTACCGCTTCATGACCGTCCCGAAGGGCACGCCCCAGGACGTCCAGGACGCGATCGCCGAGGCGATGCAGGCGACCTTCGAGACCGAGGAGTACCAGGCGTTCAACGAGCAGAACAACCTCACGCCGATGGAGATCCCCGGGGACGAGGTCGTGGCCCAGCTCGAGGAGGACACCCAGCGGTACGCCGACCTCGTCGCGGAGTACGGCATCGACCTGGGCTCCGCAAGCTGAGTCGACGCAGCGCTCGACCACCCACTGCAGCCAGAGACGAGACGACCATGAGCGATCGGGACACGCGCCCGGCCGACGAGCCCGATATCCTCGCCGAGCTCCAGGCCGAGGTCGCCCGGGAGCTGGCCGAGGAGCGACCGCCGGAGGGTGGCCCTGCCTACCAGCTCGTGGCCGCCGCCGTGGTCGTCCTCCTCGGCATCACCGCTGCGGTGCTGGCGTACGGCTACGGGCTCGGGTCGCTCCGGCGACCCGGCCCGGGCCTGTGGCCGATGGCCGTGTCAGCAGCGATCGCCGTGCTCGGCGTGGTCCTGCTGGTCATCGGCCCGCGCCTCGACGACGCCGAGAAGTTCACCCGGTCCAGCCTGCTGGTCCTGGTCGGCGGGGCGACCTTCGTCGGCCTCGGCTTCCTGATGCCGACCATCGGCTTCGAGATCCCTGCCGTGCTGCTGTGCATCGTGTGGCTCCGCTTCCTCGGCGGCGAGACCTGGCGCAGCACGATCGTGATCGCCGTGGCCACGACGGCGGCGTTCTACCTGCTCTTCCTCTACGCCCTGAAGATCTCGCTACCCCATCTGATCGCCTTCTGAGCAGGAGAGGAGACCCCCATGGACTGGAACGCGTTCCTTGACGGCTTCGGCGTCGTGACACAACCGGGCAACCTGCTCTACTGCCTCATCGGCGTCGTCATCGGCATGCTCATCGGCGTGCTGCCCGGCCTCGGCCCCGCCGCCACGATGGCCATCTTGTTGCCGATCGCCTACAACGCCAACGACCCGGTCGCCGCCATCATCATGCTGGCCGGCATCTACTACGGCGCGCAGTACGGCGGCACCATCACCTCGGTGCTGCTGCGGATCCCTGGCGAGGCCAGCTCGGTCGTCACCGTCTTCGACGGCTTCGCGCTGGCCAAGCAGGGCCGGGCCGGGACGGCCCTCGGGATCGCTGCCATCGGCTCCTTCGTCGGCGCCACGGTGTCGATCATCGGGCTCACCCTGCTCGGCCCGGTCGTGGCGGGCTTCGCGCTCGACTTCGGCCCCCCGGAGTACGCCGCCCTCGCCCTGCTCGGCGTACTGCTGGTCGCCACGATCGGCAGCGGCCACACCGTCAAGGCCCTTGCCGCCGCTGCGGTGGGCCTCCTCCTGGCGACCGTCGGGAGCGACAGCTTCACCAGCGCCAACCGCTTCACCTTCGGCAGCCTGAACCTCGAGGGCGGCATCGACTTCGTCGTCGTCGCGATGGGTCTCTTCGGTGTCGGGGAGATCCTCTACAACCTGGAGGAGCGCCACGGCAAGCCCCACGTCCCCGCCGCCATCGCGAACATCTGGCCCTCGCGCAAGGACCTCAGGGAGGCCACGCCGGCCATCGGCCGCGGCTCGTTCATCGGCTTCTTCCTCGGCGTCCTGCCCGGAGGCGGTGCCGTGATGGCTTCGCTCGCGGCGTACGCAGCGGAGAAGCGGGTCGCCAAGGACCCGTCCCGGTTCGGCCGGGGCGCCATCGAGGGGGTCGCCGGACCCGAGTCGGCCAACAACGCAGCGGCCACCTCGTCCTTCATCCCCCTCCTCACGATCGGCATCCCCGCCAACGCGTCGATGGCGATGCTCTACGCAGCACTGCTCGTCGTGGGCGTGACGCCGGGGCCGCAGCTGATCGACGAGCGGCCCGACCTCTTCTGGGGGGTCATCAACTCGATGTACATCGGGAACCTGATCCTCCTCCTGCTGAGCATCCCGCTGGTAGGGATCTTCGTGAGGATCCTGCGCGTGCGGCCGGCGATCCTGGCGCCGATCACGGCCCTGATCACGATCCTCGGCGTCTACACGATCAACAACTCGGTCTTCGACATCTTCGTCATGATCATCTTCGGCATCATCGGCTACCTGATGAAGAAGACCGGCTTCGAGCCCGGCCCGATGGTGCTGGCCTTCGTGCTCGGATCGCTCATCGAGTCGAGCTTCCGGCGGTCGATGCTGATCTTCGAGGGCGACCCGAGCGGATTCGTCACCCGTCCGATCTCCGGGACCATCCTCGCCTTCACCCTGCTCGTCATCGCGTTGCCGCTGGTGAAGAGGGCGTTCATCCGTCGCGCCGACGCCGAGACCCCCACCGACACCCACGACCAGGAAGTAGGCGTCAGATGACCGTCCTCATCGGCTACGTGCCCACACCCGTCGGCGAAGCGGCCCTGGCGGCCGGCATCGAGGAGGCCGCCGCCCGCGGCGACGACGTGGTGATCCTCAACAGCCCACGTCGTGGCAGCACCGTCGACATCACGCTGGTCGGCGACGACGAGGTCGCGCGCCTCGTCGACGCCGCCTCCGCCCAGGGGGTCACGGCGCGGGTCGACCAGGCCGACCACGGCGCCGACATCGTCGACACCTTCGCGGCCGCGGTCGAGCGCACCGGCGCCCGCCTGGTGGTGATCGGGCTGCGCCGTCGTTCCCCGGTCGGCAAGCTGGTGACGGGCAGCGACGCCCAGCGGCTGCTGCTCGAGCTCGATGCGCCCGTGCTCGCGGTGAAGCCCCCGAAGTGAGCCGCAGCCGCATCTCGCGGGTCGTCGTCACGCCGGTCGCGTTCGAGGACCCGCCGCTCCTCAACGTCGTCGGCGTGCACCAGCCCTACGCCCTGCGCGCGATCGTCGAGCTGCACACCGACTCCGGGCTGCTGGGACTCGGGGAGACGTACGCCGACGAGACCCACCTCGCGCGGCTCGAAGCCGTCGCGTCCGCGCTCGGCGGGCACGACCCGTACGACCTGCACGGCCTGCGCCGCGTCGTCACCGAGGTCCTCGGCCGAGAGGCCGGCGGGGGCGGTGCGTCGTTCGGCGGGATGCTCGACGTCGACTCGGCGGTCGACACCGTCTACTCCCCCTTCGAGGTCGCCTGCCTCGACGTGCAGGGGCGCGAGGCGGGCGTGCCGGTCAGCGACCTGCTCGGCGGCGCCGTGCGCGAGCGGGTGCCGTTCAGCGGATACCTCTTCTACAAGTGGGCCGGGCACCCGGGCTCCGCCGACGACGCGTGGGGCGAGGCGCTCACCCCCGAGGGGATCGTCGCCCAGGCCCACCGGATGGTCGACGGCTGGGGATTCGGCTCGCTCAAGCTCAAGGGTGGCGTGCTCCACCCCGACGAGGAGTGCGACGCGATCGAGGCGCTGCGCGACGCCTTCCCCGACCTTCCGCTGCGGCTCGACCCCAACGGCGCCTGGACTCCGGCGACCTCCCTGGAGGTCGCCTCCCGGCTCGCCGGCGTCGTGGAGTACCTCGAGGACCCGACCCCCGGCATCGCCGGCATGGCCGAGGTCGCCGCCGGCACGGACGTCCCGCTGGCGACCAACATGTGCGTCATCGCGATGGAGCACCTGCCCCCGGCGATCGCGCAGGACGCGGTGCAGGTCGTGCTGTCCGACCACCACCTGTGGGGCGGGCTCCGGAAGTCCGCGCTGCTCGGAGGCATCACCGACGTGTGGGGCATGGGGCTGTCGATGCACAGCAACTCCCACCTCGGCGTCTCGCTCGCAGCGATGGTCCACCTCGCAGCCGCGACACCGAACCTGACGTACGCCTGCGACACCCACTACCCCTGGAAGACCCAGGATGTGGTCGCGGACGGCGTGCTGTCGTTCTCGGACGGGTCGGTCGCCGTGCCGACCGGCCCGGGACTGGGCGTCGACCTCGACCGCGACCGGCTCGGCGAGCTGCACGAGCTCTACCTGTCGTGCGGCGTGCGCCGGCGCGAGGACACCGTCTACATGCGCTCGATCCAGCCGGACTTCGAGGTCAACACCTCGCGCTGGTGACACCTTTCGCCGGTCGAGGTGCGAGGAGCGCCAGCGACGAGCCTCGAGACCTGCGAACCCCGAGCGGGGTCTCGAGGCTCGCTGCGCTCGCACCTCAACCGCCGAAGGCGATCAGGTGACGCGGCGGCGGGTGTTGCCCAGGTGGAGGCGCATCGCGGCGCGCGCGCTCTCCACGTCACCGGCCAGGACCGCCGCGGCGACGTTGTCGTGCTCGCGCTGGACCCGCTCGACGTGGCTGGCGTCCGTCATGGAGTACGCCGCGTTGAGGCGGGTGCGCGGCAGCATGATCATCATCGGCCCGAGCGAGCCGAGCAGGTCGACGTAGAACCGGTTGCCGGTCGCGCGGGCGACGGCGAGGTGGAACGCGAAGTCCGCCTCGACGGCCCCCTCGTGGCCCGCCCGGGTGAAGCCGGACATCGCCTCCTCGATCGCGGTGACGTCGGCGGCCGTGTGGTGCCGCGCGGCCAGCGCGGCCGCCTCGCTCTCCACGCCGATGCGGAAGTCGAGCATCGCCAGGACGTCGGCGTGGGTGCGGATGGCGGACGACTCGACGCTGAACGACGACGTCTCGGGCACCGCGAGCACGAAGGACCCGCGCCCCTGCTGGGTCTCGACGAGGCCCTCGGCCCGGAGCCGGGTCACGGCCTCACGCACGACCGTGCGCGAGACGGCGTACTCCTCGATGAGCTCCGACTCCGACGGCAGCTTGGCGCCGGGGGCGAGGTCGCCGGCCAGGATCTTGTCCTTGAGGCCGGCGACCACGCGCTGGGCGAGAGTGGTCGTCACGCCGTGAAGGTAGCGGTCTCCACCGTGAGCTCGCGCATGCGCTCGGTGAGCGTGAAGCCGAGGCCCGGGCGGTCCGGCACGAAGATCTGGCCGTCGTGGATGTCGATGCGCTCCTCGAAGAGCGGGTTGAGCCACTCGAAGTGCTCGACCCACGGCTCGGTGGGGTACGTCGCCGCGAGGTGGAGGTGGATCTCCATGGCGTAGTGCGGGGCGAGGTCGAGGCGGTGGTGGGCGGCGAGCGTCGCGAAGCGGAGGAACGGCGTGATGCCGCCGATGCGCGGGGCGTCGGGCTGCACGATGCCGCGGTAGCCGGCGTCGACCAGGCCCATGTGCTCGTCGACCGAGGTGAGCATTTCGCCGGTGGCGATCGGGGTGTCGAAGGTCCGCGAGAGGTCGGCGTGGCCGACGTGGTCCCACGCGTCGAGCGGCTCCTCGACCCAGACCAGGTCGAACTGCTCGAGCTCGCGGCACATCCGGCGCGCGCGGGCGCGGTCCCACTGCTGGTTGGCGTCGACCATGAAGGGGCCGTCGCCGAGGTGCTCGCGCAGGGCTGCCACGCGGCGCAGGTCCTCGCGCCAGTCGGGCTGGCCGACCTTGATCTTGATGCCGCCGATGCCCGACTCGATCGAGGCGGTGGCCTTCTCCTTGATCTCCTCGACGGAGGCCTGGAGGAAGCCGCCGGACGTGTTGTAGACGCGGCACGAGTCGCGGTGCGCGCCGAGCAGCTTGGCGAGCGGGAGTCCGGCGCGGCGGGCCTTGAGGTCGTAGAGGGCGACGTCCAGCGCTGCGACGGCCTGCGTGGCGACACCGGAGCGGCCGACCGAGGCACCGGCCCACATCAGCGACTCGTAGATCTTGGCGATGTCGCTGGGGTCCTGGCCGATCGCGACGTCCATGACCTCCTTGAGGTGGGCGTACTGCGCCTTGCCGCCGGCCCGCTTGGAGTAGCTGAAGCCCATCCCCTCGAAGCCGTGCTCGGTGGTGAGCTCGACGAAGAGCATGACCGTCTCGGTCAGCGGCTTCTGCCGCCCGGTGAGCACCTTCGCGTCGCTGACCGGGTTGGGCAGCGGCAGGACCACGTGCGACAGCGTCACGCTGCGGATGCGGTCCCCCGTGGCGGCGGTCGCGGCGGGCGGGGTCAGGGTCTGCGTCATGGGGTTCCTCACGTCGTCTCGTACTTGTATGATGAGTGTGCAACTCATTACACAAGTGCGTCAACCCCCGAGGAGAACAGCCGTGTCACCCGACCGGGGTCACCAGCTCGCCGCGCTCGAGGAAGGCGTCGACGTTGTCCAGCACGAGCCGCCCCATCGCCTCGCGGGTCTGGGTGGTCGCACTCCCGACGTGCGGCAGCAGCACGACGTCGTCACGCTGCAGCAGCGCCACCGGGACGTGGGGCTCGTCGGCGAAGACGTCGAGCCCGGCGCCGGCGATCCGGCCCTGCTCCAGCGCAGCCAGCAGCGCGTCCTCGTCGACCACCGAGCCGCGCGCGACGTTGACCAGGTATCCGTCCGCGCCCAGCGCGTCGAGGACGTCCGCGTCCACGAGCCGCTCGGTGCCCGCTCCACCCGGCGTCAGCACCACCAGCACGTCGCTGGCGCGGGCGAGCTCGACCGGACTCGGGTGGTAGGTCCAGGCGACGTCCTTGGCGCTGCGCGAGTGGTAGTGGACCTCGGCCCCGAAGGCCTCCAGCCGCGCCGCCGCGGCCGTGCCGATGCGGCCGAGGCCGAGCACCCCGACGACCGCGCCGCGCACGTCGCGGGCCAGCGGCATCTTCTCGCCGCGGGCCCATGCACCGCTGCGGACGAACCGGTCCGCAGCGGTGACGCCGCGCAGCACGTCGACGACCAGCACCGCCGCCAGGTCGGCCACCGCGTCGGTCAGGACGTGGGGGGTGTTCGACACCACGACGCCGCGACGGGTGGCCTCCGGCACGTCGATGTTGTCGTGGCCGACACCGAAGTTGACGATCGCGCGCAGGTCCGGGAGCGCGTCCATCTCGGCGGGACCCACCTTCGCGCCCCCACCGACGACCGCGACGTCGACCCCCGTCGGGTCAGCGAGGTCGGCCCGCGCTGGCGCGGCGTACCGCTCGGTGAGCCACTGGCGCACGAAGGGCATCAGCCCGCCGAGCTGGACGACACGGACCGGGCGCTGGGCGTCGGGAGTCATCACGCCATCCTTGCGGGGCCGGGGCGGGACCGTCCAAGACGTCCTCGCTATCGCGCGATACCCACGACTGCGCACGGGAGGGACGGGGCATGGACCTGCTGATCGGCTTCGCGACCATCCTCGTGGTCATCGCCGCGGGCGCTGCGCTCGCGCACGTCGGCGTGCTCGACCGCAGCTCCCAGCGGACCCTGGGCGAGATCGCGTTCTTCGTCGCCTCGCCCGCGCTCATGGTCATCACGATCAGCCAGGTCCACCTCGAGGCCGCCGCCGACAACCTCATCGCCTCCTCGGTGTCGCTGGCCGCGTGCTTCGCGGCGTACGTCCTGCTGGCCCGGCTGCGCTGGGGCCTGTCGACCGGTCCGCTGCTGATCGGCGCGCTGACGTCGTCCTACGTCAATGCCGGCAACCTCGGCATCGCGATGGCGGCCTACGTCGTCGGCGACATCACCGTCGTCGTGCCCACGCTGCTCGTGCAGATGATGGTCGTCCAGCCGATCGCCCTGATCGTGCTCGACCGGATCACCGGGCGGGGCGAGGGCGCCGGTGCCGCGCTCCGTCGCCTCGTGACCAACCCGCTGACCATCTCGGCCGTCGTCGGGGTCGTGCTCGCGCTCACCGGGTGGCAGCTGCCTCAGGCCGTGGAGTCCCCGCTCGAGATGATGGCCGGCGCCGCGATCCCGCTGATGCTGATGTCGTACGGCGCCGCGCTGAGGTTGAGCCCGCCGCTGGGTCGAGCGGGCCACAACGGCGAGGTGCTGCTCGCCAGCATGCTCAAGCTGGCCGTCATGCCGGTGGTCGCGTGGGGCGTCGGGGTGGGGCTCGGCCTGGACGACCGGGTCCTGCTCGGTGTCGTGATCACCGCCGCGCTGCCGACCGCGCAGAACATCTTCCTGCACGCCACCCGCTACCGGGTCGGGGAGGATGTGGCACGGGAGACGATCCTCATCACCACCCTGGCCTCGCTCCCGGTGGCCCTCCTCGTCGCCGTCCTGCTCGGCTGAGCACCTTCCAAGGAGAGTGCATGAACGACCTGCTCGCCCGCCTGCGGTCCACCGTCGGCGACGACCACGTGCTGACGGAGCCGGCCGCCGTATCGGCGCACGTCGTCGACTGGACCGGCACCCACCGCGGGCGTGCGCTCGCGGTGGTCCGACCCGGGTCGACGGCCGAGGTGGCCGAGGTCGTGCGCGCGTGCGCGGAGACGCGTACGCCTCTCGTCCCGCAGGGCGGCAACACCGGGCTGGTCGGCGGCGGGGTGCCCGACGGCTCCGGGACCGCGGTCGTGCTCTCGCTCGGGCGGATGCGGACCGTGCGCGACGTCGACCCGGTCGCAGGGACCGTCACCGTCGACGCCGGGGTGTTGCTCGCCGACGTGCAGGCCGCGGCCGCAGCCGTCGACCGCCTCTTCCCGATGTCGCTCGGCTCGGAGGGCAGCTGCACGATCGGCGGCAACCTGGCCACCAACGCCGGCGGCACCGCAGTGCTCCGCTACGGCATGACGCGCGAGCTGGTGCTCGGTCTCGAGGTGGTGCTGCCCGACGGCCGCGTCTGGGACGGACTGCGAGGCCTGCGCAAGGACAACACCGGCTACGACCTCACCCAGCTCTTCGTCGGTTCCGAGGGGACGCTCGGGGTGATCACCGGCGCCGTCCTGCGGCTCTTCCCGGCGACGCCCCGGCACGCGACCGCGTGGGTCGCGGTGCCGTCCGTCGCGGCTGCGGTGTCACTGCTCGGCACCGCGCAGGCGCACGCCGGGGTGCACCTGTCGACCTTCGAGATCGCCAACCGGCAGGCGGTCGATCTCGTCCTCGCGCACCTGCCCGGAGCCGTCGACCCGCTCGCAGCGCCGAGCGACTGGTACGTCCTGCTCGAGCTCGCCGGGTCGGCCTCCGACGACGGTCTCGACGCGACGCTCGAGGCCCTGCTCGGCGAAGCGGTCGAGGCTGGGACAGCGAGCGACGCGGCCGTCGCCGGCAGTCCCGCCCAGCGGAGCGCACTGTGGTCGCTGCGCGAGGGGATCTCGGAGGTGCAGAAGGTCGAGGGCGCCACCCTCAAGCACGACGTCACCCTGCCGATCGCCGACCTCGCGAGGTGGACCGATGCGATGGGCCCGGTGCTGCAGGAGGTCCTGCCCGGGGTCCGGCCGGTGACCTACGGCCACGTCGGCGACGGCAACCTCCACTACAACCTCAACGCGCCGGTCGGTCGCGACGACGACCTCCGTGCGGCGGCCGGCGACCTCACGACGGCGATCCACGACGCGGTCGCCGCGGCGCACGGCTCCATCAGCGCCGAGCACGGCCTGGGGCGCAGCAAGGCGGCGGCAGCGGCGGCGTACAAGTCGGACGTGGAGGTCGACCTGATGCGCGCGGTGAAGCGAGCCCTCGACCCCCACGACCTGATGAACCCGGGCGTGCTGCTGACCGCTCCGTAGGCTGGCCTCCATGAAGGCCCAGACACTCGGTCGCGTCCTGCTCGGCGGCTTCATGGTCACCGCCGGCGTCCTGCACCTCACCACCCAGCGCGAGGAGTTCCGCGCGCAGGTGCCCGACTGGTTCCCCGTCGACGAGGACCTCACGGTGCTCGGCTCCGGGGTCGTGGAGATCGGGCTCGGCGCAGCGTTCGTCGCGCTGCCGCGGCACCGGCGGACGGTCGGGGTTCTGCTCGCCGCCTTCTTCGTCGCGATCTTCCCCGGCAACATCGCGCAGTACGTCGAGGGCACCGACGCCTTCGGGCTCGACACCGACCGGGCGCGGCTCACCCGGCTGTTCTTCCAGCCGGTGCTGGTGCTGTGGGCGCTGTGGGCCGGAGGCCTGCTCGGGCGCCGGTCACGCACGGACCGGGACCTGCCTGCACACTCCTCCTGAGACCGACCCACGCCGCTGGTTTGGCGCGCGCTCACGGGGGCACGAAGGGTGCAATCAGAAAGAGGGGGACCCGCCATGCCCACCACCAGGAGCTGGGCCGGCGTCGCCGGCCTGTGCGCGCTCGCGCTCGCCGCGACGACCGCACCCGCCACGACCGCCGCCGCGTCGGACGACCAGGACACCCGCAGGGTCGAGCTGCTCACCGCGCCGTCGGCCCGCGCCACCACGGAGGCCGACGGGGAGCGCTCGCGCCCGGTCCGCATCGACACCACCGCGCTCGACGACGTACGCCCCGGCGACCAGCTCACGCTGACGCTCTTCGACGACACCACCGTCACCGCGGCCATCGACGGCCGCGACACCGGCAACGGCGCCACGACGTGGACCGGCGGCCTGGTCGGTGACGTCGGCACCTTCACCGCCGCGGAGGTCGACGGCGTGGTCCACCTCAGCATCGCCTCCGCCGAGCACGGCACCTTCGAGGTCCGCCGCGTGCGCGGCGGCAGCTACGAGGCGACCGAGGTCGCCCCACTGCCCACCGGCGACGACGCGGTGGTGCCGGACGCCGAGGTCGACCGCTCCGACCACTCCGACGAGGGATCGGCCCGCGTCCCGGGCGCCGACGCTGCCCCGGTCTCGGGGGCGGACGCCCCGTCGGTGATCGACGTCGCGATCGTCTACCCCGCCTCGCTGCCCGCCTGGTTCGGGCCCGCGGAGATGCAGGCGCAGTTCGCGCTGGGCATCGCCCAGACCAACCAGGGCCTGGCCGCCTCGGGCGTCGGCACCCAGGTGCGCCTGGTGGGCACCCGTCAGGTCGCCGCCACCCAGGCCTCGACGCTGCTGGCCAACTACAACGCGCTCCAGGCCCCCGGAGACGGCGTCTTCGACGAGGCGCAGGCGTTGCGGGAGGAGACGCACGCCGACCTCGTCAGCCTGTGGCTCGGCGGCCAGTACCCCGCCGGCTCCTCGTGCGGCCTGGGCTCGCTCGGCGGCACCCAGCCGGAGACCGACCCGGAGCGCGGCGCGTGGACGGTGATGTACGGCGACCGGTGCGCCACGGGCAACCTCACCTTCGCCCACGAGATCGGCCACAACCTCAGCGCCGACCACGACGCCGGCGCCTCGTCGCCGCCGTACGGCTACAAGCCCTACGCGCGCGGCTACGTCGACCTCACCGCTCGCACCGCGACGATCATGGCCTACAACGACCAGTGCGCCCGGGCCGGCTTCACGTGCACCCGGATCACGCACTTCTCCAACCCCAACGTCAGCCTGAACGGCCGCGCCACCGGCACCCCGGCCGACAACAACGCGCAGGCCGTCGCCGAGCAGGCGGCCGCCGTCGCCGGCTACCGCCAGTCGCAGATCTACCCGGGCGCGGTCTCCATCACCGGACGGGCGCGCTACCGCGGCACGGCCGTCGCGAGCTCCACCCCGTGGGCCCCGGCGGTGGCCCTGGGCTACCAGTGGTTCCTCGACGGCGTGCCCGTCCCCGGCGCCACCACCAGTGCCGTCCGGTTCTCACGCAGCGACATCGGCCACACCGTCACCGTGCAGGTCGTCGGTGCCGCGCCCTACTACGCCTCGGTCGCTGCGATGAGCGCGCCGGTCGTGGTGGGCAAGGCGCTCTTCCGCACCAAGCGACCCAAGCTCCGTGGCGTGCCGCGCGCCGGGCGGGTGCTGTCGGTGTCGGTCAAGGGCTGGAAGCCCAAGCCGAAGCAGAAGAGCGTCAAGGTGCGCTACCAGTGGCTGAAGAACGGCAAGAAGATCAAGGGCGCGAAGAAGGCGACCTACCGGGTGCGCGCCAAGGACCGCGGCAAGAAGATCTCGGTCGGCGTCACCGCGAAGAAGAAGGGCTACGACAAGGCCGTGCGGTCGTCGAAGAAGGTGAAGATCCGGCGCTGACCGCCCCACGCCGGGCGGGTCAGAGGGTCGGCAGCCAGCTGACCCGCCCGGCGAGGGCGGCGTAGCCCACGAAGGCACCCACGTCGAGCAGGGTGTGGGCCACGACGAACGGCATCACCCGTCCCCAGCGGCGGAAGAGCCAGCCGAAGAGCAGGCCCATCGCGAGGTTGCCGACGAAGCCGCCGAGCCCCTGGTAGAGGTGGTAGCTGCCCCGCAGCAGCGCCGCCAGGCCGATGGCCGCGGTGTCACCGAAGCCGAGCTGGCGCAGCCGCACCTGCACGAAGCCGAGCACGACGAGCTCCTCGAGCACGGCGTTCTCCGCCGCGGCGAGGACGAGCACCGGCACCTGCCACCACTCCCCCGGCAGCGACTGGGCGACGACGGTGAGGTTCGTGCCGAGGGCAAAGGTCGCGAGGTAGAACACGACCCCGACCGAGCCGACGCCCGCCGCGAGCCACGCGCCGCGACCCCAGTCACGCCACGTGCTCCAGCCGCCGTCGCGCGCCCAGACCTCCTTGAGGCGGCTCCCCGACCGGACGAGGAGGTACGCCGCCAGCGCGACCGGGACGAGCGCGAAGCCGATCCGCAGCAGCTGGTAGGTCAGGTCGAGCCACGGCCGGTCCGGGGCGAGCGAGTTGTTGAGGTTCGCCGCCTGCGAGGACAGCGGTCCCGGGGCGGTGAGCGCCGAGACGATGCTGACGATGCTGTAGACCGCCGACCGGCCGAGCGAGAGCAGCAGCACGATCGCCAGCTCGGTCCACAGCAGCGCCCGGGCCAGGTCGGGCACGCCGCCGGGGACCGGGGTGTCGCGCAACCGCCACCACGGGCGTACGTCGTCGGTGGTGGCACTCACGCGCCCCAGCATCCCCCACGTCGCAATCGGCATCGGCCGGCCGCGCGCGCTGTAACGCCGGGTTAGCTGCTGTACCCACCCGGATATATCCAGGGCGGTACAAGCACTAACCCGGCGTTACAGCGGGACCCGTCAGGCGAGCACGAGCCCGTCCTCGCCCACGTCGACCTTCACGGCGCCGCCGTCGGTGACCTCGCCGGCGATCAGACGCCGCGCGAGCGGGTCGCCGATCGCGCTCTGGATCAGCCGCCGCAGCGGACGGGCGCCGTACGCCGGGTCGTAGCCGGTCTCGGCCAGCCAGGCTCGCGCGGCGTCGGTCACCGAGATGGTGATCCGGCGCACCGCGAGCCGCTTCTCGAGCAGCGCGAGCTGGAGGTCGACGATGTGGGTGAGGTCCTCCTTCGACAGGGCGTCGAACATGACCACCTCGTCGAGCCGGTTGAGGAACTCGGGCTTGAAGTGCGCGCGCACCACGCCCATCACCGACTCCTTCTTGGCCAGCGGCTCCAGGATCGGGTCGACCAGGAAGTTCGAGCCGAGGTTGGAGGTGAGGATCAGCAGCGTGTTGCGGAAGTCGACCGTGCGGCCCTGGCCGTCGGTCAGCCGTCCGTCGTCGAGCACCTGGAGCAGGATGTCGAAGACCTCGGGGTGCGCCTTCTCGACCTCGTCGAGCAGCACCACGCTGTAGGGCCGGCGCCGCACCGCCTCGGTGAGCTGGCCGCCCTCGTCGTAGCCGACGTAGCCGGGAGGGGCACCGACGAGCCGCGAGACGGAGTGCTTCTCGCTGTACTCGCTCATGTCCATGCGCACGATCGCGCGCTCGTCGTCGAAGAGGAAGTCGGCCAGGGCCTTGGCCAGCTCGGTCTTGCCGGTGCCGGTCGGGCCGAGGAAGAGGAACGACCCGGTCGGCCGGTTGGGGTCGGCGATGCCGGCGCGGGAGCGGCGTACGGCGTCGCTCACGGCCGTGACGGCCTCGCGCTGGCCGATCAGCCGCTGGCCGATGACCGACTCCATCTCCAGCAGCTTGGCGGTCTCGCCCTGGAGCATCTTGCCGGTGGGGATCCCGGTCCACGCCTCGACGACGTCGGCGATCTGCTCGGCGCCGACCTCCTCGCCGACGAGCGGCTCGAGGTCGGCGGCCTCGGCCTTCTCGATCTCCTCGATCTGCTGCTCGAGGCGCGGGATCGACTCGTAGTTGATCTTGCTGGCCGCCTCGAGGTTGCCCTCGCGCAGGTGCCGGTCGGCCTCGACGCGCAGCTGGTCGAGCGCACGGCGCAGCTCGCCCTCGCCCTGCAGCTGGTCCTTCTCCCGCTCCCAGCGGGCCTCCAGGCCGCGCAGCTCCTCCTCGCGGTCGGCAAGGTCCTTGCGCAGCACCTCGAGCCGCTCGCGCGAGGCGTCGTCGGTCTCCTTGGCGAGCGCGAACTCCTCCATCTTCAGCCGCTCGACCTGACGGCGGAGCTGGTCGATCTCCTCCGGGGAGGACTCGTGCTCCATCCGCAGCCGCGACGACGCCTCGTCGATGAGGTCGATCGCCTTGTCGGGCAGCTGGCGCCCGGTGATGTAGCGGTCGGACAGGGTGGCCGCGGCGACGAGCGCGGCGTCGGTGATGCGTACGCCGTGGTGGGCCTCGTACTTCTCCTGGATGCCGCGCAGGATCTGGATCGTGTCCTCGACGCTCGGCTCGCCGACGAAGACCTGCTGGAAGCGACGCTCCAGCGCAGGGTCCTTCTCGATGCGCTCCCGGTATTCATCCAGGGTCGTCGCGCCGATCATGTGCAGCTCGCCGCGCGCCAGCATGGGCTTGAGCATGTTGCCCGCGTCCATCGCGGAGTCGCCGCCGGCGCCCGCGCCGACGACGGTGTGCAGCTCGTCGATGAAGGTGATGACCTGGCCGCCGGCGTCCTTGATCTCCTCGAGGACGGCCTTGAGCCGCTCCTCGAACTCGCCGCGGTACTTCGCTCCTGCCACCATCGCGGCGAGGTCGAGCGAGAGCACGCGACGGCCCTTGAGCGAGTCGGGCACGTCGCCGGCGACCACGCGCTGGGCCAGCCCCTCGACGACGGCGGTCTTGCCGACGCCGGGCTCGCCGATGAGCACGGGGTTGTTCTTGGTGCGCCGCGACAGCACCTGGATGACGCGGCGGATCTCGGCGTCGCGGCCGATCACGGGGTCGAGACGCCCGTCCTCGGCCGCCTGGGTGAGGTCGACGGAGTACTTCTCCAGCGACTCGTACGACGCCTCGGCGCTCTCGCTGGTCACGCGGCGGTTGCCCCGGACGGCCGTGATCGCCTCCCGCAGCCCGGCGGCCGTCAGGCCGGCGTCGGTGAGCACCTTCTGGGCGGGCGACTCCACCGTCGCGGTGGCCACGAGCAGGTGGTCGGTGGCGACGTAGTCGTCCTTCATCGAGCCGGCCAGGTCGATCGAGGAGGCCAGCACACGGGTCAGCGCCGACGAGGCGCTGGGCTGCTGGACGGTGGACCCGGTGGCGCGGGGCAGCTGCTGCTGCACGCGCTCGGCCTGCGCCAGAAGCGTGGCCGGGTCGACGCCGACCTTCTGCACGAGGCTGCGCGTGGCGCCGTCCTCCTGCTTGAGCAGGGCGACGAGCAGGTGGATGGGCTCGGTGTGGGTGTTGCCGCCGGTGGTGGCGGCCAGCTGGGCAGCCTCGACGACCTCGCGGCTGCGGGTGGTGAACTTCTCGGCACCGAACGCGCTCAACTCTGCTCCTTCGTGGGGGTGTCGCGGACCACTCTGGCCCTCACCCGTCACAACGCGCCAGAAGTTGAGTCGATTCCCCTCAACTTTGAGATTTTTCGTTCCCCATCTCGGTGGTTGAAGTGCGAGCGGCGCCGGACGTCGCGCGGCGCAGGAGGTAGGTGTCCATCACCCAGCCGTCGGCCTTCTTCGCCCGCGCCCGCGCGGCGCCGACCTCTTCGACGACGTCCGCGAGCGGCCCTGCGACCAGCTCCTCGCGCGGGCTGCCGAGGTTGGCGCCCCACCAGATGTCCCAGTCACCATCGAGGGACGCGGCCTGGAGCCGACCGTCCAGCATCACGACGAGGTTGTCGTGCCCGGCCGAGACCTCCGCCGCCAGCCGGCGGCCCGTCGTCACCAGCACGGGCCGACCGACCTCGTGGAGCACGACGCGGTGCCGGGCCGCCAGCAACGAGAGCGCGGAGACGCCCGGCAGCACGTCGTACGCGACTCCGAGCCGCTCGACCACGCGGATCGTCGAGTCGTAGAACGCCGGGTCGCCCCACACCAGGAACCCGACGGTGCCCGGACGCTGCGCGAGCACGGAGCCGTACGCCGTCGCGCGGGCGTCGTGCCAGTCGAGGACCGCACCGTCGTAGTCGGCCGGGTCGTCCCGGTCCCGCGGCGGGTCGGGGACGGCGACCAGCTCGACGCCGAGGTCGGCGCAGATCGCCCGGCGCAGCGCGAGGAGCGGGTCCGCCGGTCCCTTGTCGGCGGCGATGACGTAGTCGCAGCCGGCGATGGCCTCGCGCGCCTCGACGGTCAGCTGGCCCGGGTGGCAGCCGATCCCGACGACGCGGACTCGAGTCCTCACCGGTCCTCCAGCTCGCCCTCGACGTCGAGGTAGACCTGCTGCAGCGCGGCCACCACCTCGGCGTCCGGCTCCTCCCACAGCCCGCGCTCGGCGGCCTCGTGCAGCCGTTCGACGATGCCCCGCAGCGCCCACGGGTTGGAGGTCCGCAGGAACGCACTCGTTGTCTCGTCGAGGACGTACGACCTAGCCAGCGACTCGTACATCCAGTCGTGCACGACGCCCGCGGTCGCGTCGAAGCCGAAGAGGTAGTCGACCGTCGCGGCGAGCTCGAAGGCGCCCTTGTAGCCGTGGCGCTGCATCGCCGCGATCCACCGCCGGTTGACCACTCGCGAGCGGAAGACGCGGTTCGTCTCCTCCTGCAGCGTGCGGGTGCGGACCGCGTCGGGGGTCGTCGAGTCACCGACGTACGCCTTGGGGTCGCTGCCGGTCAGCGCGCGCACCGTGGCGACCATGCCGCCGTGGTACTGGAAGTAGTCGTCGCTGTCGGCGATGTCGTGCTCGCGGGTGTCGACGTTCTTGGCCGCCACCTTGATCCGGCGGTAGTTGGTGCGCATGTCGTCCGCGGCCGGCGCCCCGTCGAGGTCGCGGCCGTAGGCGAAGCCGCCCCACGCCGTGTAGACCTCGGCGAGGTCGTCGTCGCTGCGCCAGTTGCCGGACTCGACGACCTGGAGGATGCCGGCGCCGTACGAGCCGGGCTTGGAGCCGAAGATCCGCGTGGTCGAGCGCCGCTCGTCGCCGTGCTCGGCCAGGTCGGCGCGCGCGTGCGCCCGCACGTGGTTGTGCTCGTCGGACTCGTCGAGGCCTGCCACGAGGCGTACGGCGTCGTCGAGCATCGCGACCACGTGCGGAAAGGCGTCGCGGAAGAACCCCGAGATCCGCACCGTCACGTCGATGCGCGGGCGGCCGAGATCGTCGAGCGGGATCACCTGGAGGTCGCTGACGCGCCGCGACGCCTCGTCCCAGACAGGGCGTACGCCGAGCAGCGCAAGCACCTCGGCGACGTCGTCACCACTGGTGCGCATCGCGCTCGTGCCCCAGACCGACAGGCCGACGGACTCCGGGAAAGTGCCGGTCTCGTCGACGTACTTCGCGACGAGCGACTCCGCCATCGCCTGCCCGGTCTGCCACGCGAGGCGGGACGGGACGGCGCGCGGGTCCACGGTGTAGAAGTTGCGGCCGGTCGGCAGCACGTTGACCAGCCCGCGCAGCGGCGAGCCCGACGGCCCGGCGGCGATGAAGCCGCCGTCAAGGGCGTGGACGACGGCGTCGAGCTCATCGGTGGTGCGCGCCAGGCGCGGCACGACCTGGGTCGCGGCGAACTCCAGCACCCGCCGCACCTCGGGGTCGTCGTGCAGCTCGGCGGCGCGGGCGGAGTCCCAGTCGGCCTTGTCCATCTGCTCGACGAGGTCGCGCGCGATCGCCTCCAGTCGATCGACCTCGGACGTCGGAAGCTCGCTCACGTCGCTGGTTGAGGTGCGAGCGAAGCGAGCCTCGAAACCTGCGAGCGCCGCCCGCAACCCCGGCACCGCCTGCGCCTGCCCCCCGAACACCTGCGCCGCCCGCAGGATCGCCAGCACCAGGTTGACCCGCGCCTGCCCGGACGGCGCCTCGCCGAGCACGTGCAGCCCGTCGCGGATCTGCGCGTCCTTGATCTCGCAGAGCCACCCGTCGACGTGCATGATGAAGTCGTCGAACTCCTCGTCGTCCGGCTGCTCGTCCAGCCCGAGGTCGCGGTGCATCTCGGCGGCGTGCATGAGCTGCCAGATCTCGCCGCGGATCGCCGGCAGCTTGGCCGGGTCCATCGCGGCGATGTTGGCGTGCTCGTCGAGGAGCTGCTCGAGGCGGGCGATGTCGCCGTACGACTCCGCGCGCGCCATCGGCGGGATGAGGTGGTCGACGATCGTCGCGTGGGCGCGGCGCTTGGCCTGCGCACCCTCACCGGGGTCGTTGACGAGGAACGGGTAGACCATCGGCAGGTCGCCCAGCGCCGCGTCGGTGCCGCAGCTGGCGGAGAGGGCGGCGTTCTTTCCGGGCAGCCACTCCAGCGAGCCGTGCTTGCCGAGGTGGACGACGGCGTCGGCCTTGAACCCGTGCTCCAGCCAGCGGTAGGCACCGAGGTAGTGGTGCGTCGGCGCGAGGTCGGGGTCGTGGTAGATCGCGATCGGGTTCTCCCCGAACCCGCGCGGCGGCTGGATGAGCAGCACGACGTTGCCGGCGCGCACGGTCGCCAGCACGAGCTCGCCGGCATCGTTGACGAAGAGCGATCCGGGCGCCTCGCCCCAGGCCTCGACCATGTCGGCGCGCAGGTCCGCGGGCAGGTCGGCGGTCCACGCGGCGTACTGCTCCGGCGTGATCCGCACGTGCGCGTCCGTCAGCTGCGCGTGGGTCAGCCACTCCTCGTCCTGGCCGCCGGCCGCGATGAGCGCGTGGATCAGCGCATCGCCCTTCTCGGTGTCGCTCGCCTCGCGGTCGAGGATCTCGACGACCTCGCCGTCACCCAGGTCGTACCCCTCCACCCTGAGCCGCTGCAGCATCCGGATCGCGGAGACCGGGGTGTCGAGCCCGACGGCGTTGCCGATGCGGGCGTGCTTGGTGGGGTACGCCGACAGCACGAGCGCGAGCCGCTTCTCGGCGTTCGGGATGTGCCGCAGGCGGGCGTGCCTGACCGCGATGCCCGCGACCCGGGCGCAGCGCTCGGGGTCGGCGACGTAGCGCGGGAGGCCGTCGGCGTCGACCTCCTTGAAGGAGAAGGGCGCGGTGATGATCCGCCCGTCGAACTCGGGGATCGCGATCTGGGTCGCGGAGTCCATCGGGCTGACGCCGTCGTCGGACGCCTCCCACTCCGCGCGGCTGGAGGTGAGGCAGAGGCCCTGGATGATCGGGATGTCGAGTGCCGACATCCGCGCGACGTCCCACGACTCGTCGTCCCCGCCGGCGCTCGCGCCCGCGGGCACGCTGCCGCCGGCGGCCAGCACGGTGACGATGAGCGCGTCCAGCGTGCCGAGCGCGTCGTACAGCTCGTCGGGCGCGGACCGCAGCGACCCGGCGAAGATGGGTACGCCGACCGCGTGGCCCGTCGCGTCGATCGCGTCGGCGAGGGCGTGGGCGAAGGCGGTGTTCCCGCTGGCCTCGTGGGCGCGGTAGTAGAGCACCCCCACCCTCACCTTCTCGGTGGTTGAGGTGCGAGGAGCGCCAGCGACGAGCCTCGAAACCACCTCCCGCTCCGCGAACCCCCACTGCGGCAGCACCTCCGGCGGCTCGAACCCCTCCCCTGTCAGCAGCACCGTGTCGGAGAGGAAGGCGTGGAGCTGGCGGAGGTTCGCCGGCCCGCCCTCGGCGAGGTAGCGGTGCGCCTCGGCCGCGACGCCGATCGGCACCGACGACAGCTCCATCAGCTCGGCGCTCGGCGACTGCTCGCCGCCGAGCACGACGACCGGCATCCCGGTCGCGGCGACGCGGGTGAAGCCGGAGCACAGATCCTGGGGCGAGCCGAGCAGCCGGCCGACGACCAGGTCGCAGCCCTCGATCACCTCGGCCATCGACTGGTGCCCGGGCCGCGCCGGGTTGGCCAGGACGTAGTCGGCGCCGGACTCCCGCGCGCTCAGCAGGTCGGTGTCGGACGTGGACAGCAGTGCGATGCGCACGGATCCTCCTCGGGGTTCTCGCCCCTCTGATGGGATCCGCGTGGGCCAGTGTCTGGCTACGGGCCTGCACGCAGGCCCTCACAGTGGCGGAACCGCCCCGGAATGACACCGGGTTCCTGGGTCCCACGCGGAGTGGTGCGCACGACCCTAGCGGCACTCCACCCCCTCGGTGGTTGAGGTGCGAGCGAAGCGAGCCTCGAAACCACACCGTGCAATCATCCGACGCCATGGACCGGACCCGAGGCGACCTCTGCCCCGGCGTTTTCCGTCCCTGGCCCGCCGACGACGGAGCGCTCGTACGCCTCCGCATCCCCGGCGGCCACCTCTCCCGCACCACGCTGCTGGCGTTGCTCGACGTCGCCGAGGCGTACGGCGACGGGCAGGTGCACCTGACCAAGCGGGCCAACCTCCAGCTCCGCGCGCTCCCGCTGGTCGACGGCAATGTCCCGCCCGAGGTCGTCGAGGCCATCCGCGCCACCGGACTCCTGCCGCACCCGGACCACGAGCTGGTGCGCAACGTCCTCGTCTCGCCCCTGACCGGGCTGCACGGCGGACGCGCCGACCTCCGCCCCGTCACGAAGGAGCTCGACGAGCGCATCTGCGCCACGCCGTCCCTCGCGATGCTCCCGGGTCGCTTCCTCCTCGTCCTCGACGACGGTCGCGGCGACCTCGTCCCACGGACCTGCGACCTGGGGCTCGTCGCCCTCTCGGCCGACGAGGTCCAGCTGCGGGTCGGGTCGACGCAGTGGGGTCCGGTCGTCCCGCTGCGCGAGGCGGCGGCCCGGCTCACCGGCCTGGCCCGCGCCTTCCAGCAGGTCCGCGGCAGCGGGGACCATGCCGCGTGGCACGTGGACGAGCTGCCTGCCGCGCCCGACGCCCACGACCCCGACCCTCGCCTGCCCGCAGCGACCGAGCATCCGGCGTACGGCGAGGTCGCCCCCGGCGTCGCGCACGTCGAGGTGGCGGGCGGGGTGGTCGACCGGTCGTCGGTCCAGGAGCTCCCGGAGCACCTGGTCGTCACGCCATGGAAGTCCCTCCTCACCCGTCGCCCCCTCGGTGGTTGAGGTGCGAGCGGAGCGAGCCTCGAAACCACGCCGGCCCACAAGGCCCTAGGCTGCCCCCGTCACGCGACGCAGGAACCCGGTGCAAGTCCGGGGCGGTTCCGCCACTGTCAGTCCCCCAGCCACATCGGGGGCGAGCCAGACACTGCCCGCGCGGCGTTACCTGCCTACCCAGGGGCGCGAACCCCGAGGAGCCGTGATGACACTGCTTGCCCGACCGACCCGTCGCTACGACTACATCGCCCGCGGGGCCGAGATCTACGACGAGTCCTTCGCGACGATCCGCCGCGAGGCCAGCTTCGACCACCTGCCGGCCGACGCCGAGCGCGTCGCCGTCCGCATGGTCCACGGGACCGGCCAGACCGACCTGACCGACGACCTGGTGATCCACCACCGGCTGGTGGGCGCCGCCCGCGAGGCGCTCGAAGGCGGCGCTCCGATCATCACCGACGCCCACATGGTCGCGTCCGGCGTCACCCGCGCCCGCCTCCCCCGCGACAACGAGGTGCTCTGCGCGCTGCACGACCGGCGTACGCCCGACCTCGCGATGCTGATGGCCACCACCCGCTCGGCCGCCGCGCTCTCGCTGCTGGAGGGCCGCCTCGAAGGGGCCGTCGTCGCGATCGGCAACGCTCCCACCGCGCTGTTCCACCTGCTTGAGATGCTGCTCGACGGGGCTCCGCGACCGGCGGCGATCGTCGGCGTACCGGTCGGCTTCATCGGCGCCGCCGAGTCCAAGCAGGCGCTGGAGGAGGCCGCCCTGCAAGGCCTCGACATCCCCTTCCTCACCGTCCGTGGCCGTCGCGGCGGGTCGGC
The DNA here is from genome assembly GCF_017310035.1 of Nocardioides sp. S5. Lineage (NCBI taxonomy): Bacteria > Bacillati > Actinomycetota > Actinomycetes > Propionibacteriales > Nocardioidaceae > Nocardioides > Nocardioides sp. S5. Next base: position 4,370,203 of record NZ_CP022296.1, read on the forward strand.
GATGGCCGCCTCCGCCCTCAACGCGCTGGCCCAGGAGCGGGAGTGACCGGCCGGCTCTACGGGGTCGGCCTCGGTCCCGGCGACCCCGAGCTGGTCACCCTGAAGGCCGCGCGGCTGATCCGCGACGCCGACGTGATCGCCTTCCACGCCGGTGTCGGCAAGCAGTCCAACGCCCGCCGGATCGCGGCCGACCTCATCCCGGGCAGCGCGATCGAGGAGGAGCTCCGCTACCCCGTCACGACCGGTCCGACCGCGCACCCCGGCGGGTACGCCGGCGCGATGGCGGAGTTCTACGAGGAGTGCGCCTCGCGCCTCACCGTCCACCTCCAGCAGGGCCGTACGGTCGTGGTGCTGGCCGAGGGCGACCCGCTGTTCTACGGCTCGTACATGTACCTCCACGACCGGCTCGCACCGCGCTTCGAGACCGAGGTCGTGCCGGGCGTGCCGGCCTTCGCCGCCGCCACCGCCGTCCTCGCCTCGCCGCTCGTGCGCCAGACGGACGTGCTCACGGTCCTGCCCGGCACCCTCGACGTCCCCGAGCTCGCCCGCCGCCTCGCCGACACCGACGGCGCGATCATCATGAAGCTCGGCCGCCGCTTCCCCGGCGTGGTCGAGGCGCTGCGCCAGGCCGGCCGCCTCGAGCACGCGATGTACGTCGAGCGCGCGTCGATGCCCGCCGAGCGCTGGATGCCCGTGGACGACGTCGACCCCGCGTCGGTGCCGTACTTCTCCCTGATCGTGGTGCCCGGCGACTCGCTGTCCGAGGACCCCGGCGGCCGCCGCCCCGCTGTCGCCCCCTCCTCCCCTTCGGTGGTTGAGGTGCGAGCGGACTCCCGATCGGTGCTTGAGGTGCGAGCGGAGCGAGCCTCGAAACCACCCCACCCCCTCCAGGTCATCGGCCTCGGCCCCGGCCCCGACGCCTGGCTCACCGAGGAAGCCCGGGAAGCCCTGTCCCACGTCGACCACGTCGTCGGCTACGCCCCCTACGTCAACCGCGTCCCCCAGCGCGAGGGCCTCACCCGCCACGCCTCCGGCAACACCGTCGAGGTCGACCGCGCCCGGCTCGCGCTGGACCTCGCGCAGCAGGGACACCGGGTGGCGGTCGTCTCCGGCGGCGACGCGGGCGTCTTCGGGATGGCGAGCGCGGTGTTCGAGGCGGCCGCCGCCAGAAAGGACGAAGGGCTTCCCGACATACCCGTCGAGGTCCTTCCCGGCGTCAGCGCCGTCCAGGCCGTCGCCGCCAGGGCGGGAGCCCCGATCGGCGCGGACTTCGCGGTCGTGTCGCTGAGCGACCGACTCAAGCCGTGGCCGGTGATCGAGCGCCGCCTGCACGCGATCGCTGAGGCCGACCTGGTCCTCGCGGTCTACAACCCCGCCTCGCGCAGCCGCACCACGCAGGTCGCCGACCTCCAGAAGCTCTTCCTCGAGCACCGCAGCCCCGACACGGTCGTCATCGTCGGCCGCGACGTGGGGCGCGCCGAGGAGTCGGTGACGGTGACGACTCTCGCCGAGCTCGAGGCCGACACGGTCGACATGAAGTGCCTGCTGATCGTGGGCGCCTCCTCGACCACGGTGACCGCGACCGGCCAGGTCTGGACGCCGAGGTTCGTGGAATGACCGTCCACTTCGTCGGCGCCGGCCCCGGCGCGGCCGACCTGATCACCCTGCGCGCGGCCTCTCTGCTCGCGGCGGCCGACGTCGTGCTCTACCCCGGGACGTACCTCGACGCCGAGGTCCTCGCCCACTGCCCCGATGCCCGCCAGGTCGACACCCAGGCCCTCGACCTCGACCAGATCACGTCGGTCATGGTGAGCGCAGCAGCGGAGGGACGCGAGGTCGTGCGCCTCACCTCCGGCGACCCATCGCTCTACTCCGCCCTCGCCGAGCAGACCTCCCGCCTCGACGCGGCCGGGGTCGAGTGGGACGTGTGCCCGGGGGTCCCGGCGTACGCCGCCGCGGCCGCCGTCGTCGGCCGTGAGCTGACCGTCCCGCTGGTCGCGCAGAGCGTCGTGCTGACCCGAACCCAGGCCCGCTCCACCGCGATGCCGGCCACCGAATCGCTCGCCGCGTTCGCCGCGACCCGCGCAACCTTGGTGCTGCACCTCGCGATCACCAGGACCCGCGAGCTCGCTGCGTCACTGGTCCAGGAGTACGGCGCCGACTGCCCCGTGGTCGTCGTCCACCGGGCATCCCAGCCGGACGAGCTCGTCCTCCGCGGCACGCTCGCGGACATCGCCGACCGGGTCGAGGACGCCGGCCTCCGGCAGGCGGCGGTGATCCTCGTGGGGTGGGCGCTGGCGCGGGACGGCGGCGAGTCGTGGCTCTACACGCCCGACCGGACACGATCCCGGTGAAGCCCTAGCTGTCCGGGTCGATGCTGCTCTCCCGCGGCAACCCGAAGGGCCGGTCGGAGGGAAGGTTGACGCCCTCCTCCGTGCCCTCCACCACCGCGCACTCGCCGCTCGGGACCGCGCAGGTGACCAGCACCGGGGTTAGCCAGTCCACCCCCGACCCGTCCCGCGACGGCGTGATGCCGAGCGCCGTCGTCTCGTCGATCCAGCCGCGCAGCCTCCAGTCCTCCAGCGGTGGACCGGTGACGTCGGGCGAGCCGAGCGGACCGGTGGCGTCCAGCAGCGTCGTTGTGACGCGCTGACCGTCGGCGGACTCCAGCACGGGTGTCGCGCCGAACTCCTGCGTCGGGATCTGCCAGGTGCGGTCGGCATTCGGGAGCGGGGCAGTGAGGTGCAGCGACTGCCACCAGTCCGACGCGCGGATCGCCTCCCAGTCGAGGTCCTCGGACGTCGACTCGCCGGTCGAGAGGTCGTGGCTCACGAGAGCGTCCAGACCCTGGATGTACGCCGTGCCGTCGACGACGCCGAGCATCCCGACCGGTGCGTCCTCGTAGAGGTCGGTCCAGTCCGCGCCCTCCGTCTCCGACGGCAGGAGTCCCTCGCTGCTGCGCACGAGCTCCTCGCCGGTGGTCAGGTCGACCACGACCGCCTCGGCCGCGCCGGCACCGTTCTCCAGACGGTCGATGAAGGCCAGCCACCGTCCGTCCGCGGACGTGGTGAGGCTGCCGATGGCGGGGTGCGCGCCGAGGTCCCGCACCCCGTCGGCGGTCGCGACGCGCAGCTCCGGCAGGTCGTTGCCCTCCCGCTCGCCCGGCTCCGCGGAGGCGAACCACACGCCGGCGCCCGCCACGACGTACGCCCCGGCCGGATCCCCCGTGTCGATCGTCGAGCCGTCGGGCAGGTGGACCGTGCTGCCGCTCGCCCAGATCAGCCCGTCGGTCGCGACGGGGGTCGAGGTGGTCGGCCAGGCGGACGACGACCCGGCGGGGTCGTCGGACCCGCACGCGGTCGTCAGCGCGAGCGTGGCGACGAGGAGGGCGACGTGGGTCCGAGACATCACGGGACGAATCGTTGCAGGAAGCCGAAGAGCCCGTCGCTGCGCGAGTCGGCAGCGCGGTCAGGCTCCGGGGGTGTCGCGTGGCGCGGCCAGGAGCCGTTCGGCGACGAGTCGGAGCTTGAGGTTCTCCTGGTTCGAGAGGCGGGTCAGGAATCCGAACGCACGTGCGTCGTCGACCCCGAAGCGCTCCATCACAACCCCTACGGCCTGGCCGATCAGCTGTCGCGCGGTGACCGCCTCCTGGAGCTGGTCGATCCTGCGGGCGTAGTCGAGCGCGACGGCCGACTGGTGCGCGAAGAGCTCGGCCAGCACGCCGAGGTCCTCGAACGCACCGACCCTCTTGGAGTAGAGGTTCAACGCGCCTTGGGAGTGCTGGGCGTCGAAGAGCCGGATGCCGGCCTGCGCCCGGATGCCGGCTTCCTGGGCCACGGGCGCGTAGCGCGGAAACCGCTCATCGGTCGCCAGGTGCGGCGAGACGATGTGGACGGTGTCGACCGCGGCCTCGTAGCAGGGTCCCTCCTGCAGCTCGTACTGCGCCGCGTCGACCTCGCGGAGGACGTCGTGGGTCGGTGCCACGGTCTCCAGCCGGCCGTCGGCGTGCTTGATGGACAAGCTGCTCCACTGCACGTCCGGCAGGACCTCGACCGCGGCCGCCGTGATGTTGGTGAGCGTCTCGTCGAGGTCGCCGGGCCGGAGAGCGGCGGCCAGACGGCGGGAGGCATCGACGATGTGGTCCTCACTCATGACGGCAGCCCGGATCGGTGCGGCTGACCGTCCATCTGAGTCAGCGAGGTGGTGATGGTCGACATGGGTGTCTCCCTGGTGGCTCTCGAAACGCGCGTGCCCATCTTGAGCATCGTGACCGCGACGTGCAGTGACCACCAGTACCCCCTCGCATCGGGCTCATGTCCTGACGGGGGGTTGCCTGCGCCTCAGCTCCCTCGCTGACCCGCAGGGATCGGACGGGGTGGAAGAAGTAGCGCGTTCAACCATGGTTGTGCGGACCCGGAACCCGGGGTAGACCTAGATCTGCTCACCGTGTGCCCGAAGGTGCTCGCTCACGCAGTCGAGGGCCGGCGGGCACACGGTGAGACCAGACGGACAGCCGGGAGTCAGGGCTGCGACAGGTAGGGCACGCGAGTCCACGACAGCACGCGCTCGGCTCCGGGTCGGTTGACCGTCACCTGCAGGAAGTTGGTGTTGTTGGCCTCGCCGTCCACGGTGATCCTGGTCAGGTTGTCGGCGTGGCCGTCCACGCCGTGGATCGTCAGCCAGCGTGAGCCGGCGCTGAGCGGCTGGTCGACGTTGTAGACGTGGCTGTCGCCGTCGAAGAGGTAGACCTCGCCGTCGAAGGTCGAGGCCTCGTCCACGAGCGCCTGCACGAGGGGCCGGAAGGCGCCGATGTCCCAGGTCGGCTGGTACGACGGGTCGAACATGTCGGCCTGCTGGAACAGCGCGACGGCCCGGGCATTGGTCCGGCGGGCGCGGGCGAAGGTGTCCTCGACGAGCTCGATCACGGCACCCATGCGGGCGGACTCCTCTGCCAGCTGGGTCGCCGTGGGCGTCGTGTTGCCGATGCCGGTCCAGGGGGCGCGGTCGTTGTTGCTGCCGACCACGTGCAGGGTGGCCATCTCGATGCCGGCGGTCCGCAACGACTGGTTCTCGGGGAGACCGAGGTCGGCCTGGCTGTCGACCTTGATCGGTCGGGCGCCCAGCGTCCGCCCGGGCACCTCGAAGAAGGCGCTGCGGACTGCGTCCAGGCGCTCCAGCGGGTCGTAGCCGCCGGCGGCGGGACGGTGGCAGTCGGTCCACTCGTTGTCACCCGGCGTGTAGAGCATCGGCATCGTGAACCGGTCGAACTGCTCGCGGATCATCGCGAAGTAGTCGTCGGTGCACGGCGACGAGCCGTTCTTGATGTCACCGACGTGGAAGGTCAGGTCGAGCCCGGGCTGGGCGTTGATCCGGTCGATCCAGCCGGGGAAGGCGGCGATCTGCGCAGCGCCGTACGGGACGTCGCCGATCACGGCGAAGCTGGTGGCCGAGGGCTTGTCCTGACCTGGAGCCGCCACCACGGACGACGAGGCGGAGGACGAGGGCGCGAGGAGCGTGAACGTCGTGAGGAGCGATGCGGCGGCGATGGTCGAGGCACGGAGGGAGGTCATGGCTCCTTCCTCCCGCAGCCGCCACGGCGTGCACAGGAGGGTAGAGGTGAACGGACCATGACCATTCGCACGCCCGGGGCAGCGACGCCTCGCCCCAGCCACGTGTTCGTACGTGCAGAGTTCACCCGCAGGCGCCCGAAGGCTGCTCGCGCCGACACGCGCCGTTCGTGTTCCGCAGTTCGGGTGGAGTCATGCCTCGGACCCCTCGCGCGCTCCTCGCGCTCCTCCTCGCACCCCCGCTGCTCGTCCTCCTCCCCACGTCGGGCTCCGCCGCCGCCCCCGATCGCGAGTTCGACCTGCAGGCCCACCGCGGTGGTCTGGGCCTGACGGTCGAGAGCACCCTGCCGGCCTTCGCGAAGGCGCTGGAGCTCGGTGTCAGCACCCTCGAGCTCGACGTCCAGGTCACCGAGGACCAGGTTGCCGTGGTGACCCACGACCGCCGAGTCAGCAGGCAGAAGTGCCGCGACACCTCGGCTGCGGTGCCGGGCGACCCGGAGTTCCCCTACGTCGGCAGGTACGTCAACACGCTCACGCTCGCGCAGGTGAAGACCCTCGACTGTGGGAGCCAGCGGCTCGCCTCCCACCCCGGCCAGGAGCTCCACCCCGGTGAGCGGATGCCGACCCTGACCCAGGTCCTCGAGCTGGTCGACGCCTACGACGCCCGTCACGTCGACCTCAACATCGAGACCAAGGTCGAGGCAGGCGCCCCCGCCGAGACCGCTCCCCGCGAGCAGTTCGTGCAGGAGGTCGTCGCCGACGTACGCGCCGCCGGCCTCGTCGACCAGGTCACCATCCAGTCGTTCGACTGGGGCGCGCTGATGCGGATGGCTCAGGTCGAGCCCCGCTTCCCGCTGGTCGCGCTGACCAACCGCGACTTCCTGCAGGTCGACCGGCCGGGCGCCTCGCCGTGGCTCGGCGGCATCGACATCGATGACTACGACGACTCGCTGGTCGCGGCCGCGGCGTCGTTCGGCGCCGACGCGATCTCACCGGTCCACGGCTTCCCGCAGGACGGCAAGGTCACCGATCCCGGCTACCAGCCCTACGTCACGAGCGCGATGGTCGACGAGGCGCACGCGGCCGGTCTGGAGGTCGTGCCCTGGACCGTGGACGACAAGCCGACGATGGCCGCCCTGATGGACAGGGGCGTCGACGGCCTGATCACCGACTACCCCGACCGCCTCCGCGAGCTGATGGCCGAGCGCGGACTGAAGCTCCCCCGTGCGTACGACGAGCCGCGGCGCACGCACGTCGAGCCGCTGCCCCAGGCCCACGCCCACAACGACTACGAGCACCCTCGCCCGCTGCACGACGCGCTCTCACACGGCTTCACGAGCGTCGAGGCCGACGTCTGGCTCGTCGACGGCGAGCTCCTCGTCGCGCACGACCTCGCCGACGTCGACCCGTCCCGCACCCTGGAGTCGCTCTACCTCGACCCGCTGGTCGACCGGGCGCGGCGTGAGGGCGGCCGGATCTACCGCGGCCACGACGGCGTCTTCCAGCTGCTCATCGACGTCAAGAGCGCGGCCGGCCCGACGTACGCCGCCGTGCACGAGGAGCTCGCCGAGAACAAGCGGATCATGACGACCTTCCGACGCGACTCCGTGAAGCAGGACGCCGTCACCGCGGTGATCAGCGGCAACCGCGACCTGCCGGCGATGCAGGCCCAGCGCGAGCGGTACGCCGGCTACGACGGCCGCATGGGCGACCTCGGGTCCGGCCTGCCGGCCTCCGACCTCCCGCTCCTGAGCGACAACTGGACCAGGCACTTCACCTGGCAGGGCGTCGGCCCGATGCCGGAGGCAGAGCGGACCAAGCTCCGCGAGATCGTGGACCGGGCGCACGACGCCGGTTACCGGATCCGCTTCTGGGCCACGCCGGACGCGGCGGGCCCGGCGCGCGACGCGGTGTGGGACGAGCTGCTCGCGGCCGGCGTCGACCACCTCAACACCGACGACCTCGCGGGGCTGGAGGCGTTCCTCCGCGCCGAGCCCGGGCGTGCGTAGGGCGCCTCGACCCTCACGAGTCGCTATCCCCGCAACGACGGGTGCGAGACCAGCATGACCCCCTGCGCGGGACCGGCCAGCTCAGGACGACGTGTCCGGGGACTGGACCCTCGTCGATCCGCTCACGCGACACCGTCCGTGGCCCTCCGATCAGTCCGACCGGGTACCGTCGAAGAGTTGGCACCTCACCCTCGTCCGCGCCGTCACCGTGCCTCGCCGCGGTGGTTGGGGTGATCGCACCTACCCCGTCCCGAAGCCATCGCAAGACAAGTTGGGTTTGACCCTGGAGGCTCGAGCTTGGTGAGCAGAGGCATGCAGGTTCTCGTGGCGGCGTTCATCGTCGTTCTCGTCATCGGCGCCGCCCTCTACGCGGACTTCGTGTCGGCCGATGTCGCACGCGTCTCGGACCTCACACGTGATGCGACCGCCGTGATCGGGGTGCCGTGGTGGACAGGCGTCATCAGCAGGCTGACGGCGCTGGGGTGGGCGATCGCTGCCGTCGCCGCCGTTGGCGCAGGTCGGCACGCACGGACCGACCAGCGGTCGCGGCTGCTCTTCCTCGGCGGATTGTGTGGCGTCAGCGCTCTCGACGACAGCCTGTTGCTGCACGAGGAGGTGCTGCCATCCATGGGCCTGCCGGAGATCCCGTTCCTCGTTCTGTACGCCGTGGCCGGTCTCGGGCTGGCATCAATGTGGTTACGGGCCCGCCGCTGGACTCCGGTCGAGATCGCCTTCGCGGCGGGCGTGGTCATGATGGCCGTGTCCGTCTTGGTGGACGTCGTCGTCAATCGGGCAGCGGTGGAGGATTTCGCGAAGCTGACCGGCGTCGTCGCATGGTGCTTCTGCGGCGTCTGGGCACACGAGGACTCGGTGCGTGGGCCAGTCCCTACGAACGGACCTGAGCAGCCGCCTGTCCCGGTCCCGGTCCCGGTCCCGCCGACACGAGGTCATGCGGACGCACCAGCTGGATGTCCGGGACGACGCGGTCCAGGGACTAAGCCCGGACAGGCTCGCCGATAGGCGGCGGAAAGACGCACATTGTCAGGACCGCGCGAGACGGAGAGAGACACGGACTGACCGGGATTCTGCACTTGGGGCGCCTCACGTACCTGAACCCACTCTCGTCGACTGACCACAATGACAACGCTAGCGGGTTTCGCTATCATGATTGTCAGAGAGGGGTGAGCGCCATGACAACTGTCAACGTCCCGGTCCCGGCTGGCGTCGATAAGGACACAGCTCGCCGCGCCGCACTTCGTGCGATGAACGAGGTCGCCACCATCGGTCTTGTCGAGAAGGTCCTGGCTGACTCGTCAGTTTACGTCGGTCCCGGTCACCTAGCTCAGGCCGCGCTGCGCGAGGAGCGCTGGCGCGACGTCGAGCGCGAGTGGGGGATGCTCGCAGCCGACCAGGTCGCGCTCCTGACCGGTGCGCGTCCCGAGTCGGCACGTTCCCACACCGCGAACCTTCGTCGCCGCAAGGGCTTGGCCGGGGTCAAGCGCCGCGGTGGCCTGCTCTATCCCGGCTTCCAGTTCGTCAGGGTGGATGACGATCTCGTCGCCGTCGCGTCCGCATGGACGATGCTACGCGAACTGCTGGAGCCCGCCGGGTGGAGTGACGCCGACGTACTCGCCTGGGCCTCCGCGCCGAACGCCTATCTAGAGGGCCGGTCCCCGGCCCAAGAGGTGCACGAGCAGCCTGAGAGCGTTAGTGACGCGCTGCGCTACGCCGTGGCCCGGGCTATCCCGTCGCCTCAGCCGGACATGCAGCCCGCGTGAGAAGGAGCGAGCCGCCCAGCGGTTCACCGACCCCTCTCGCACGCCCGGTTCCCGAATCGCTCACCGCCGGCACCCGCCTGTGGCGGATCCACCCCGCCGCGCACTACCCGCCGAGCGGGCGCACCGAGGACGACGGGACGTTATTCAACCCAGGTCTCGGCGACCCCACTCGGTTCGCGCCGCTACGCGACGCCTATGGCTCGATGGTCCCGACCATGTACCTCGGGGGGTCTCGCCGCGGAGCACTGTTTGAGACGTTCCTGCACGACCAGATGCCCGGATCGGTCGTCGACTCGGCGAAGTGGAGCGAGCACCTGCTCACTGCGCTGCAGCTCGAAGTCGACATCGAGGTCGTCTCTCTGCACGGTCATGGACTACGGTCCTTGGGGCTTTACGCCGCTGACATCACCCACACCTACCCGTCGGGATACACGCTCGCGACCCGGTGGGCCACGTGGATGCACGAGCACACCACGGCCGCCGGGCTTACGTGGACGTCCCACCAGGACGACGACGAGCGCGCGTACGTCCTGTGGGGCGACCGACTTCCTGCGGACGCTCTCGTGCCGGAGTCCCCAGCCACCGGCGGCGCCGCGCCGCTCCCTATCGGCTATGGCGACGGCCTCGACTGGGCGATGGGTGTCGCCGCGTCGGTGCGCGTCGAGGTCATCTAGCTCGACTGCCCATTCGGGGTCCCTTCTGACGCCTGCAGCGTCGCCATGGCGGCCGTTGCCGCAAGCGGGTCGCGTCGGGTGACCCGCATCCCGCGGGGCGCGCTAGGTCGAGCGGTGGATCGGTCAGTTGCGCCATCGCCTTCTGCTACTGCACTGCGGCTCGCCGCCAACACCTCCTGACGAAAATCTCGGCAGATCCCTGTGTCGTAAAAGCGGCGAATCGGACGTTGGATCCGCGCCTCAGTTCTCGTGCTTGTCCCAGGCCCATTGGGTGACCGTGCGCGCTGGCGTCCAGCCCGTGAAGGTGCCGATCGCGGCAGCCGTCTCGACGCCAACGCGGGTGAGCTCACCCCCGTGGTCGGCGTACGCCTTGCCTAGGTGGGTCTCGGTCTCCAGGGTGACGCCGTGCACGACGAGGCGGCCGCCGGGCTTGATTGCGCTCAAGCAAGTTTCCAGAACGCCCTCGCGGGTGGCGCCACCACCGATGAAGATCGCGTCCGGAGACTCGAGGCCCGACAACGCTGCAGGCGCGCGGCCTTCGATGACCTGAAGTTCGGGCACCCCGAGGGCAGAGGCATTGCGGCCGATCCGCGCAGCTCGATCCGGCTCTGACTCGATGGCGATGGTGCGACAGAACGGATGCGCGCGCATCCACTCGATGCCGACCGACCCCGCACCGGCGCCGACGTCCCACAGGAGTTGACCTGGAGCAGGCACCAGGCGCGCGAGGGCGGAGGCGCGGAGGTCGCGCTTGGTGAGCTGGCCGTCATTCTCGAATGCATCGTCAGGAAGGCCAGGAGCCCAGGAAGCCAACCCGTTTCCAGAAACCTCCAGCGCGATGACGTTCAGTGCCGGCGACGACTCCGACCAGGACGCCGCAACGCCGGCGACAGAGGACTCGGACGATGACCCCAGGTCCCCAAGCACCGTCAGACGCGACGCTCCCCATCCTGCCGACGTCAGGATCTCAGCAAGTGCACCAGGCGTCGACGCATCCGACGACAGCACCAGCACCCGCCGCCCCGGCGCGCACTCGCGCAGCACCCGATCCACCGAGCGCCCGACGACCGTCACAGCCACGCACGACTCGGCCGACCACCCCATCCGGGCCCGCGCCAGCGCCACCGACGACACGGCCGGCACCACGCGTACGGGCGCCCCCAGGTCGAGCAGCGTCGACGCGATCCCCGACACCAGCGGGTCCCCCGACGCCAGCGCGACGACGGGACGTCCGGCGTACTCAGAAAGCAGCGGCGGAAGGCCAGCAGACAGCGGCGACGGCCACGGCACCCGAACCTGATCAGGCACGTCTGGCACCAGCGACAGGTGCCGCGCCCCACCCCACAACACCCCCGCCTCCAGCACGAGCGAGCGGGCAGAAGGCGACAGGCCAGGCCACCCGTCGGCCCCGATCCCGACGACGACGACCTCGCTGGGCACCCCGGTGGACGACATGGCCGCAGACGCTATCGTGACCGGGACTTGGCGAGAGGTGCCCCGAAGTCTGGGGAGAATCTGGGAAGCCGGTGAAAATCCGGCACAGGGCCCGCTGCGGTGACTCGAGACGTCGACATGGCGTTCCGAGAAGTCCGAAGACCGGCCTCCCGCCATCCACCAGAAGTTGGCAACGAGAGCGGGAGCCCCCATGCCACTGCAGTACCCCCTGTCCGCGATCGTCCCCTCTCAGGCCGACGACCGCGACGACATGACCCTCGCGCTGGTCCTCACCACGATCTCCCCCGAGGTCGGCGGCGTCCTCGTGCGCGGCGAGAAGGGCACGGCGAAGTCCACCACCGTGCGCGCTCTCGCCTCCGTGCTGCCGCCGATCGAGGTGGTCGCCGGCGACCGGTTCTCGAGCCGACCGGGCGACACGTCTCCAGATGGAGACTGGCCGCTCGACGCCGAGACCGAGACCCGGCCTGTGCGCCTCGTCGAGCTCCCCGTCGGCGCCACCGAGGACCGCGTGCTCGGCTCGCTGCACCTGTCCAAGGTGCTGGCCGACGGCGTCGCCGAGTACGAGCCCGGCCTCCTCGCCCGCGCCCACCGCGGACTGCTCTACGTCGACGAGGTCAACCTCCTCCACGACCACCTCGTCGACCTGCTGCTCGACGCCGCCGCGATGGGCCGCTCCACCGTCGAGCGCGACGGCGTCTCGGTCGCCCACGCCGCCCGCTTCGTGCTCGTCGGCACCATGAACCCTGAGGAGGGTGAGCTCCGCCCCCAGCTCCTCGACCGCTTCGGCCTCACCGTCGAGATCGCCGCCCCGCGCGACCCGCGGCTGCGCGCCGAGGTCGTACGCCGCCGGCTCGCGTTCGACGCCGACCCGGGCACCTTCGTCGAGGCGTACGCCGACTCGGAGCGCGCGCTGACGGACCGGATCGCCGCCGCCCGCAAGCTGCTGCCCGAGGTCGAGCTCACCGACGCGGTGCTGACCAAGGTCGCCGAGGTCTGCGCCGCCTTCGAGGTCGACGGGATGCGCGCCGACATCGTCGCCACGCGTACGGCCGTGGCGCACGCCGCGTGGAACGGACGGACCACCGTCACGCGGGCCGACATCCGCCAGGCCGCGATCCTGGCGCTGCCACACCGGCGGCGGCGCAACCCCTTCGACGCTCCGGGGTTGGACGAGGACCTGCTCGACTCGATCCTCGGGGACGAGGAGCCGGAGCCCGAGCCTCCGCTTCCGCCGGAGCCGGAGGGTGAGGGGGACTCCGAGGATCCTGGTTTCCAGACGGGCGCAGAGCGCCCTCCTCAACCACCGGATGGCAGCGCTGAGCGCCCTCCTCAACCACCGGATGGCAGCGCTGAGCGCCCTCCTCAACCAGCGATGGAAAGTGTCATGGCCGCCGCAGACCCCTACAAGGTCCGTCGCTTCGAGGTCACCGGCACCGGGGCGGGCGAGTCCGGCAAGCGATCGCGCGCGCTGACGTCGAACGGGCGCCGCGCCGGCGTCGACCCGACGGGCCAGGGCGGGCTGCACCTCGTCGAGACGATCCGTGCCGCCGCGCCGCACCAGCTGGCCCGCGGCCGGACCGGGGGACGGCTCAGGTTCGAGCACGCCGACCTCCGCACCGCCCGGCGCGAGGGGCGCGAGGCCAACCTCGTCCTCTTCTGTGTCGACGCCTCCGGCTCGATGGCCGCGCGCAAGCGGATGGAGCAGGTCAAGACCGCGATCCTCAGCCTGCTGCTCGACGCCTACCAGCGCCGCGACAAGGTCGGGCTGGTCACCTTCCGCGGCGACGGCGCCGAGGTCGCGCTGCCGCCGACGCACTCGGTCGACATCGCCGCCCGGCGCCTGGCCGAGCTGCCCGCGGGAGGACGTACGCCGCTCGCCGAGGGCCTGCTCACCGCGGCCGAGGTGGTGCGCGTCGAGAAGGTCAGGGACCCGAGGCGGCGTCCGTTGCTCATCGTGATCACCGACGGTCGCGCCACCCACGGTGCGGACGCCGTCGCGCGCAGCCGCCAGGCCGCGCAGTGGATCGCCGAGCACCGGACGACCGCGGTCGTCGTCGACTGCGAGCAGGGCCCGATGCGGATGGGCCTCGCCGGCTCGCTCGCCCGGGCCATGCAGGCCACCCACCTGCCGATCGCCGACGTCAGCGCGAGCGCGCTGACCAGCCTGGCCCACGCAGCATGAGCGCGCAGACTCTCAGCCAGGACCTCTACGACGTCATCGCCCGCCGCCGCGACGTACGCGCGGAGTTCAGCGGCGAGGCCGTCGATCTCGGGGCGCTGCGGCGCGTGCTCGCGGCCGCGCACCACGCTCCGAGCGTCGGGAACTCGCAGCCGTGGGACTTCGTCCTCGTCTTTGATGACGCGACGCGCGAGACGTTCGCCGAGCACGTCGAGACCGAGCGGCAGACCTTTGCCGCCCAGCTCGAGGGCGAGCGCCGCGAGAGGTTCGAGCGGATCAAGGTCGAGGGCATCCGCGAGTCCGGCCTCGGCGTCGTCGTGACGTACGACCCCGACCGCGGCGGGCAGCACGTCCTCGGTCGCCACGCGATCGCTGACACCGGGCTCTACTCCACCTGCCTGGCCATCCAGAACCTCTGGCTCGCCGCCACCGCGGAGGGGCTCGGCGTCGGGTGGGTGTCGTTCTACCGCGAGGAGTTCCTCGCCGACCTCGTCGGGCTGCCCGACGGCGTACGCCCGGTCGCCTGGCTGTGCCCGGGGCCGGTCACCGAATTGCAGGAGCTGCCGGACCTCGTCCGGCACGGCTGGCGCGGGGGCCGCACCCTCGACGAGGCCATCCACGTCGAGGGCTGGAGGGCCTGATGCCGCAAGGAGTGCCGACCACGATCCCCGACGACGGGCTGACCACGCGCGAGCGCCGCAACCGGCCGCTGATCATGGTCCACACCGGCCCCGGCAAGGGGAAGTCGACGGCCGCCTTCGGCCTGGCGATGCGCGGGTGGAACCAGGGCTTCAGCATCGGGGTCTTCCAGTTCGTGAAGTCCGCCAAGTGGCGCATCGGCGAGCAGACCGTGCTCGAGCGGCTCGGTGAGCTGCACGAGGAGACCGGCGAGGGCGGACCCGTCACCTGGCACAAGATGGGCTCCGGCTGGTCGTGGTCGCGCAAGGCCGGCACCGAGGAGGACCACGCAGCCGACGCCGCCGAGGGCTGGGCCGAGATCAAGCGCGCGCTCGCCGAGGAGCGCCACGACCTCTACGTCCTCGACGAGTTCACCTACCCGATGAAGTGGGGCTGGGTCGACGTCGACGACGTCGTCTCCGCGCTGACGAGCAGGCCCGGGCGGCAGCACGTCGTCATCACCGGCCGCCACGCCGACCCGCGCCTGGTCGAAGCCGCCAACCTCGTCACCGAGATGGGCCAGGTCAAGCACCCGATGGAGGTCGGGCAGAAGGGCCAGCGAGGCATCGAATGGTGAGGCGAGCGTGGTAGCCCTCCCCCGGCTCATCGTCGCCGCACCGGCCTCCGGCCACGGCAAGACCACCGTCGCCACCGGGCTGATGGCCGCGCTCGCCCGCGCCGGCCACACCGTCAGCGGCCACAAGGTCGGCCCCGACTACATCGACCCCGGCTACCACGCGCTGGCCACCGGCCGCCCCGGCCGCAACCTCGACCCGCACCTCGTCGGGGAGGACCGCCTCGTGCCGCTGCTGCTGCACGGCGCCGCCGGCGCGGACCTGGCCGTCATCGAGGGCGTGATGGGCCTGTACGACGGGCAGATCGGTGGTGACGGGTTCGCCTCGACCGCGCACGTCGCCGCCGTGACGCGTACGCCCGTGGTGCTGGTCGTCGACATCTCGTCCGCCTCGCGCACCATCGCCGCCACCATCCACGGCCTCCGCACCTGGGCCCAGCCTCCGGTCGACGTGGTCGGGGTGATCCTCAACAAGGCGGGGTCCGCGCGGCACGCCGACGAGGTCGTCCGGTCGATCGGCGACCAGCTGCCGGTGCTCGGGATCCTCCAGCGCGACGACGGGATCGAGGCTCCGTCGCGGCACCTCGGGCTGGTGCCGGCGGCCGAGCGGGCAGATGCCTCGGCGGCGCTCGACCGGCTGGCGGCGCAGATCGCGGAGCGGGTGGACCTGGAGGCGGTCGTACGCCTGGCGCGCGCGGCGCCGGGGTTGGAGGGGGCTCCTTGGGATCCGGCGGAGGCCCTGGGTCTCGTGACAGGACTTCGTCCTTCCTCGACCAGCGGAAGCCTTCCGCTGGTTGAGGAGGCCGCCCTGGCGCCCGTCACGAAACCAGCGACCAACGGCCGGGCGAGGATCGCGGTCGCGGGCGGGCGGGCCTTCACCTTCCGCTACGCGGAGACGGTGGAGCTGCTGGAGGCCGCAGGCGCCGAGGTCGTCGAGCTCGACCCCCTCACCGACACCCGGCTGCCCGAGGGCACGACCGGGCTCTACCTCGGCGGCGGCTTTCCGGAGATGCACGCCGCCGAGCTGGGGGCCAACGAGCGCCTGCGGCGCGAGCTGCGTACGGCGATCGCGCGCGGGCTGCCGACGGTGGCGGAGTGCGCCGGGCTGCTCTACCTCTGCGAATCGGTGCGCGGCCCGGACGGGCCGGCGCTCCCGATGGTCGGCGCGATCGACGCGACCGCCGAGATGGCGCCGCGGCTCACGCTCTCCTACCGCACCGCCACCTCCCCCACCGACAACCTGCTGGGCCGCGCCGGCGAGGTCGTCACCGGGCACGAGTTCCACCGCACGCACCTGACGCGGGCGACGACCGGCGACCCAGCCTGGCTGATGCCCGACCCCGCCGGCGTCGCGACCGCCACCCTCCACGCGTCCTACCTCCACACCCACTGGGCCGGCCACCCGCAGCTCGCCGCGCGGTTCGTCGAGGCCGCGCGCGAGCACCGGGGGCCCGACCTGCGCCACCACGGTGACAAGGACACCGGTCCCGGGCTCGTCGACCTCGCCGTCAACGTCTTCGACGGCCCGCGCCCCACCTGGCTCGACCGCGCGCTCGCCGACAGCCTCGCCGACGCCGACGCCTACCCCGACGCGACCGACGCCGAGGCCGCGGTCGCCCGGCGCCACGGGCGCGACGCAGCCGACGTCCTCGCCACCGCCGGCGCCGCCGAGGCCTTCACCCTGCTCGCGCGCCTGCGGCCGTGGCGGCACCCGGTCGTCGTGCACCCGCAGTTCACCGAGCCCGAGGTCGCCCTGCGCACGGCGGGCCACACCGTCGGCCAGGTCGTCCTGCGGCACGAGGACGGCTTCCGCCTCGACCCCGACGACGTGCCCGACGACGCCGACCTGGTGGTCATCGGCAACCCGACCAACCCCACCGGCGTACGCCACCCCGCGGCCGTCATCCCCGGCCTCGCCGAGCCGGGCCGGTTGGTCGTCGTCGACGAGGCGTTCCTCGACGACGACGTCGAGACGCTGGCCGACGAGCGGCACCCCGGGGTCGTGGTCCTCCGCAGCCTCACCAAGATCTGGTCGATCCCCGGCATCCGCGCCGGCTACGTCCTCGCCGAGCCCGACGTCGTACGCGCCCTGCGGGACCTCCAGACGCCCTGGTCGGTCTCCGCGCCGGCCATCGCTGCACTCGTCGCGACCAGCAGCGAGCAGGCCCGCGAGGAGGCGAAGGCGAGAGCGCACGAGCTCGAGCGACGCCGCCGGCACCTCGAGGACGGACTGCGCGAGCTCGGCATCGAGACCGTCCCCAGCACCGCGCCGTACGTCCTCGCCCGGACCGGCGCCGGGAGCCGGGAAGCCCTACGGGACAGGGGTTTCGCGGTCCGCAGGGCCGACACGTTCCCCGGTCTCGACGACGAATGGGTCCGGATCAGCGCCCGCCGCGAGGCCGTCACCGACGACCTCCTGGGTGCGCTACGCTCCACGCACCCAGTCCTGAGGAAGCCGGTGGGAATCCGGCGCAGTGGCGCTACTGTGACATCGCTCAGCCACACCGAGCGGTGAAGTCAGACCCGACGGACTGGAAGTCACTCCCCATCAACCCGGGACGCTTTCATCCCGTAGGAGGAACCATGGCGCATGCCATCTCCAGCCCCACCTCGTCCACCGTCACTCCGGCCGACCTCGCCATCCCGCTGCGGGAGCTCGCTCCGTGGCTGGTCCTCGGCACGCTCTTCGCGATGTCGGTCCTCGTGCTGATCAGCTCGGTCCAGGGCGCGATCACCATCCCCGAGGGCACCGCGATCCACGAGTGGGTCCACGACGGCCGTCACCTGCTCGGCTTCCCCTGCCACTGATCCACCGATGACCACCCGCACCTTCCTGGTGCACGGTCTCCTCGCCGGTCTCCTCGCCGGTGTCGCCGCGTTCGTCGTGGCGTACACCGTCGGGGAGCCGCAAGTCGACCGTGCCATCGCGCTCGAGTCCGCAGGCGCCACTGCGGACCACCACGAGGACGGGGCCACCGCCTCGCACTCCCACTCCCACGATCACGGCGACGACGCCGCGGTCTCCCGCACCACCCAGTCGACGCTCGGCCTCGCCACCGGCACCCTCGCCATCGGCGTCGTGCTCGGCGGCCTGACCGGTCTGCTGTCCGCGGTCGGCCTCGGTCGGCTAGGCGGCCTCCGGCCCGCCGCGAGCACTGCTCTCGTGGCGCTGCTCGGGGCGGTTTCGTTCAGCGTGGTGCCGTTCCTGAAGTACCCCGCCACGCCACCCGCCGTCGGCTCCGGTGAGACCATCGACAGCCGCACCGCGCTGTGGTTCGGCTTCGTCGCGGTATCGGTGCTCGGCGTGCTGGCCGCCGTCGCGGTCGCCCGCTGGGCGGCCCGCCGGTGGAGCGGGGTGCCGGGCACGATCGCCGGAGCCACGGCGTACGTCGTCGTGGTCGCCGTCGCCGCGCTCGCCTTCCCCAAGGTCGACGAGCTCGGAGGCTTCCCGGCGAGCGTCCTGTGGGACTTCCGGATCTCCTCGCTGCTGACCCTGCTGGCGATGTGGGCGGTGATCGGTGCCGTCCTCACGGCGCTGGTCGACCGCACCTGGCGCCAGCATGAAGCGGTCGCGGCGCAGCGCGCCTTCGCCGCTGCGCTCTGACATGTCGGTCGGGGTGAGCCGAGCACTCGGTCTCGTGGTCGGCCACCTCGCCGACAGGCGTTTCGGTGACCCGCGCCGCGGGCACCCCGTGGCGATCTTCGGCGGCGTCGCTGCCGCCCTCGAGAGGCGCACGTACGCCGACTCGCGGGCGCGCGGCCTGCTCCACCTGGCCCTCCTGGCCGGGACCGCCGCGGGGGGCGGTCTCGGCCCGGAGCTACGGACGAGGAACCACCCCGTCACCCACACGCTCGTCACCGCGGCTACGACGTGGACGGTGCTCGGCGGCACCTCGCTCGCCCGCGAGGCACGCGCCGTCCACGACCTCCTCGCCGCCGACGACCTGCCCGGCGCGCGACAGCGGCTCACCCACCTCGTCGGTCGCGACACCTCGACCCTCGACGAGGCGGAGGTCAGCCGCGCCGTCGTCGAGTCCGTCGCGGAGAACACCTCCGATGCCGTGGTCGCACCGCTCGTGTGGGGCGCGCTCCTCGGCGTCCCGGGCCTGCTGGGCTACCGCGCGACCAACACCCTCGACGCGATGGTCGGCCACCGGGGCGAGCGCTACGGCCGGTTCGGCTGGGCGTCCGCCCGCCTCGACGACCTGCTCAACCTGCCCGGCGCCCGGCTCAGCGGCCTGCTCGCCGCGGCCCTGGCTCCCACGGTCGGCGGCCGTCCGTCAGCCGCACTGCAGGCTTGGCGTCGCGATGCCCGTCGCCACCCCAGCCCCAACGCGGGCGTCGTCGAGGCCGCCTTCGCCGGCGCGCTCGGCGTACGCCTGGGAGGTCGCAACCACTACGCCCACGGCACGGAGGACCGGGTGGTCCTGGGCGACGGCCCGCCGCCGGACCGCGCCGACATCGAGAGAGCCGTACGCCTCGCCGACGCGGTCGGCACCGGCGCCGTCGTCGTGGCCGCGCTCGTCGCGTGGCGGTCGGCCCGCTCGTAGACGCGCAGACATTGGTGCGGGGACGACGGCACCGGCACGCTCAGCCGGCCACGAGGCAACGACCAATGTCTGCGTGTCTGCGTCCCGACAGACGGCGGCTCAGGCGAACGGGTCGGGCAGCGCCCCCGGCAGCCCGGCCAGCAGCTCGCGCGCCCGGGCGGCTTCCTTGTGCTCCACGAGCACCTCGTACTTCGTCGCCACGACCTGGGTGATGGAGGAGAAGTCCCGCTGCCCGCGGGTGAAGGCGTAGCCGATGAGCGCCCAGACGAGGCCGAAGGTCGCCCCGATGAAGGCGGTGCTGAGCAGCACCTGCCAGAGGTTCTCCTCGGTGAAGAGCGCGAAGACCAGCCCGATGAAGATGCCGAACCACAGGCCGGACAGGATGCCGCCGGCCGCGATCTTCGACCAGGTCAGTCGCCCGGTGACGCGCTCGATGCGCTTGAGGTCGGTGCCCACGATCATCAGCTGGCTGACGGGGAAGTCAGCATCGGCGAGGAAGTCCACGCTCTTCTGCGCCTTGGCGTAGTCGTCGTAGACCGCGAGCGACTGCGGGAACTTCAGCTTGAGCGGCGAGGTGGGGGTCAGGCCCGGGGTCGACATGCCCTCACGATACGGCCGAGGACGACACGACCCACGCCAGCGCCGCCGCCGCGTCCGGGACGGTCTCCACCCCGTCCACCTCCGCACGCCGGCGCACGACGACGACCGGCACGCCGAGCTGGTCGGCGGCCGCCATCTTCGGCCAGGTGTAGGAGCCGCCGGAGTCCTTGGTGACGAGCACGTCGGTCGCGTGCTCGGCGAGGAGCTCGAGCTCGCCGGCGAGGTCGTAGGGCCCCCGGTCCAGCATCACCAGCCACGGCGCGGGCACCTCGATCTCGGGCGGGTCGACCACGCGCACCACGGCCCGGTGGCCGGCCAGGGGGCCGACGAAGTGGCCGAGCGGCTGGCGTCCGACCGTCAGCAGGGGGCGCCGCCCCAGCGACGCGGCCAGCGCGGCGGCGGCGGCGTGGTCGTCGACCCAGTGCCACCCGTCCGCACCCGGAGCGTCGCCCCAGCCCGGCCGGGCCAGCCGGAGCAGCGGCACGCCCGACGCGGTGCAGGCGGCGACGGCGTTGGCCGACATCCCCTCCGCGAAGGGGTGCGTCGCATCGACGACCGCGGTCGCGCCGTGCTCGGCGAGCCACACGCGCAGCCCCTCGACACCACCGAAGCCGCCCATCCGCACCTCGCCGACCGGCAGGCGCGGTCGCTCGACCCGACCGGCCAGCGACGACACGAAGTCCACCCCGGCCTCGTCGAGCAGCACCGCCAGCTCGCGCGCCTCGCCCGTCCCGCCCAGCAGGAGCACCGTCATCGCGAGGCCCCCGGCTCCAGCGTCGGCATGTCGGCGGGCGCACCGTCACGCGCCAGCGACAGCAGCGCGTCCAGGTCGAGGTGCTCCTCGGCGAGGTCGCCGAGCAGGTCCAGCCGTCGCTCGCGCTGCTCGGCGAAGCTCACGTCGGAGGGTTCGTAGGCCACGCCGGCCGCTGCGGCGACCTCGGCGAGCAGCGCGC
Organism: Nocardioides sp. S5; assembly: GCF_017310035.1. Lineage (NCBI taxonomy): Bacteria > Bacillati > Actinomycetota > Actinomycetes > Propionibacteriales > Nocardioidaceae > Nocardioides > Nocardioides sp. S5. Next base: position 4,391,220 of record NZ_CP022296.1, read on the forward strand.
GGCGCAGGGCGTCGCCCTCCAGGCTGCCGTGCCACATCGTGCCGAGGACGGCACCCGCGCGCGCACCGCCGAGGAACTCCTCGCCGCCGTGCCGGGTGGTCCGGCCGTGGTGGATCTCGTAGCCATGGGCATCGGCTCCCAGCGCCGACCCGACCGGGAGCCGCAGCACCTTGTCTGCCCGGAAGGACGTCGTCACGTCGAGCAGCCCGAGCCCAGCCACGTCGGCACCGGCCACCCCCTCGACGCCGGCCGGGTCGAGGATCCTCCGGCCCAGCATCTGGAAGCCGCCGCAGATCCCGAGCACCGGCTTCCCGGCCGCTGCGTGGTCGAGCACGGCCCGGTCGAGCCCGCGCGAGCGCAGCCAGGCCAGGTCCGCCAGGGTCGCGCGGGTGCCGGGCAGCACGACGAGGTCCGCACCGGCGAGCGCCCGGGGGTCCGAGGCGAAGACCACGTCGACGCCCGGCTCGATGCCCAGCGCGTCGACGTCGGTGAAGTTCGAGATCCGCGGGAACCGTACGACGGCCACCCGCAGCCGCGTCTCCTCCTCGCTCGCCCGCCGACCGCTCAGGTCGAGCGCGTCCTCGGAGTCGAGCCAGAGGTCCGGGTGCCACGGCAGCACGCCGTACACCTCCCGGCCGGTCAGCTCCCGGAGCTCGGTCAGTCCCGGTCGCAGCAGGTCGACGTCGCCGCGGAACTTGTTGACCACGAAGCCCGCCACGAGCGCCTGGTCCGCGGCGTCCAGCAGCGCCAGCGTGCCGAACATCGCCGCGAAGACCCCGCCGCGGTCGATGTCGCCGACCACCACCGTCGCGATCGCGCCGTGCTGAGCCAGCCCCATGTTGACGTAGTCGCCCGCCCGCAGGTTGATCTCCGCCGGGCTCCCCGCACCCTCCGCCACGACCAGGTCGTGGCGGGACGAGAGGTCGTCGAAGGCGGCGTACGCCGCGTCGCGCAGGTGGGTGCGGCCGCCCACGAAGTCCTTCGAGTCGATCGAGCCGCCGGGTTGCCCCATCACGACGACGTGGCTGCGCCGGTCGCCGCCGGGCTTGAGGAGCACCGGGTTCATCGCCGCCTCGGGCTCGACGCTCGCTGCGACCGCCTGGATCCACTGCGCCCGGCCGATCTCGACGCCGCGGCCGTCCGGGGTGGCGCAGACCATCGAGTTGTTGGACATGTTCTGCGCCTTGAAGGGAGCGACCTTCACACCCCGACGCGCGTACGCCCGGCACAGGGCGGTCGTCACGATCGTCTTGCCGGCGTCCGACGTCGTCCCAGCCACCAGCAGCGCGCTCACGCGGTCAGCCTAGGGGTCGAGCAATCTTTTACCTTCCGGCTGTTTGATTCCGCGAGCAAGCGGGCATGCTGGATGTTATGAGCAAGCTGATCTTCGACAACCGGTTCATCGCGGTCCTGTTCGTCGCGCTGCTCTTCGTCAACGCCTTCGCGATCCAACGCGGCTGGTACGGAGCCTGACGCAGGGCCTCACCACCTGCGTGACACGATCCCCGGGTGGCGACACCCGGCTTGAGATCTGACTGCGCCTCCTGCTTCGGGCTGTGCTGCGTGCTGCTGCCCTTCTCGGCGGCCTCCGGCTTCGGTGTCGACAAGCCCAGCGGCCGCGCCTGCCTGAACCTGCTCGACGACGACCGCTGCGGCATCCACGACTCCCTGCGTGAGAAGGGGTGGCCCGGCTGCACGGTCTTCGAGTGCTTCGGCGCCGGGCAGCAGGTCTCGCAGGTCACCTACGCCGGGGTCTCCTGGCGCGAGCAGGACAACCTGCCCGAGATGGCGGCCGTCCTGTCGGTGATGCGGCAGCTGCACGAGATGATCGTGCACCTCCTCGAGGTGGAGCGGCGCTCGCCGGACGAGGACGCCCGTGCCGCGAGCGCGGAGGTCGAACAGCTCACCGCGGCCGATCCCGACACCCTCCTGCACCTCGACATCGACGCCCTCCACGACCGGGTCGGCCGACTGCTCGCCGACGCCAGCACGCGCGTACGCCGCCGGTGGCCCGATGCCGGCGACCTCTCCCGCCAGGACCTGGCCGGCCGGCGCCTCGGGGGCGACCACCGCGGCTGGACCCTCCGCGCCTCCGTGCTGATCCGCGCGGACCTGCGCGACGCCGACCTCGACGAGGCCGACCTGCTCGGCTGCGACCTCCGCGACGCCGACGTACGCGGGTGCGACCTCTCCGGCGTCCTCTTCCTCACCCAGCCGCAGGTCAACTCCGCCGCCGGTGACGGCGCGACGAAGCTGCCTCCCGGGCTGACGCGTCCGGGGCACTGGCCGACCTGAGCGCTCGCCCGGCACCGGAGGACGGGCGCGCGTACTCATGCGGCGAGCCGAGGCCGTCCTCCACACTCACGCCATGACCTCCAGCCCGTCCCCCGACACCTGGCAGCGCCCCGGCCTCCGCGCCGCCCTCCTCTACGCCTTCGCCGCGGGTCTCCTCGGCACGATCGTGTCGAGCGTCAGCCGCCTCGAGCTCACCCGCCGCTCCATCCCCTCCGGCCGGCTGCCCGACGGGCCCGTCATCGTCGTCGCCAACCACACCAGCTTCGCCGACGGCATCCTGCTCGCCCTCGTCGGACGGCGGCTGGGTCGCTCCCTGCGCCTGATGGCCACCGGCGGAGTGTTCCGCTCCGGACTGGTCGGCCCGCTGGCCAGGCGGCTGGGCTTCATCCCGGTCCTGCGCGGGACCGACGCCGCCGCGAGCTCGCTGGACGCAGCGGCGACCGCGCTCGCCGCGGGCGAGGCCGTCGGGCTCTTCCCCGAGGGACGGATCACCCGCGACGCGCAGCACTGGCCCGAGCGGTCGCGGACCGGCGCCGTGCGCCTTGCGATCCGCACGGGTGCACCGGTGGTGCCGGTCGCCCTCGTGGGCGCCCAGCAGGTCGTGGGTCGTCGCGGGATCCTCGCCCGGCTGCTGCGCAACACCGTCCTGCGCCCGCGCGTGCTCGTCGCGGCGGGCGAGCCCGTCGACGTACGTCGTCTCGCGGGCCTGGCCGACGGTGAGGTGCCTGACGAGGCGACCGTGCGGCGGGCGGCCGACGAGGTGATGGCGCTGCTCGTCGCTCAGGTGGCCGAGCTCCGCGGCGAGCCCGCACCCCACCCGACCGGCGTGCCGGAGGAGGCGCTCACAGCCTGAGGAGACGCCTGAGGAGGCTCAGGAGTAGCGGTGGCTCTTGGCCGCGTGGCCCTGCTCGCGCGTGCAGGTGCGACCGCTCATGTTGCGGTGGCCGCACAGCTCCTCGGCCGCCGCAGGCTCGGTCGCGGGGGCGGCCTTCCTCGCCGCCGCCGGGGGCGCCACAGCCGCCTTGGGTCGCGCCGGGGCAGCCGCTGCCCGCTTCTGGGACTCGGCGTACTTGGCCTCGCGCATGGCCCGCAGGTTGTCCATCTTGCTCATCGTTCGCTCACGTGAGGAACCTACGCTCCCGCACCGACACTGCCGCTCACCGGCTCCAGTCGATGGCGTCGTGGACGGCCTGCAACCGGGCTCCGCGCACGGGGTCGTGCTGTGCCACCCACGCGATACGACCGCGCAGGTGGTCCTCGAACGCGGGGACGTCGTCCCGGTTCTGGGTGCTGGGGCCGAAGCGGTGGCAGTTGTGCAGGATCGCACGCAGGAGGTCGACCTGGTGCCGGGCGACCCGGGGCGAGTCGTTGACGACGAGTCCGCCGAGGCTCTGCCGGCCGGCCCGGGGCATCACCCCGGTCTTGCGCGGGTTGAGCCGGAAGCCCTCGTCGCGCACGACGGTCTCCACCGCGTCGATCAACCGCGACGTGCCGCTCCCCCAGCCAGCGGCTCCGGAGAACGCCAGGTCGTCGGCGTACCTCGTGTAGCGCCCGCCCCACGACCGGGCCAGCGCGGTCAGCCGCACGTCGAGCCGGAACGCCGCGAGGTTCGCCATCGCCGGTGACGTCGGCGCACCCTGCGGCAGGTGGGGCGCGGCGAGGCGACGGCCGAGACGCCAGTGGGCGTCGAGCAGGCGGTCGTCCCGGGGCTGGGGGACGGCCCGCCAGGTCGAGCGGGGCAGCACGCTGGTCACCAGCCCGGCCAGGCAGTGGGCGACCGGCTCGGGGTAGCCCGCGGTGCGCCAGATGCCGTAGACCCGCGACACGGTGACGCTGGCGAAGAAGGCCTCGAGGTCGAGCCGCAGCACGACGCTCCGGTCGGCGTGCGGAGCGGCGTACGCCCGCACCGACCCGCCAGGACGGAAGCCACAGGCGGCGTCGTGCGGAGGGATCATCGAGGCGATCTCGCGCAGGAGCCGGCGCTGGATGACCTTGAGCCGCGCCTTGGGTGCCTCGAGAACACGGATGGCGCCGCTGGCCGCCACGCGGTGGCTCACGCGGTAGTGCTGGAGCGGGACCCCCGCCGTGCCACGCGCCAGGTGGCGGGGGTCGGCGAACCAGTCGAGCTCGGAGGCGCTGACCCCGAGGAAGTCCGCCACGTCGCCGAGGCCGTCGAGGACCGGAAGCCGCCACCGGTTGCCGAGCATCCGCGTCGCCACCACGGGCTGCACCTGCGGCGCGGCGCTGCGCGCCCGGGCCGCGGCCGGACGTGAGGAGATGTTGGTGGCCAGCTCCCTCGGCCGGTCGACCGGGGCACGGGGGTAGAGCGCGAGGGTCTGGCGTGCGAGGGGCGCCAGCCACTGTGGCCGACGGCCGAGGACCGCGGTCCCGCTCGCGAGGAGACCCTGCTGCGTCCACTCCCCGTCGAGGAAGCCGGCGGCCAGGGCGCGTGCGAGGTCGACCCTCACGAGTGGGGGGTGCCCGTCGCGGAGGGGTGCGGCAGCGCGGCCCGACCTGTCCCGTCGTGCGCGCGATGACCTGCAGCGGAGCGCAGCGAGTCGCGCGCGGTGCTGAGCCCGGACGTACCGGTGGTCCCCGGGGTAGCCCCGGAGAAGCAAACCGGTGACGCGCACCGGTCCGCCGTCTCGAGATCGCGCTGCCGCACCCGGGCACGATAGCGGCCCGGCGTCAGCTCCGGCGCCGCCAGACGACGACCGACTGGCCGACGGACTGGTGCAGCACGGGGAGCTTGTTGGTCGGAGCCTGCATCGCGGCACGCGCGGCCATCCCGCGGCGTACGGCGTCGAGCTCGGCGAGCAGCTCCTCGTTGCGGGCGCGCAGCGCGTCGAGCTGGTTCTCCAGCTCCATGATCCGGCGTACGCCCTCGATGCCGATGCCCGCGCTGGTGAGGTCGGCGATCTCGCGCAGGCGCTCGAGGTCGCGGTGGGAGTAGCGCCGACCGCCGCCCCCGGTGCGTCCCGGCGCGATCAGCCCCATCCGCTCGTAGGCCCGCAGCGTCTGCGGGTGCAGCCCCGTCAGCTCCGCCGCCACGCTGATGACGTAGACGGCGGCGTCGGGCGGGGGCGAGCCGAACGGGACGCTCATCTCGGGGTCCCCGCGGCGTTGTTCGACGGAGGAGCGCAGCGGAGGAGACGAAGAACGTCGTGGGGTGAGTTCATGTCTCGAAGAGTCCTGCGCGCAGCGGCTTGCCGGCCATGGCCGCGCGGTAGGCCTCGACGGCCTCCCGCGCGGTGTCGTCGAGCGTCGACGGCACGCACACCTCCACGGTGGCCAGCAGGTCGCCCTTGGTGCCGTCGCGGCGGGTGGCTCCCTTGCCGCGGACGCGGAAGGTGCGCCCGTTGGGGGTGCCGGCGGGGAGTCGCAGCGTGACGGGTGCGCCGCCCAGCGTCGGGATCTTCACCTCGCCGCCCAGCGCCGCCTCGTCGAAGGACACGGGGACCTCGAGGGTGAGGTTGTCGCCCTTGCGCCCGAAGACGCGGTGCGGGGTCACCTTCACCGTCACGAAGAGGTCACCGGCCGGTCCGCCGTTCTCCCCCGGCGCCCCCTTGCCCTTGAGGCGGATGCGGGCGCCGTCCTTGACGCCGGCGGGGATGCGGGCCTGGATCGAACGGGCCGAGGTGCCGCGGCCGCTGCCGTGGCACGTCGGGCACGCCTCGTCGTAGACGAGCTGGCGCCCGCCACAGGCCGGGCAGGTCTCGTTGATCGAGAACGCCCCTCCCGTGCCGGCCACCACGAAGCCGGCGCCCTCGCACTCGGGACAGATGTGCGGCCGGGTGCCCGGCTTGCCGCCGGTGCCCTGGCAGGTGGCGCAGGCGGTGTCGGAGGTGAGGCGCAGCGAGACCGTGACGCCGTCGAGCGCGTCGGTGAAGCCGATCGTCGCGGTGCTCTCGACGTCCGCGCCGCGCCGTGCCCGCGGCTGCTGGTGCGTACGGGTGCGCTGGCCGCCTCCGAAGAGGTCGCCGAACATGTCTCCCAGCCCGCCCGACGCGCGGTCGCGCAGCAGGTCGTCCATGCTGAAGCCGCCCCCGCCACCGCCGAAGCCACCGCCGCCCATGCCGGGGCCGAAGCCGCCACGCGCCTGCAGCGAGCGGAACTCGTCGTACTTGGCGCGCTTGGCCTCGTCACCCACGACGTCGTACGCCTCGGCGACGGCCTTGAACTTCTCGTGCTTGGCGTCGTCACCGGGGTTGGAGTCGGGGTGGTTCTCCCGGGCCAGCTTGCGGTAGGCCTTCTTGACGTCGGCGGACGACGCGTCCTTCTGGACGCCGAGGACCTGGTAGAAGTCCTTGGTCGCCCAGTCGTTGCGGAAGCCTTCGTTGTCAGCCACGGGTGAACCCCCTCTCCATCAGCTCGATCATGCGTGCGACGTGTCAGCCGTCGGCCGGGTCGACGACCAGCACCTGTGCGGCGCGGACGACGCGGTCGCCCATCCGGTAGCCGCCCTTGGCGACATGCTTGACGGTGGTCACCTCGACCTCCGCGTCGGCACCGAGGTGGCTGAGCGCCTCGTGCAGCGTCGGGTCGAACGCGTCGCCGGGCTCACCGAAGCGGACCAGCCCTGCGCTCGCCACCACGCGCTCGAGCTGGTCGGCGACGGCCTTGAAGCCGCCGTCCAGCTCGCCGTGCTCGCGGGCCCGGTCGATGGTGTCGAGCACCTCGACGACCGGCGTGAGGGCCTTGAACGCAGCGGCCTCGGCCACCAGCTGGCGGTCGCGGTCCACGCGCTTGCGGTAGTTGGCGTACTCGGCCTGGAGGCGCTGGAGGTCGTTGGTGAGGTCGGCGAGCGACCCCTTCATGGCGGCCAGCTCGTCCTCCTCGGTGTCGACGTCGGTGCCGGTGTCGGTGTCGGTGTCGTCCGGGCGCTCCTCGGCGGTGCCGGGGGCGTCGCCCGCGACGGTGTCACCGGCGACCTGCTCCTCGACCTCGGTCTGCGACGGGGCCTCGCCCGCCGCGTCGCCGAAGCCCTCCGGAGAGGGAGCCGCGGTGGGCTCCCCCTCCGGCAGGTCGTACGCCTCGGGACCCGTGGTGGGCTCGGGGCGATCGGTCACTTGGACTCACCCTCGGTGCCGTCGGTGCCCTCGGCGGGCTCGTCGACGATCTCGGCGTCCACGACGTCGTCGTCGGACTCGCCCGTCGCGCCGGTGGCACCACCCGCGGCGGCCTGGTCGGCCTCCGCGGCGGCGTACATCGCCGCGCCCATCTTCTGGCTGGACTCGTTGAGCTTCGTGACGGCCGCGGTGATCTCCTCGGACGAGGCGTCCTCGCGGGCCAGCTCGGCCTTCAGCGCGTCGACGTCGGCCTGGACCTCGGTCTTCACGTCGTCGGGCAGCTTCTCACCGTTGTCGGTGAGGAACTTCTCCGTCGAGTAGACGAGCTGGTCGCCCTGGTTGCGGGCCTCGACGGCCTCGCGACGCTTGGCGTCCTCCTCGGCGTACTGCTCGGCCTCCTTGACCATGCGGTCGATCTCGTCCTTGCCGAGCGCCGAGCCACCGGAGATGGTCATCGACTGCTCGCGGCCGGACGCCTGGTCCTTGGCCGAGACGTGCACGATGCCGTTGGCGTCGATGTCGAAGGTGACCTCGATCTTCGGCACGCCGCGCGGGGCCGGCGGGAGGCCGGTCAGCTCGAAGTTGCCGAGGGGCTGGTTCTGCGACCACATCTGGCGCTCACCCTGCGCGACCTTGATCTCCACCGACGGCTGGTTGTCGTCGGCGGTGGTGAAGATCTCCGAGCGCTTGGTCGGGATGGTGGTGTTGCGCTCGATGAGGGTGGTCATCACGCCGCCCTTGGTCTCGATGCCCAGCGACAGCGGGGTCACGTCGAGGAGGAGCACGTCCTTGACCTCGCCCTTGAGGACGCCGGCCTGGAGCGCGGCGCCGACGGCGACGACCTCGTCGGGGTTGACGCCCTTGTTGGGCTGCTTGCCGCCGAGGAGCTCGGTGACGACCTCGCTGACGGCGGGCATCCGGGTGGAGCCACCGACGAGCACGACGTGGTCGATCTTGTCGACCGCGACGCCGCCGTCCTTCAGCACGTTCTTGAACGGCGCCTTGGTGCGCTCGAGCAGGTCGGCGGTGAGCTTCTGGAACTCGCTGCGGGTCAGCTTCTCCTCGAAGTGGAGCGGGCCGGACTCGCCGTGGGTGATGTAGGGCAGGTGGACCGTGGTCTCGCTCGAGGAGGACAGCTCGATCTTCGCCTTCTCCGCGGCCTCCTGGAGGCGCTGCTTGGCGATCTTGTCGGCCGCGAGGTCGACGCCGTTGGAGTCCTTGAACTTCTTGACCATCCACTCCACGACGCGGTTGTCCCAGTCGTCGCCACCGAGGTGGTTGTCGCCGGAGGTGGCCTTGACCTCGACCACGCCCTCGCCGATCTCGAGGAGGGACACGTCGAAGGTGCCGCCACCGAGGTCGAAGACGAGGATGGTCTGGTCCTCGCCCTTGTCGAGGCCGTAGGCCAGCGCCGCGGCGGTGGGCTCGTTGACGATGCGGCTCACGTTGAGTCCGGCGATCTCGCCCGCCTCCTTGGTGGCCTGGCGCTGCGCATCGGAGAAGTACGCCGGCACGGTGATGACCGCGTCGGTCACGGTCTCGCCGAGGTAGGCCTCGGCGTCGCGCTTGAGCTTCTGCAGCACGAAGGCGCTGATCTGCTGGGGGGTGAAGGTCTTGTCGTCGATGTCGACCTTCCAGTCCTCGCCCATGTGGCGCTTGACGGACCGGATGGTGCGGTCGACGTTGGTGACCGCCTGACGCTTGGCGACCTCTCCGACGAGCACCTCGCCGGACTTGGTGAAGGCCACGACGGACGGGGTGGTCCGGGCACCTTCGGCGTTGGCGATGACGGTGGGTTCTCCACCTTCGAGGACGGCCACGACGGAGTTCGTCGTGCCGAGGTCGATGCCGACGGCTCGAGCCATGGGGGTTTACCTCCTGCGTTGGATCCTGCGGATGAGAGCCATCCTGCCCAACTGCGGCCGGAGTGGCAAAACACTTGAGTCGGTCTCACTCAACTCTGTTCATACATCTCAACGCAGGGCGGCGCCGGATGTTCCCCGATCCGCCGGCCATTTCGCTGTGGCATGGATCTCGCAGTCGCGGGTGCCTCAGCGGGTCCAGACGTACGGCGTCGTGGTGGTCACGGCGTGCAGGCCCGCGCGCTCGAGGATCGGGCGCGACATGTCGGTGCAGTCGGAGTGGACCAGGCGCACCCCGCGGTCGATCGCGGAGCGGGCCCGCGCGGCGACGAGCGCGCGATAGATCCCCCGCCCGCGGAACTCCGGGAGAGTCGACCCGCCCCAGATCCCGGCGAACTCCGTGCCCTCGACGGGCGTCAGCCGGCCTCCGCACACCACCCGGTCGCCGACCTCGGCGATCCAGAACTCCGAGGCTCCACCTTCCAGCTCGGCCAGCGCCGAGGCGACCGACGGTCCCCGCCCGCCGCCGAAGACCGACTCCTGCGCGGCGAGCATGCGGGTCAGGTCGTCGACCGCGTCGGCGCCGGGCTCGACACGGCGTACGACGACGGGGCCGTCAGGGGTGTCGTCGAGGGGCACGTCGATCGCGAGCAGCGCGGCCTCGCCGATCATCACGGTCTCGACCGGCTCCGCGACCAGGCCGTGGGCGACGAGGCGATCGCCGAGGTCAGCGGGCAGGTCGTGGCCGCGCGACTTCCACTCGAAGGACGAGACGTCGGTGTCGTCGCGGAAGTGCGCGACGGTGCGCGCGATCGCGTCGTCGAGCGCGGCTCCCTCCAGCCCGCCGAGGTCGCGGTAGGACACGAAACCGCCGTGGTCGAAGACCGCCCACAGCAGCGGGCCGTCCTCCACGACCTCGTGGGCGCGGGCCATCTCGGCGTCGGTGCGCAGCTGGTCGTCGTACGCCGCGAGGAGGCCGTCGCTCGTCATGGCGCGCAGCATAGGCGGCCCCCGACCGCCCACGCCCCCGGTTTGTGGCAGGGCCCTGCCCGGATCAGGGGAAGTCCAGGGTCGTTTCCGCTTCGCGATCACACCTCGAGGCCGCACACTTCTCCTGTGCTTCATCGGGGGAACCTGCGCCGCGTCGTCGGCGCCTCAGCCATCGCAGTGCTGTTCGCTGCCCTTCTGGCGTTCTACGTCGCCGACCGCGCCGGAGCCGGCATGGGTCGCTGTCAGCAGCACCGCGCCGACGCCCGTGAGCGCGCCGCCATCGTCACCGGGGACGGCGAAGCGGTCCTGGTCATCGGCGACTCCTGGTCGGTCGGCCTCGGGCAGGAGGACCTCGCCCGGTCGTGGGCGGCGGAGCTGCCCGGCGAGGTGCATGTGGCGGGCTTCTCCGGGTCCGGCTTCAGCGCCGGCGCGAGCGGGTGCGGTCGCGTGTCCTTCGCCGACCGCGCCTCCACCGCCCTCGACACCCGTCCGCAGCTCGTGGTCGTCGAGGGTGGGCTCAACGACTTCAACCAGCCGGCGGCGGCGATCGAGCGCGGCTTCCGGGACCTGATGGCCGACCTCGCCGGGCACCCGGTGGTGGTCGTGGGACCGGCTTCGGCTCCCGCGCGCGCCCACGCGGTGCCGCGCGTCGACGCGCTGCTCGCCGACCTCGCCGAGGCCTTCGGCGTCCCCTACGTCGCCACGAGCGACCTCGAGCTCGACTACCTCGCCGACCGGCTCCACCTCACCGAGGGCGGCCACGAGGAGTTCGGGGCCGTGGTCGCCGAGCGGATCGCCGACGTCGAGCCCACCCGGCCGGCGGTCCTGCGGGGCTGAGGCCGCGCCGGCCCGCCCTCACTCCGCCAGCCACGCCTCCCAGGCGTCGAAGGAGTAGGGCCGGCCCAGGAAGTCCTCGACCAGCTCCGCGGCATCGCGGCGACCACCCGTCGCGAGCACCTTGTCGCGATAGGCGTGCGCGACGTCGGTGGCGAAGAGGTCGGCCTCGTCGAAGGCGCTGAACAGGTCCTTCGCGATCACCAGCGACCACATGTAGGTGTAGTAGCCCGACGAGTAGCCGTCGAGGTGGCCGAAGGCGCAGTGCATGTGCGCGCCCTCCAGCGGCGGGAAGACCGAGTAGCGGCGCTGGAGCTCGTCGCCGTAGGCCGTGAGGTCGTCGTGCGGGCCGGCGTGGAAGAAGTAGGACCGGGCGGCGTACGCCATCTGCTGCGCGGCGTGGGTGCCCTTGCCGAAGTGGTCGGCACGGCGCATCGCCGCGACCAGCTCGGCCGGGATCGTCTCGCCGGCCTCGTTGCGGGCGAAGGTGGCCAGGACGCCCGCGTCCCAGGCCCACTCCTCCAGCATCTGGCTCGGCGCCTCGACGAAGTCCCACTCCGTCGCGACGCCCGAGAAGCGCGCCCACGCGCCCTGCCCGCCGAGCACGTGGTGCACGAGGTGGCCGAACTCGTGGAAGAGCGTCACCACCTCGTCGTGCTCCATCAGGCCTCGGCTGAAGTTGCAGACCAGCACGCCCTCGGGCAGCTGCTGCCCCGCGATGCCGGTGACCATGTCGAACTGAGCGGCGTGCTTGAACTTGCCCTCACGCGGGTGGAGGTCGAGGTGGATGCGCCCGATCCGTACGCCGTCGAGGCCGACGTCGTAGCTCGCGACGTCGTCGTGCCACGTGCCGGCCTCGGCCTGCGGGACCGGGGTCCAGTCGAGGCCGAAGAGCCGTCCGGTGACGTCGAGGAGGCCCTGGCGCACCTGCTCGAAGGCGAAGTAGGTGCGCACGACCTGGCCGTCGACGTCGTACTGCTCGCGGCGCACGAGCTCTGAGTAGTAGCGCGAGTCGTAGGTCTCCACCGTCTCCGCGTCGGGCTCGTCCTGGCGCTTGCGCCCCAGCAGCACGGCGAGCTCGCGGCCCGCGCGCTGATGCGCGGCGTCGCTGATGCGGTCGATGAAGTCGGCGACGGCGCGGCCCGAGCCGATCATCTTGACCTCGGTGTCGTAGTCGGGCCACGAGTCGTGGCCCAGCAGGGCGGCGGTCTCGCGCCGCACCGCGAACAGGTCCTGGAGGACCTGGTCGTTCACCGGCCAGGCGACGTTGTTGGCCGCCAGGGAGAGCTCGCGACGGGCCGCGCCGTCCGCCCCGAAGGTCATGAACGGCACGAGGTCGGGGTAGTCGGTGGTGATCGTGACCAGGCCGTCGTCGTCGGCCGGGTGGGCGGCGAGGTAGTCGTCGGGCAGCCCGGCGAGCCGCTCGGGATTCAGCCGCACCGAGCGCACGTCGTCGCGGATGTGGCGGCCGAAGTCCTGCGAGAGCAGCACGCTGCGCTCGCTCAGCGCGCGCAGCCGCTCCCGCGTGGCCTCGTCGCGGTCGACGCCCGCGCGGCGGAAGTCGCGCAGCGTGTGGTCCAGCACCCGGCGGGCGTCGGCGTCGAGGGCCTCGGCCTCGGGCGTGGCGGCGAGGTCGGCGAAGACGGCGTACAGGTCGCGGTCCAGGCCCAGCTCGGTGACGTACTTCTGCACCTCCTGGCCCAGCTCGTCGGCGCGGTCGCGGACCGCGGCGTCGGGGTGGACCTCGGCCCACAGCGCGACCGACCCGGCGTTGCCGATCGCGGTCTCGGCGGCGTTCCAGGCGCCCAGCACGTCAGCCGCGCCCGAGGCAGCCTTGACCTGCTCGACCCGGCGCCGCGCCTCGTCGAGCTGGCCCTCGCAGCGATCGGCGACCCAGCCGAGCCAGTCACCCGCCCCGGGGAGGTCGATCGGCGCGGGTTGGGCGTGGGTGTCGTGGGTCACCGGGCGAGCCTATGACGGCCCCCTCCGGGTGGTCGCGCGGAATACCTCGCGCCGCGTCGCTGTAGGAATCCACATGACTGTTCCGAACATCGCGCTCCCCGACGGCACGTCCATCCCGCAGCTCGGCTTCGGCGTCTTCCAGGTCCCGCCGGAGGACACCGCGGCCACGGTGGCCCAGGCCTTCGAGGCCGGCTACCGCCACATCGACACCGCCCAGATGTACGGCAACGAGGCGGGGGTCGGCGAGGCGATCAGGACCTCCGGCCTGGCCCGCGACGACCTCTACGTCACGACCAAGCTCAACAACTCCTTCCACCGCCCCGACGACGCGCGGCGCGAGATCGACGCCTCGCTCGAGAAGCTCGGCCTCGACCAGGTCGACCTGTTCCTCATCCACTGGCCGCTGCCGACGCAGTACGACGGCGACTTCGTGCAGACCTGGCGCGCGCTCATCGAGGCGCAGGAGGCCGGGAAGACCCGCTCGATCGGCGTCTCGAACTTCCAGCCCGCCCACCTCGACCGGATCGTCGAGGAGACCGGCGTGGTGCCGGTGGTCAACCAGGTCGAGGTGCACCCGTTCTTCACCAACGAGGACGTGCGCGCGGCCAACCAGCGCCACGGCGTGCTCACCGAGGCGTGGTCGCCGATCGCCAAGGGCAAGGTGATGGACGACGACACGATCGGCGAGATCGCCTCGCTCGTCGGGCGCACGCCTGCCCAGGTGACCTTGCGCTGGCACGTCCAGCGCGGCGACATCGTCTTCCCGAAGTCGATGAACCCCGACCGGATGCGCCAGAACTTCGAGATCTTCGACTTCGAGCTCGAGCCGACCCACATGTCGGCGATCGACGAGCTCGACCGCGGCGAGGAGGGGCGCACCGGCCCGAACCCGGACACCTTCGACTGGATCCCCTGAGCCGTCGGACGCGGCGGAGCGGTGAGTGAGGCAGGTTCCGACCGCCGAGAACCTGTTTCACCCACCGCCCACCCCGGCCCGTAGCGTGTCGGCGTGAGCACCGGGGCGACCGAGCAGGAGTTCCGCTTCCGCGACATCTGGCTCGTGGCGTACGGGCCCTCGATCGTCTCCGCGATCGGGCACGGCGCGATCATGCCGGTGCTCGCGCTGCGGGCCCGCGACCTCGGCGCCGACGTCAGCACGGCCGCGTTCATCGTGGCGCTCACCGGCGTCGGAATGCTGCTGGCGAGCCTGCCCGCTGGGGCATTGGTCGCGCGGATCGGTGAGCGCCGCGCGCTGGTGGCGGCCGGCTTCGTCGACGCGGGCGCGATGGCGCTGGCCGCGCTCACCGACTCGGTCCTCGGCCTCTCGGTCGGGGTGCTGCTGAGCGGGGTGTGCTGGTCCCTCTTCCTCATCGCGCGGCAGGGCTTCATGATCGACGTCGTCCCGGTGACCCACCGCGCACGGGCGATGTCGCTGCTGGGCGGCTCCTACCGGATCGGGGTGCTCATCGGGCCGCTGATGGGCGCGGGCCTGATCCGGCTCACCGACCTCACGAGCGTCTTCTGGCTCGGCGCGGTGATGTCGGTGCTCGCCTCCCTGCTCGCGGCCACGATGCCCGACCTCGGGGAGGAGCAACGGGCCCACGCCCGCTCGGCCGGCCACCTCGGCGTCTGGACCGTCATCGCCGCGCACCGCCGGGTCCTCGCCACCCTCGGGTCGGCGGTGGTCATCCTCGGGATGAGCCGCTCGCTCCGGCTGAGCCTGCTGCCCCTGTGGGCCGACCACATCGGGCTGTCGGCGTCGACGACCTCGCTGATCTTCGCTGGAGCCGCGGCGCTCGACGTCGCCTTCATGTGGCCGGGCGGCTGGCTGATGGACACCCGCGGCCGGATGGTCGTCGCCGTCCCGGTCGTGCTGTCCATGGCCGTGGCGTGCCTGCTGCTGCCGCTGGCCACCTCGGCGCTGGGCGTCGCGCTGGTGATGGCGCTGATCGCCGCCGGCAACGGCCTCAGCTCGGGCATCGTGATGACGCTCGGCGCGGACGCGTCGCCCGACGAGGGGCGCTCGCAGTTCCTGGGTGCATGGCGGCTGTGCGGCGACATCGGCAACACCGGCGGCCCGCTGCTGGTGGGCGCCGTCGCCGCGGTCGCGCCGCTGGCCACCGCCTGCCTCGTGGTGGGCGCGCTGGGCGTGGCCGGCACCGGGTGGGTGGGCCACTGGACGCGCCGCGTCGACCGTGACCGGGTGGCCGTGGTCAGCCGACGGTGACGGTGACCTCGTTCGAGACGGCCTCGGAATCGGTGTCGACGACGCGGAACTGGTTGGGCCCGGTGCGACCGGTCAGGACGTACGTCGCAAAGGTGCCGCCGCTGACCGACACGGTCACGGGGAAGTCGGCCCACGCACCGTCCTCGAAGCGCTGCACCTGCAGGATCGAGCCCTCGCCGGCCTGGTAGGTCCCGGTCAGGTCGATCTGCTGCATCGGGCTCACCGACTGTCGGCTGGTGGTCAGCGAGATGGCCTCGGCGGGTGCCTCCGACGTCGGCTCCCCCGAGGTGGGCTCGACCGTCTCCTCCGGCGCGGCGTCCGTGCTGCCGGTGTCGCTGGGCCGGGGCAGGTTGAAGGTGGCGGGCGCCTCCTCGGAGGAGCTCGAGCTCGACGCGCCGCCGATGCCGGTGGCCTTGACGCCGACCATCACGGCGAGCCCGCCCAGCAGACCGATGACCACGGCGACGCCGACCAGGGCGACGAGCCCGGTCAGGACGGGACGCTTCTCGGTGTCCATGGAGACCTTTCGACCGCGGGGTGGGAGCCCCGCCATTGTCCGGGACAGCGGGTGGCAAGGCCAACCAGCGCGCCCGGGGCGGACCCCAGCAGGCAGGCAACAGGCAGGATGGACCCATGCAGTCACCGTTGCGACACGGCAAGGCAGCCATCGGCACCACCCTCGCCGGGGGTGCCCTGGCCGCGCTGTCCCAGGCACCCGAGCGCGCCTCGCGCCTGCTGCGCCACCGCTACCCGACCGTGGCGGTGACCGGCATGACGGGTGTCGGCAAGACCCGGCTCGCCGACCGGCTCTCCCGCCGCGCGAGCGCCGAGGGCGGGCAGGACGTCGGCTCGGCGGTCATGGAGCGGCGTACGCGTCGCGACCCGCGGCTGCGCGGCTACCGCTTCCGGGTGGTGCCGGGCGAGAACGCCGCCACCCGCCTCGGCGCGCTCGACGAGGTCTTCCACGACGAGCCCGTCGACGGGGTGCTGCACGTGGTCGCCAACGGCCACGCCACCCCGCGACGCACCGGCGGCACCAGCGGCGCCGGGGTCGCCACGCGCGAGGAGCAGCTGGCCGCCGAGCTCGAGGACTGGTCGATCACCGCCCACCGCATCGCGAGCATGGCGGTGCGCCGCGAGCGGCCGACGTGGCTGGTGATCGCGGTGACGAAGGCCGACCTGTTCGCCGACGACGTCGACGCTGCCGTGCACTACTACTCACCCGGCAGCGGCTCGCCCTTCGGTGACAAGCTCGACGAGCTGCGGGCGCTCGCCGGCGGGGCGAAGCTGTCCATCGACGTGCTGCCGGTCTGCGCGCAGGGCGGGGGCCGGAAGTCGGCCATGCCGGACAAGGCGTGCGCCGACCTGCTCGGGCGCCTCGAGCTGCGGCTGGCCCAGCTCTCCGGGCACGTCTGAGCAACCACCCGCCCGGCGTCGTTCACAGTTTCACCACTTCTGGTTTCGACCCCGTCCACCGGGGCAGAAGACCGGCATGAGGATCGCGATCAGCCAGCGGGCGCTGCGTGGCGCCCGGGAGGAGCTCGACTCCGCCCGTGAGGACCTGCGAGCCGCGCTCCGCGACGTCGACCACCCCGCGGACGACTTCCCGTGGCGTGACCTCCTCGTCGAGGGCGTACGCAGCCTGGTCGAGGACGCCGAGCAGGTCGCCCGGCGGTGCCGCACCATCGCCGGCGCGATCGACGACTCGGTGCTCGACTTCGACGAGCTCGACCTGATGGTCGGCGAGGCCGCCCAGGTCGCCGCCCGGCTCGAGCAGGTGAAGCCGTGACGAAGGCCGTCGTCGACCGCATCGAGGCCCAGCAGGACGGGCTGCGCTTCGGCGACCCGATCGGCTGCCACTACCACTGGATCGAGCCCGACGCGGTCGACGCCTACGGCGACACCGTCCGGCGGGTCGGGAGCAAGGTCGAGGCCGCGGCGGAGGCCTTCGAGCGCACCGCCTCGCTGTCCGAGGACGTGTTCTCCGGCGAGGCGGCCGACATGCTCCGCACCCGCGCCGGCCACCGCCACGAGGAGTCGGTGGTCGTCCGTGACGACCTGCGCGGCCTCGGACGGGCGATCAACGCCTACTCCGACGTCCTGCGTCGTCACCGCGACGGTCTCGAGCAGCTGCGCGCCTACGCCGTGTCGGCCGGTCTCGAGGTCCGCGACCACCGCATCTGGCCGCCCGTCGAGACCCTCCCCGGCGACGCCCCGCAGAAGGAGGCCGACGCCTGGGAGCGGGACTGGAAGACCTACCAGCAGTGCTTCGACGCCAAGATCGAGCTGCGCGACGCCCGCCGGGCCGCCACCCGGGAGCTGGTCAAGGCGCTCGCCGACCACGCCGGGGTCCACCCCGACAAGGACGGTGCCAGGGCGGTCGCCGCCCACCACCGCCGGGTGGAGTTCGGCGAGCTGCGGCGCGAGGCGGCCGAGGAGGCGATGGAGGCGGTCCAGGCCAGTGACGCCGCCGAGACCGCGCGCCACACGGTCGAGGTGCTCAAGCGCCGCGAGCAGGCGGCGCTGGGCGACCTCGAGGAGCTGGTGCTGGCCGAGCGCCCGCCCGCGGAGATCCAGGCCCAGGCCGAGAAGGTCGCGGCGCTGCACCGCGAGCTCACCGAGGCGCGCGCCGAGGCCCGCGAGGCCGAGGCCGTGGCCGAGCGCGAGGAGGCCCAGGCCAACCGCGCCGCCCGCGACCTCCGAGCGGCCGAGGAGGGTCGCCCCCGGGTCGTCGCCCGGCCCGCCGACCTCAAGGACCGGCTCGGCTGAGCGTCACGACTGGGGCGTGCCGCCCGCCTTCGAGGTACGCCGCTCGCGCTCCGCGACGGCGTGGGGGTCGGTGCGGGAGTCGTAGGACCAGAAGTCCCGCAGGGCCACCGCCGTGAGCAGGACGCCGCCGACGCACGCCGCGCCGCCGCTGACGATCGCGCCGCGCACCGACCAGGCGTCCGCGACGAAGCCGGCTCGGGTCTCACCGACCGTCGGGCCGATCGAGTAGGACAGCATCTCGATCCCGGCCAGCCGCCCGCGCATGGTGTCGGGGATGGTCTGCCCCCACACGGTGGCCCGGAAGACCGCCGACACCATGTCGGCGGCACCGGCCAGCGCCAGGAAACCGCAGGCCAGCCAGAACGACGGCATCAGCCCGGCCATCGCGATGAAGGCGCCGTAGAGGCTCGCCGCGATGACGATCGCGCGGCCGTGGTGGTGCACCCGGCCGACCCAGCCGCTCAGCGCGGTGGCGACGAGCGCGCCGACGGTCTCGGCGGAGTAGAGCAGGCCGAGCAGCTCAGGGCGCTCGAAGACCTCGTGGGCCAGCGCCGGGAAGAGCACCACCGGGATCGCCAGCATCATCGCGGCGATGTCGACGACGTAGGTGCCGAGCAGGTCGCGGCGACGCAGGGCGTAGGTCAGGCCCTCCTGGATCCCGCGCAGGCTGGGCGGGGTGGTCTCGCCGTCGTGCGGGTAGGGCCGCATCGCCGCGAAGAGGAGGGTCGCCACGACGTAGCCGACCACCGCGACCACGAAGCACCAGCCCACGCCGGCGTAGGCCACCAGTAGCCCGCCGACCAGCGGGCCGACCAGCACGCCGAGCTGCATGGCGAAGCTGCTGAGCGCGTTGGCGGCGGCGATCTGGTCGTGCCGGACCGTGCGCGGCTCGAGCGCCTCGCGCGAGGGGCGCTGCAGCGAGCTGGCTGCGGCGTAGACGCCGGCGAGGACGAAGATCACCCACACGCGCGGACGCTCGGCGAAGGCGTTCGCGGCGAAGAGCACCATCAGCACGACCTGCACGACACCGGTCGCCACCAGCAGCCGTCGACGGTCGACGTGGTCGGCCAGCGCGCCGCCGTACAGGCCGAAGACGACCAGCGGGACCAGCTCGACGAGGCCCACCAGACCGACCATGAAGTTGGACCCGGTGAGGTCGTAGATCGCGAACGGGACCGCGACGTAGGCGACCATGCTGCCGAGGTAGAACACGCTGCCGGCGGTGAACAGCAGGCGGAAGTCGCGCGACTCGCGCAGCGGCGAGACGTCCATCCGCATCGCGCGGAAGCGTTCGGTCCAGGTCACGAGGGGTCAGTCTCCCAGCGCCGGGGGGTGCGCGGCACCGGGTTTTCAGCCCTCGGGCATGACCTCGAAGCGCGGCACCGGGTTGTCGCGCACCGCGCCGCAGGTCAGCCGACCCGGGTCGCCCAGCAGGCGCCGCACCCGCACGCGGGCCGGACGGCCGGCCGCCTCGAGCGACACGGTCGTGAGGTCCGCCTCGGTGCGCGCCGCGGTCGGCCGGACGTCGTCGAGCCCGGTGAGGCCGAGCCGACGGCGTACGTCGATCTCGGCGGCCTGCACCGGCATCGCGACGTCGGAGCGTCCGCGCAGGTGGTCCAGCGCGATCCGCCCGTCCGCGACGGCGTCGGCGACCTCGATCGCCGAGTCCGGGTCGAGGCGGCCGTAGTAGTGGCCGCGCGGCAGGACCAGCAGGTTGCCGGCGAAGCGGTCGCCGCCGATGTGCGAGCACTCCCACGTCGCCTCGGCGTGACGGCTCGCGGCGAGCGCCAGGGCGACGGGCCGGCCCCGCTCCGCGCAGCAGGCGTCGTGGCGGCCATGGGTGCAGACCGCGAGGACCGGCCCCGGGTGGTGCTCGAGACCGGTCGGAGGACCCTCGCGGAAGGCGGCGAGGTCGAGGTCGGCGACCTCGTCGACCCGGTGGAGCACCGCCGTCGCCAGCCAGGAGTCCGGACCTGCGACCCACGCGGCGAAGACGCGGGTGCCCTCGGTGTCGGCGGACCGCCTGCCGGGTCGCCGCACGAGCAGGACCCGTACGCCGGCGCGGCGGCCCGCGTCGGCCAGACGGGCGCCGAGGCCGTCGGGCAGGCGGGCGTCGCGCAGCGCGTCCGCACCCCAAGGACCGGCGTGCTCGACCAGGAGGAAGCTGCGCACGGTCGAGGCGGTGCCCGCGAGGTCGTCGGCCCGCTCCAGGCTCGCGGCGGCACAGCGGAAGCCGGTCACCGCGCGACCTCGAGCAGGCCCTCCCGCACGAGCCGCCGGCTCAGCACGAGGGCGCTCGCGGGGTCGAGCGGGAGGTCGGCCGGCGTGAGCTCGGTGCGCCCCGCCACGACCTCGAGCGCCTCGCGGATCCGCGACGGGACGCGCAGCACCCGGTCGCCGAGGAGCAGGCGGAGCGTGTCGCCGTCGTCGACGACCCGGCACGGGTGGCCCGCGCGACGGCGCAGCACCGTGTCGGACGCCAGGTCCCGGGCGAGCGCCTCGCGGTCGAGCAGGGCCCCGGCCAGGCGAGACGGGCGCTGGACGAGGAAGCGCTCGACCTGGTCGTCGGCGACGGCGGGGGCGTCGAGGCGGCGTACGGCGTCGGCGAGCGCAGCGACGTGCCCGGCGAGCCCCTCCGATAGCCGGACGGGGTCGTTGAGGTAGCCCGCCGGCAGGTGGGCGTCGGGCACCTCGGCGAGGAGCCGGCCGACCTCGCGGGTCAGCAGGCTGCGCCAGGTGAGCTGGTTGATGCCGATGGTGAGGTGGAGCGACACCGCCTCCTGCGCGCGGGCGGCATGGGGAGTGCCGGTGGGGAGGTAGGCGACGACGCCCGGCTCGAGGAGGAGGTCCCCCGGGCCGCCCTCGCCGTGGATCTCCCAGAGCTTGGTGCCGTGCGTCTGGAGCACGAAGACGTCGTGGGAGTCGGAGTGCACGGCGAAGCCCTGCGCGCCGGGCGGGGTGAGATACGCGTTGGCCTGGCAGGGGTGGCCCAGCTCGAGCTCGAGCTCGGCCACCAGGTCCGCGACGGGGGTCCAGTAGCGCTGGAGGCCCTGGAGCACGATCGTGGCGCCCTCGTCGAGCAGGCGCATCAGCCTCACCGGGTCGACCAGCCCGGTCAGCGGCTTGCCGGCGAGGCTTCCGCCGCGGGTGAAGGCCGACTCCGGCAGGACCGAGCCGTTGCGGGCCACCCGGACGGCGGGGGCGCGGATGGCGGTCTCGGTGAGGAGGTGGTCGACGTCGGCGAGCGACAGGACACTCGCGCCGTACGCCGGGTCGGTGCGGTGCACGTGGACCGACGACGCCCAGACCTTGTCGGTGAAGGTCCGGGCGTCGCCGGTCAGGTGGTCGAGAGCGCTCAGGAGGCCGACCCGTCAGTGCCGTCGGCGTCGGTCGAGTCCCCGTCGGTGGCGTCGGTGCTGTCGCCGTCCGTGGCGTCGGCGTCGGTGCCGTCGGCGTCCGTGGAGTCCCCGTCGGTCGCGTCGGTGCTGTCGCCGTCCGTGGCGTCGGCGTCGGTGCCGTCGGCGTCGGTGCTCGGCCCGGCCGCGACCCCCGTCGGGTCGACGCCCTCGGTGGTCATCTCGTCGTCGTTGAGCGGGTTGTCAGGAGTCGACGTCATGGTTCCTCCTCGTCAGGTCCGGCGGGCGGTCCGTCGGCGCTCCGCCAGTGTGGGCGGCGGCGCGACCACGGTCCCACACCCCTCCGGGCGGAGGAAGGCTCTTATCAGGGCGTCCGCACCTCGTAGCGCGTGGTGGCCTTGACCTTGTCGTCCCCGCAGGACTGGCGGCGTACGGGTCCCGGGACGGCCACCAGCTCGTCGCGCGGGTCGCCGCCGGTGAGCACGTGGAGCTCGCGCGCCTGCTCGACGCCCGGCCGGCCGGCGCGGCCGCGGGTCACCTCGACCGGCACCTCACCCCGCGTCACGGCCTCGCACGCGGCCAGGGCGTTGGAGGTGTCGAGGCGCCCGAGCGTGAGGCCGCTGGGCAGGGCGAGCAGCGTCCCGGAGAACCGGTGCCCACCGAGGTGGGTGGTCTCCCAGGTGCCGTCGGGCCACTCCTGCGCGAGCAGGTCCGCGATCGGGCGGCCGAGCTCGGCGCAGCAGCGGTCGCGCTTGCCGTTGGTGCACACCAGCCACAGCGGGTCGGCGTACGCCGGCAGGGTGCGCAGGTCGAGGTCCAGCAGGTCCTCGGGCCGGTCGAGGACCGCGGCGCCGACGTCGTAGCCCTCGTCGGTCGCGCGGGCGTGGAAGACGTGGGTGCCGGGACCGGCGCTGCCGTCGTAGCGGCGCAGCAGGAAGACCTTCAGGTCGAGCCCGGCCAGGTGGGTGCGGACGACCTCCGGCAGGCGGTTGTCGGCGACCGCGTCGCGCCCCCAGGGACCGGGGCTCTCGACCAGCAGGACCTCGGGATCGGTCGGTGCGGTGCCGGCGATCGGCTCCTGGTCGTCGACGCTGGCGAAGGAGCACCGGAAGTCAGACATGACGTGCAGTCTGGCTGACCGGTGGTCCTCGCCCGGCGGTCAGTACCTCTGGTTCTGCCAGAGGAGGCCGGCGGCGGCGTACTCGGCGGGGTTGCAGTAGCCGCCGTAGGTCCGGTAGCGCTCGGGAGAGATGAGCTCCTTGGCGCAGTCGGCCGCGTGCTCGAGGGGGGACCACGCGGGCGCCATCGGGACGGTCGCGACGTTGGGGTCGGGGTTGTCGTCGGCCACGAAGACCTCGGCGGAGCGGGCCACGAGCGCGCTCCAGTCCTGGTTGGTGCCACCCCAGTTGTAGAACTGCTTGGCGTGCGCGCACTCGTGGATCGAGATGCCGAGCTTGCTGACCTCCGGCTCCTGCGTCAGCGTCGCCAGGGTCGCGGCGTCGATCGTGATGCCGTACTGCCAGTCGAAGACGCCGGTGTGGTCCTCGGTGATGCCGGCCGTGTCGATGGTGACGCTGGCGTTCGGGCACAGGTTGGCGATGGGGGCGTAGAAGCGGGCCTGGTCACCGGTGTACATCGCCTGGTTCTCGAAGCGGACGGTCACCGGGTCGGAGGCGACGCTGCGCCGCGCACGCTTCGGGCCCTTCGTGATCTTCTTCGTCCTGAGCCGGTAGTCGACGGTCTGCGCGACGATGCCGGCGGGGACGACGTGGTCGGGGATGCGGGCGGTGACCAGCGTGCGGCCGACCTTGCCGCGGGCGCCGGCGACCCGGGTCCACTTCCCGCCGTCGACCCGGGCCTGGACGAACACCTTCTTCGGCAGGATCGGCTTCACGCCGCGGTAGGTCTTCCACGCGGCCTGCACCTGGATCCCGGTGCCCGAGCCGCGGACCGCGGTGGTGAAGCCGAAGCCGTCGAGGCGGTTGTACTTCTTGCCCCAGAAGGCGAAGAGCGGGCGCCGGTAGGACCGCGCAGCCGCCTTGGCGGAGTCCGGGGCCGAGCGCACGAGCGGGGCCGGCGGGGCGAGCGGCTGCACGTCACGCGTCGACACCGCGGAGTCGGGGGTCCTGCCCTCGGCCGAGGGAACGGCCCCGGCCGGGGCTGCCGCGACGAGCGTCGGCGACACGATCACCGCCGCTGCTGCCAGTGCGGTGGCGAGACGGCGACCTGCGCTCATGGGGTGGCTCCGTGATCTGTGGCTGTGGGGTGGGCTGGCCCCTGCCTACCCGGCGGGGGTGGTCGGCAAACGCCGGCACCCCGAGCAGGCCTCAGAGCAGACCGCGGCGCCGGGCGACGGCTGCCGCCTCCGTGCGAGACGCCGCGTCGAGCTTGGCCAGGATGTTGGAGACGTGGACCGAGACGGTCTTGGTGCTGATGAAGAGCTGCTTGCCGATCTCGCCGTTGCTGCGTCCCTCTGCGACGAGGGCCAGGATCTCGGCCTCGCGGGGCGTGAGCACCGCAGCCGGGGCCCCTGTCGCCGGGGCCGGGGCGGACCCCTGGGCGCGCAGCTCGGCGAGCAGCGGCTCGGCCCTCATCGCGTGCGCCGCCTCGCGCGCGAGATCGGCGGCGGCGCGGGCGCCCGCTGCATCGCCGGTGGCGCGCAGCACGCCCGCCAGCCGCACCCGGGTCTGGGCGAGCTCGGGCACGCTGCCGAACTCCACGGCCGTCTCCTCCGCGTGGCGCCAGGCCGACACGAGCTCGTCGGCCGACGGCGGGTCGAGCTGCGCGAGCCAGCGCCAGCGCAGGTGCTCGGCGGCCCGCCGGGCCACCCACATGCGGTACTCCGGACCGTGGCTGCCGTCGTAGGGGGCGTAGAAGTCCATCACCCTCCCGCCGTCGGCGATCATGCGGTCGACCTCGGCGCCGGCTGATTGCCGCTCGTCGGCGGACAGGTGGGGTGCGGCGCTGGCCACCGCCGCCACGACCAGCGTCGCGAGGCGGAGCCTGGCCTGGAACCAGTCGTGCCACAGGGGGACCACCGTCGCGACCACCTCGTCGTAGACCGCGACGGCACCCTCGGCGTCGCCCACTGCCGCCGCCCGCAGCAGTCCGGCGCTCGCCGACGAGATGGCGGTGAGGCCGTCGGTGCCCCAGTAGTCACGCAACCGCTCGAGCGCCTGGGGCTTCGACTCGCCGCGGATGCCGATCGTGATCAGCATCTGGTGCGCGAAGTAGAGCCACTCGAAGACCATCGGCGGGTTCTGCCCGCTCACGTCGAGCAGGCCCCACGCCTCGTCGAGGCGACCCTGGTGGGTGAGCGCGACGGCCAGCAGCAGGCGCGCCTCGGCGGGATAGGGCGACCAGGTCAGTCCGGCGACCTCACTGCGTGCGATGACCTCGCGGTAGACCTCGATGGCGGCATCGAGGTCGCCGTCGTCGTGGTGCAGTCGACCGAGGAGGTAGAGCGCGCGCAGCTCCGGCTCGACCAGGCCGGCTCGCCGCGCGCGGTCGGCGGCCGCCCTCCAGCCCGCGCTCGGGCTGGCGCTGCCGGCCGGATCGAGGCCGGCGACCGTGGTGTGCAGCTCGACGGCCAGGCTGGTGAGGTCGTTCCGCTCGGCGATCTCGAGGGCCCGGAGGGCGACTGCTCGTGCCTCGTCGGCGTGCCACCCGCCCAGGCTCTGTGCGTGGACGAGGAGCGCGCGCGCCAGCAGCCTGGGCGGGGCGCCGCGCAGCAGCGCGACGGCCTCCGCCGCGATCTCGCTGGGGGACTCGGTCGTGTCGGTGAGCATCAGGGCCGCGGCCAGGGACGTCAGGAGCTGGCCTCGGTCGACGTCGGAACCCTCGGTCCCCAGCGCCGCGAGGCGCGAGCGCAGGACCTTCACCGCCTTCGGCACCCGGCCCGAGGCGATGAGCGCCTCCGCGCAGCGCCGCGCGAGCGCGAAGGCGTCGACGTCGGGCACCGGGGTGCGCGCGGTGTCGACGAGCTCGAGGGCGTCGAGGAAGTGGGTGGCCGCCTCGGACGGACCGCCGACGGCGAGCGCCTCCTCGCCCGCCTCGATGGACGCCCGCACCGCGACGGGGCGGTCGTCGGCGCGACGGGCGTGCTGGGCGAGCTCGGCAGCCGTGCCGACGGCCCGGCCCTCCCCCAGCGCGGAGACGAAGTCGGCGTGGAGACGCATCCGTTCACCCGGCAGCAGGTCGTCGTAGACCGCTTCGCCTAGCAGCGCATGGCGGAAGGCGTAGGTGCCGCCGCGCGAGGCGACGAGGACGTGCGACTCGACGGCGTTGCGCAGCGCGCCCTCGAGCTCGGTCGCGGAGAGGTCGGACACCGCGGCGAGGAGCTGGTGGCTGACCTGACGACCTGCGACGGAGACGAGGCGGACGACCTGGCGCGTGGTGTCGTCGAGCCGGTCGAGGTGGACGAGCAGCACGTCGGCGAGCTCGCCGGGCACCTGGCCGGACCAGGCGGCGCCGACGAGCTCCTCGATGAAGAACGGGTTGCCCTCCGCGCGGTCGACGATGGAGGAGTACTCGGCCTCCGACATCGTCGAGGGGTTCAGGGCACGCACGAGGAGTCGTACGTCGTCATCGGTGAGCGGCTCGACCTGGAGGCGGTCCACGCCGCGCAGCCGCATCCACTCCGCGACCTGGCGGCGCAGCGGGTGACGGCGATGCAGGTCGTCGGAGCGGTAGGACACGACGAGGGAGACGCCGGGGACCGGGCGGGAGAAGAGGAAGCTGAGCATGTCGCGCGTCGACTCGTCGGCCCAGTGGGCGTCCTCGACGACCACGAGCACCGGCGCCTGCTCGGCGACGGCGGAGAGGAGGTCGCCGAACGCGTCGTAGACGTTGCCGCGGTCGAGGGCCTGGTCGCCCGACGCGGTCTCGCTGCTGCGGATGCGGCGCCCCGGCTGGAGCCGCGCGAGCGTGGGGTGGCGATCGAGCACCCGCCCGGCCACGTCGGGCTGGTCGGCCATGACCCGGCCGAGGACCTCGGAGAAGGGGAGGTAGGGCAACGAGCTGTCGGCGAGGTCGAGACAGTGGCCGGCGACGACCTGCCAGCCGGCCTCGAGCGCGGTGTCGCGCAGCGCCATGATCAGCCGAGTCTTGCCCACACCTGCGTCGCCGGCGACGAGCATCGCGCGCACCGTCGCCCCGGCTCCGGACGCACGGATGCCGAGCTGGGCACTCAGCTGCTCCAGCTCGGCATCGCGTCCGATGAGATCGGTGGTGCGCAGGGCCGGCACGGACGACATTGTGTCGCCTCCCGCCGACAGCCGCGGGTCGATCGCGGTGCGGGTCACTTCCGGGTGTCGGTGGCGCGGACCCGCGTCCAACGGCGTACGCCGTAGTCCTGGCGGACCTTGTCCTGGCGGTAGGCGATCTCGGCACCCAGGAAGCTGTCGGTGGTGAACATGTCCTTCTCCTCTTCTCAGTAGGCCTCTTCCGGGCCATGAGGAGAGAGTGCGTCCGTGAGGTAGGCCCGGACATCGGGCGCGTGCCCTATCCGGGAGTGGGTGGCTACCTCAGATGGGGCGCGCAGCGGCGTGGGGGTGGGTCTGAGGTAGCCCGCGGAGCGGGTAGTCCACCGGGAAATGGCTGTCCGGGTCCCCTCGAGTTCAAGGGGCTAACGCAACACCTCTCATGAGGAGGTTGTGATGGCTTACTTGATGGCGGCACGTCGAGGGTTGTGGGAGTGCATCGCGGCGGGCTGCTCGGTGGAGGAGGCTGCCTCACGTGTCGGTGTGCCGGTCACGACGGCACGCCGGTGGTTTCGTGAGGCTGGCGGTGTGAAGCAGTTACCCAGCCGCAGGCCGGCCACGTACCGACGCTTGTCGATGCTCGAGCGTGAGTGGATCCATGCCGCGATGGAGCGTGAGGAGTCGATCCGCGAGATCGCGCGATCCTTGAGCCGGTCGCCCTCGACGATCAGCCGCGAGATCGCGAAGAACCTGTGCAACCAAACTACGGCCGCCCGGCCCGCGATGGCAGACGACGCTCCACGCCGTGGAACTACTCCCCGCACCTGGCACAGGTCGGTGCGGAGCGTCGGGCTCGCGGCAAGGGCCGCCCGGCGAAGCTGACGCTCAACGAGCGACTGCGTCGGGAGGTGCAGTCCAGACTGGCCCGCAAGCACAGTCCCGAGCAGATCGCCCGGCGGCTGCGTAAGAAGTTCCCCGACCAGCCGGAGATGTGGGTGTCACACGAGACGATCTACCAGTCGATCTACGTCCAGGGCCGCGGCGCTCTCAAGCGTGAGTTGGCGGTGTGTCTACGCACCGGGCGCGCCATCCGCAGACCCCGCCGCAGTGGCGAGGCACGCCGCGGCCGGATCAAGGACATGGTCAACATCAGCGAGCGTCCCGCCGAGGTCGAGGACCGGGCCGTGCCCGGACACTGGGAGGGCGACCTGATCACCGGCAAGGAGAACAAGTCCGCGATCGGCACCCTGGTCGAGCGGACCACGGGCTTCCTGATGCTGTTGCACCTGCCCGAACGCCACGGTGCAATCGAGGTCCAAGAAGCGATGATCCAGACCCTCGCCCAGCTCCCCGATCGGCTTCGGGGCAGCGTCACCTGGGACCAGGGCATCGAGATGGCCAACCACGCCCAGATCACCTTGGCCACCGACGTGAAGATCTACTTCTGCGACCCCGCTTCACCCTGGCAGCGCGGCCTGAACGAGAACACCAACGGGCTCCTGCGCCAGTACTTCCCCAAGGGCACCGATCTGTCCGGATACCACCCCGACTACTTGGCCTACGTCGCGAACGAGCTCAACGACCGACCACGCAAACGTCTGGACTGGGACACCCCCACCGAAGCCCTCACCGCCCTACTGTCGAAACCAACAGATCCAGACGGTGTTGCGCTAGCAGGTTGATTTCGCCCCCGGCTGTCGAGCCACTTCCCGGTGGACTACCGCGCGACGACCGGGCGCCCGGCCTGCCAGACCCCGGCGACGAGGGGCACGCCGGGACGGTAGGCGAGGTGGACGTGGGACGGCGCGTCGAGCAGGACGAGGTCGGCGGCCTTCCCGGGGGCGAGCACCCCGACGTCGTCGCGGCCGAGGGCGGCCGCGCCCGTCGCGGTGGCCGCGTGCAGCGCCTCGGCCGGGCTCATCCGCATGTCGCGCACGGCCAGCGCGATGCAGAGCGCCATCGACGAGGTGAAGCAGGAGCCGGGGTTGCAGTCGCTGGCCAGCGCGACGCGTACGCCGGCATCGAGGAGGCGGCGGGCGTCGGGATAGGGCTGGCGGGTGGAGAACTCCACCCCCGGCAGGAGCGTCGCGATGGTGCCGCTCGACGCGAGCGCGTCCACGTCGGCGTCGGAGAGGAACGTGCAGTGGTCGACCGCGACGAGGCCGAGCTCGCAGGCCAGGCGCACGCCGCCGCCGTACGTCAGCTGGTTGGCGTGGAGGCGTCCGCGCAGGCCGCTGTCGGTGCCGGCCTGCAGGATGGCTCGTGCCTGGTCGACGTCGAAGGCGCCGTCCTCGCAGAACACGTCGATCCACCGGGCGTGCGGTGCAGCCGCCGTGAGCATGGGGCCGGTGACGAGAGCGACGTAGTCCTCCGGGGCGGTGTCGGCGGGGACGACGTGGGCGCCGAGGAACGTGGTCTCGTCGGTGAACTGGCGGGCCACCGCGAGACCGCGTGCCTCGTCGTGGACCGAGAGCCCGTAGCCGCTCTTGATCTCCACGGTGGTCGTGCCCTGCCCGCGCATCTCGGCGACCAGGCGCGCGACGTGGGAGGTCAGCTGCTCGTCGCTGGCGGCGCGGGTGGCGGCGACGGTGGTGCGGATGCCACCGGCGCTGTAGGGCTCGCCGGTCATCCGGGCCTCGAACTCGCCCGACCGGTCGCCGGCGAAGACGAGGTGGCTGTGGGAGTCGACGAAGCCCGGGATGACGGCCCGGCCGCCGGCGTCGACGTGCACGTCTGCGGCGGGCGCCTCCGCGGCCGGACCGACCCAGGCGACGCGGCTGCCCTCGACCACGACGGCGGCGTCGTGGACCAGCCCGAGCAGGCCGCCCTGCTCCGCGCGCGCCGGGTCGTTGGTGACGAGCTCACCGATGCCGGTGATCACCGTGGTGATCATGTCCAGATCCTCCCGATGGCCTCGTCGAGCTCGCGCCCGATCGCGGCGCGGTCGCCGTCCTCGACGATCCAGCGACCGTCAGCCATGACGCGGCGTACGTCCTCGGCGGCCGCGGCGAAGACGACGGTGTTCTCGTCGCGCCCGGTGCCCGCGGTGCGAGGCGTCGCGGGGTCGATCACGACGAGGTCGGCGCGCCGGCCGACGGCGATCGCGCCAGCGTCACCCCATCCCAGCGAGGCGTGGCCGTCGGTCGTCGCAGCCGTGAGCAGCTCGGCCGCGGCCCAGTGGCCGCGCTGCTGCGTGGCCAGCCGCTCGTCGAGCTCGACGGCGCGCATCTCCTCGAAGGGGTCGATGACGGCGTGGCTGTCGCTGCCGAGGGTCATCCGGGCACCGGCGTCGTGGAGCTGGCGCGAGGGCCCGATGCCGTCGCCGAGGTCGCGCTCGGTGGTCGGGCAGAAGGCGGCGTACGCCCCCGCCCCGCCGATCAGCGCGATGTCGTCGTCGCTCAGGTGGGTGGCGTGGACCAGCGACGTCGTGGGTCGCAGGAGGCCGTGGTCGGCGAGCAGCCGCGTCGGGGTGACGCCGTACGCCTTGAGGCAGGCGTCGTTCTCCGCGACCTGCTCGGAGACATGGGCGTGCAGGGGGCGGTCACCGACCCAGCCCGACACTGAGTCGAGCGCCTCGCGCGGGACGGCGCGCACGGAGTGGACGGCCGCGCCGACGCGGGCGTGGGGCTCGACGACCAGCCCGTCGACCCGCTCCAGCCATGCCTCGACCGACCCGTCGCTGTAGCGCGCCTGCGCGCCCTCGGGCGGCGCGCCGAAGCCGGACGAGAGATAGAGGGTGTCGAGCAGGGTGAGCCGGATGCCGGCCTCGCGGGCCGCGTGCACGAGCGCGAGCCCCATCTCGTTCGGGTCGGCGTGGGGCGTGCCGTCGGGCTGGTGGTGGAGGTAGTGGAACTCCCCGACGCATGTGATCCCGGCGGCGGCCATCTCGCGGTAGGTCGCGAGCGCGAGGGCGAGGTAGGTGTCGGGGTCGAGCCGCGCGGCGACGGCGTACATCTGGTCGCGCCAGGTCCAGAAGGAGCCGCGCTCACGCTGGGTGCGCCCGCGCAGCGCCCGGTGGAAGGCGTGGCTGTGGGTGTTGGCGAGGCCGGGGACGACCAGGCCGCGGACCGGGATCGCGCGCGGCGGGTCGCTGTCGGGCGTGACGGAGGTGAAGCGGCCTGCCTCGACCTCGACGAGCACGTCGTCGGCGAAGCGGTCGCCGAGCCAGGCGCGTTCGAGGAGGTACGCCGTCACCGGGCGAGCTCCTCGAGCACGTCGGCGAGCGCGTCGACGCCGGCCAGGCAGTCGGAGGTCTCGGCGTGCTCGTCGGGCGAGTGCGAGACGCCCGTGGGGTTGCGCACGAAGACCATCGCGGTGGGGATCCCGGCGTCGGACAGGATGCCGGCGTCGTGGCCGGCCTGCGTCGGGATCACGGGCCAGTCGCCGAGCCCTGCCAGCCGCGCGGCAAGGTCCGGGTCGAAGGCGACCGAGCCGGAGACCGACTCCGCGGTGACGGTGAGCGAGGTGCCGTCGCGACCGGCGCGGTCCTGCGCCTGACGTCCGACGGCGTCGACCATCTCGGCCAGCGCGTCGTCGGAGGAGGCGCGGGCGTCGAGCCAGGCGGTGACGAGCGAGGGGACGGCGTTGGTGCCGTTGGGCTCGACCGAGATCCGGCCGAAGGTCGCGCGCTGGCCGGCGAGCCGGGCCTGCTTGTTGGCGGCGAGGACGGTCATCGCATAGGTCAGCATCGGGTCGTGGCGGTCCTCCATGCGGGTCGTGCCCGCGTGGTTGGCCTGGCCGGCGAAGTCGAAGCGCCAGCGCCCGTGCGGCCAGATCTCGCTGGCCAGCCCGACCGCGACGTCGCGGTCGACGAGGTCGCGGCCCTGCTCGACGTGGAGCTCGACGAAGGTGCCGACCCTCTCCAGGGAGAGCAGCCCGGTCGACGGGTCGAGCCCGGTGGCCTCGACGGCGTCGGCGAGGAAGACGCCGTCGCGGTCGCGCAGCTCGCGAGCGTCGTCCCAGGACGTCGCGCCGGTGACGAGGCGCGAGCCGAGGCAGGCGCGGCCGAAGCGCGAGCCCTCCTCCTCGACGAAGACCCCGATCCCGATTGGCCGGCCCGGCTCGAAGCCACGCCCCCGCATCGTGTCGACCGCGGCAAGCGCGGAGACGACGCCCAGCGGACCGTCGTACGCCCCGCCGTCGAGGACGGAGTCGAGGTGCGAGCCGGTCAGCACGCCCTTCCCGGTCGCCGAGGCGGGCGCCCACCAGGCGACCTGGTTGCCGATGCCGTCGGTCTCGACCGTCAGCCCGCGCGCGGCGCACTCCTCCGCGAACCAGCTGCGGAGCTCGGACTCGGCCGAGGCCCAGGGCTGGCGGAAGTAGCCACCGGACGCGGCCGATCGCCCGACCGGCGCCAGGTCACGCCACATCTGCTCGAAGCCCATGCCGCCAGTCCATCGTCAACGCCCACCGGGGTCAACGCGGCGCGGCGGGGGTGCGTCTCGGATCCGAGACGGGCCTCGCGCCCGGCCCGCTGCTGTAACGCCGGGTTAGTACCTGTACCCACCCGGATATATCCAGGGGGGTACAAGCAGTAACCCGGCGTTACAGCGGGAGTACCCGCGCCGCGGAGGAGAGTGGGAGGCTGGCGGCCATGGAGTTCCGCGAGGTCGTACGCCGTCGCCGCATGGTGCGCCGCTACTCCGACGCCCCGGTCGACCCGGAGGTGGTCGACCGGATGCTCGCCCACGCCCAGCGCGCGCCGAACGCCGGCTTCAGCCAGGGCTGGGCCTTCCTGGTGCTCGACACCCCCGCCGACGTCGGCCGGTTCTGGGAGTCCACGGGCGCCGACCCGGAGACGCACAACGCGTGGCTCGACGGCATGCGGACCGCACCGGTCGTGATCGTCCCGCTGGCCAGCAAGGACGCCTACCTCGACCGCTACGCCGAGCCCGACAAGGGCTGGACCGACCGGAGCGAGGACCGGTGGGCGGTGCCGTACTGGTGGGTCGACACCGGCATGGCGGCGCTGCTGGTCCTCCAGACGGCCGTCGACGAGGGCCTGGGCGCGTGCTTCTTCGGCATCCCGAGTGAGCACGTCGCCTCCTTCCGCTCGGCGTTCGGCATCCCCGACGACCACGCCCCCGTCGGCGCGATCACCGTCGGGCACCGGCTCGCCGACACCGGTGCGGCGGGGTCACCGGTGCGACGGGAGCGGCGTACGAATCTGGTCCATCGCGGCCGCTGGAGCACTACGGTCAGCCCATGACCGCTCTGCCCATCGAGAGACGTGCGGTGGGCGCCCTGCAGGCCCTCGTCCGCATCCCGACCGTCAGCGACCGCGACCCGTCAAGGGTCGACGCCGACGCCTTCGAGCAGCTCCTGGCCGAGCTCGCCCACCAGTTCCCGCTGCTCCACGAGCGGCTCGAGGTGATCCGCGTCGGCACCCACGGGCTGCTCGCGCACTGGGCCGGCGTGAGCGCCGAGCGACCGGTCGTCCTCATGGCCCACCTCGACGTCGTACCCGTCGACCCGGACGCGCCCTGGCAGCACGACCCGTTCGGTGGCGAGATCCACGAAAGCCCCACGGGGCCTGCGATCTGGGGTCGCGGCACCCTCGACGACAAGGGCTGCGTCGTCGGCATCTGCGCGGCGGTGGAGCAGCTGCTCGAGGCCGGCCACGTCCCGGCCCAGGACGTCTGGCTGTCCTTCGGCTGCGACGAGGAGGTCAGCGGCACCGCGGCGATCGAGGCGGTCGGCGTCCTGCGCGAGCGGGGCGTGACGCCGTGGCTGGTGCTCGACGAGGGTGGTGCGATCGCCGGTGGCGCGTTCCCGGGCGTGAAGGCGCCGCTCGGCGTCATCGGCGTGACCGAGAAGGGCACCACCTCGCTCGAGCTGGTCGCGGAGGGACGCGGCGGGCACGCCTCGACGCCCGCGCCCAACGGTCCGACGGCCCGCATCGCGAGGGCGATCCTGCGGGTGGAGAAGTCACCCTTCCCCGCCTCCGCACCGGCGCCCACCCTCGAGCTCATGCGCCGCCTGGCCCCCCACGTCCCGCTCCCGCTGCGTCCGCTCCTGTCCCGTGCCGACCGCATGGCGCCAGTGGTGACCCGCGCCCTCCTCGCCGCCGGCCCCGAGGCCGCCGCCATGACGCGTACGACCGTGGCGACCACCACACTCAGCGGGTCACCCGCCCTCAACGTGATCGCCTCGACGGCCCGCGCCGGGCTCAACATCCGCGTGATGGTGGGCGACACCGTGGCCGGGGTGGTCGAGCACGTCCGGAAGGCCGTCGCCGACGACTCGATCCGCATCGAGGTCGTCGAGTCGGGCGAGCCCTCGCCGCTCTCCCCGATGGACGAGCGGTTCGAGCTGCTGGAGGACTGCATCGGCGCGGTCTTCCCGGACGCGGTCGCGACGCCCTACGTGATGATGGCGGCCACCGACTCGCGCCACTTCACCGCCATCAGCGAGCACGTCTACCGCTTCGCCCCCTTCAGGATGACGAAGGCGCAGCGCGAGGCCATCCACTCCTACGACGAGCACCTCGGCGTGGCCGACCTGCTCGACGGCGTCCGCTGGTACGCCCTGCTGATCGAGAGGCTCCCCTCATGACCACCACCCGGCCCCCGGCCCAGACCGCCGCGAGGAGCCTGGCGGCCATCGTCGGCTTCCTCGTCCTCGTCGAGGTGGCCAGCGGGATCCTCCAGGGCTACTACACGCCCATCTACCCGCAGATCGCCGAGCACCTGTCGATCAGCGAGGGCGACATCAACTGGTTCGAGGCGGCACAGCTGATCGTCAGCGCGCTGTGCATCCCGCTCCTGGCGCGGCTCGGCGACCTCGTCGGGCACAAGACCGTGCTGCTCGTCTCGACCGCCGTGACCGCCCTCGGCTCGTGGTGGCTGGCCTTCGCCCCGGACTTCACCACCTTCCTCATCGGCTGGGCGATCCAGGGCGCCTACGTCGTGTGGCTGCCGCTGGAGATCGCCATCATCCACCGCCGCACGCGCGACTCGGGCCGCCAGCAGCTGCTGACCCGCCGCGGGGCGGCGATCCTGGTCGGGGCGCTCGAGCTCGCCGTCATCATCGGCGCGGTGACCAGCGGCGTGCTCGTCGAGTCGCTCGACATGAACCTCCTCCTCGCGATGCCCGCCGTGGTCGTGACCGCCGTCTTCTTCGTGATCCTCGTTGGGGTCGAGCAGGCACCCGGCGACGACACCGGCGGCATCGACTGGACCGGCCTGGCCCTCGTCACCGTCGCCCTCGGCGTGCTGATGGGCGGCCTGGTCTGGCTGCGCCTCGACGGGGCCGGCTCCCTGCGCGGCTGGGCGACGATCCTGGCCTCGGTCGCGGTGTTCGCCGCCTTCTGGCGCTTCGAGCAGCGCCATCCCGAGCCGATCGTCGACGTACGCCTGCTCTCGAGCCCCGCGCAGTGGCCGGTGCAGGTGACGGCCTTCCTCTTCGGCATCCCCGTCCTCGGCGGCCAGATCCCCCTGTCGACCTACGCCCAGGCCGACCCCGTCGAGCGCGGCTACGGCCTCGGCGCGGAGCCCGCCTTCATCTCCACCCTCATCGGGCTCTACGTCGTGACGCTGGCGATCGGCGCGTTCACCCTGCCGCTGACGACGCGGCTCCTGGGCGGCGTACGCCGTGCGCTGGTCGTCGCGTGCTGCCTCGTCGGGCTGGGCTACCTGCTGTGGCTGCCCTTCAACACCGAGACGTGGCAGGCGCTCGTCAACATGGGCATCGCCGGCCTCGGGTCGGGCGCGCTGGTCGCGGCCCTGCCCGCCGCGGCGGCCGCTGCTGCTCCCCCGGAGCGCACCGGCATCGCGACCGGCATGACCAACGGCACCAAGACCGTCGGCGGCGCGATCGCCTCGGCGGTCTTCGCGATCGCCCTGACCGCGACCGGCTCGCTCGACGCGACCGCGGAGGAGGTGGCGCCGTTCAGCGGCTACCTCACCGTCTGGGCGGTCTGCGCCGGCGCGTCCTTCCTCGCCGCGCTCGCGCTGCTGGCCGCGCCGAAGCACGCCTTCAGCGACGCGCCCGTTGCCCCGTGAGGGATCCCCGGCCGACCGGGGATCCCTCAGGTTGTCGGCCTCTGCACGGCCTGACAACCTCCGGGAGAGCCTGACAACCTCCCGACCGCTGGAGACATCGGCCGCAGTGCGTGCACTAGATTCGCCGCCATGACTCGGGGGAATCGGGCGCGCCTGGCCGCGCTCACGACGGCACTGCTCACCCTTCCGCTGCTCGCCGCAGCGCCGGCCCTGGGCGCGGACCGTACGCCCCCCTCCCCGGTCGCGGCCACGGACGGCCGGGTCGCGGAGCGCACGCCCACCCGGCTGCCGGGCGGCGGGAGAACCGTCTTCGGCAAGAAGCGCTTCCTCACCGCCCACTACGGCACCGCCGGCACCGGCGTGCTGGGCGTCCTCGGGGAGACCGACCCGGACCGCGCGTTCGAGCGGATCGTGCGCGCCGGCAAGCCGTTCCTCCAGCGCGGCGAGCGGCTCCAACCGGTCTACGAGCTCATCGTCACCGTCGCGGACGGCGCGGACGTCCCCGGCACCGACGGCGACCACGCCCACGACGTCCTGCACAGCCGGGTGCAGTCCTACATCGACGCCGCCCGCCGTCACGGCGTGCTCCTGCTGCTCGACCTCCAGCCCGGTCGCACCGACTTCCTCACCACCGCCAAGCGGTGGGAGTGGGCGCTCGAGGACCCGTGGGTCGGCCTCGCGCTCGACCCTGAGTGGCGGGTCGGGCCGGGCGAGCTCCCAGGGCAGACGATCGGGTCGGTCTCCGCGCGGGAGATCAACCGCACCGCCGGCTGGCTCGCGCGGCTGACCCGCGACAACGGGCTTCCGGAGAAGCTCTTCGTCATCCACCAGTTCACCGACGGCATGGTTCCCGACATCCGCAGGGTGCGCCGGCGTGAGGGGCTGGCGATGGTGCAGCACGTCGACGGGTTCGGCAGCCCGGCCGACAAGCTCGCGACCTACCGCAACGTCGCGGTGCCGCGGAAGTTCACGATGGGCTTCAAGGTCTTCTACGACGAGGACGTCCCGCGCATGCGCCCGCAGCAGGTGCGCCGCGCGCTGCCCGACGTCCGGTTCGTGTCCTACCAGTGAGGCCCGTCGACCGACGCTGGACGCTGGTCCGCCCCCTCTAGGCTGGTGTGCACGGAGGTGACCGTGATGCCCGAGCACGACGAGTCCCCGGAGCAGTCCGGGGTCGAGCCCCCACGTCGCGGACCCGAGCGCGACGAGCGCACCGGTCGCTCGGCGGCCGCAGCACGCATCGCCCACCAGGCCACCTGGGTCGACCAGCAGATCCGCCTGGCGATGGAGCGCGGGGACTTCGACGACCTGCCCGGAGCCGGCAAGCCGATCGAGGACCTCGGCGTCGAGCACGACCCCGACTGGTGGGTCAAGAAGCTCGTCGAGCGTGAGCAGATCGCCCTCCTCCCGCCGGCGCTGGCGATCCGCAAGGAGGACGCCGAGCTCGACGGACGGCTCGACCGCATCAACGTCGAGTCGGAGGTGCGTCGCGAGGTCGAGGAGTTCAACGCCCACGTGCGCCGCGCGCTCTACACCCCGCCCGTCGGTCCGTCCGGTCCCCCGGTCATCACCCGCCAGCGCGACGTCGACGCCGAGGTCGAGTCGTGGCGCGAGCGGCGTACGGCACGCATCGAGGCCCAGCGCGCGGCGCGGGCGGCCGCCCCGCCCGAGCCGACGAAGCGGCGGTGGTGGCGGCGCCGCTGACCGATCGGGCACTCCCCATGGCCCGAACGGACTACTTCAGCCCGATCGCCGGGTGACATCCCTCCGGGGCGCATAGCGTCCGTCAAGTTCGAGTTGACGCGATCCCCGGGGGAAGCATGTCCACGTCCTGGTCCACCACCGGCACGCGCCGCTTGGTCCACACCACTGTCGCCGCTGCGGTCGCCGCGGTCGCGCTCCAGGCGGTGCCCGCGAGCGCCGCCGTCTCCGAACCTCGGATCACCGGGCCCTCGGGTGACACCGGTCCCTCGGTCGAGCTCAGCTGGGAGCCGGTCGAGAAGGCCGTCGGCTACGAGGTGCGCGTCGACAACGACCCGGCCTTCGGCTCGGCGGAGTGGACGTCTGCCACCGTCAACACCGTCTCGGTGCCGACCAAGCTCCTCGGCAAGGGCCAGCAGTACATGGGCGTTCGGGCCAAGGACTCGACCGGCGCGTGGAGCGACTGGGCCACATCCGCCTTCACCGTCACCGCCGCCGCCGGGCCGGTGCTCCTCGGCCCGGACGACGGCATCACCCTCGCGCAGCCCGCGGACCCGCCGCTGCTGACCTGGGCCCCGGTCTCGGGGGCGGCGTCCTACACCGTCGAGGTCGACGACGAGCCCGGCTTCGTCAGCCCCAGCACCTACCCCACCGAGGCGACCGCGCTGGTGGTGCCGAACAACCAGGCGCCCGACGTCACCTACTACTGGCGGGTGCGCGCCGACCTCGCCGACGGCTTCTCCACCGACTACTCCGACGACCGCTCGTATACCGTCGCGCCGATCGTGCAGCCCACCATCATTGGTCCCTCGACCGACGAGGACGTCATCGATGTCGTGCTCGACTGGAGCCCGGTGCCGGGTGCGAAGTACTACGAGCTCGAGGTGGACGACGACGTCAACTTCGGCAGCCCGGTCGATTCGCAGCAGGTGCCGGCGCAGATCTACGGGACCCGCTTCTCTCCCAAGACGACCCTCGGCAACGGCCAGTACTACTGGCGCGTGCGGGCGCGCGACCTCGACAACAACCCGACGGAGTGGGTGCGCGTCTCGCCCGACGAGCACTACTTCTTCGATCGCCAGTGGCGTGACAAGCCTCAGCTGGTCTACCCCTATGACCCCGCGGGCACCCTCCAGCACGTCAGCAACGACCTCTACTACGAGTGGGAGCCCGTGCCCCACGCCTCCAACTACGAGGTCTGGCTCAGCACCGACCCGAACTTCACCGACGACCCGCTCGTCAACCCAAAGGTCACATGGAAGTGCGTCGTCGCCGGGACGACCTACACGCCGGGCGAGATCGGCCCGTCGGTCGACGCCTGCATGCCGTCGGCCGAGGACCGCGTCTACTACTGGAAGGTCCGGCCGATGGACCGTCCCTTCCGGACGACCGGGGTGGAGGGAATCTTCTCCGACCGGCAGAGCTTCGTCTACACCGACCAGGACGCGTTCTCGATCTCCACTCCTCAGAACGGCGCAACCGTCGAGGTCCCGACCCTGGCCTGGGCACCCATCAACGGGACGGAGACCTACGAGGTCAAGCTGCTCCAGGCCGGTGCGGTCATCAAGGCGGCGTCGACCCACTCGACTTCGTACACGCCCTTCGACCTGAAGCTCGACCCCGCCAAGGGCGCCTTCACGTGGGAGCTTCGCGCGCTGGACAAGGCACTGCGCACCACCCAGATCGCCTCGCGGACCTTCACGCTTTCGACTCCTCCTGACACGTCTACTCCGCTCGAGCTCTTTCCGGGGCCCGCAACCTACGACGCGCCCCACTTGCGTTGGGGTGCCATGACCGGTGCGGAGTACTACCGGATCGACATCGCAGACGCAGCGACCGGCTCGCCGTACGCCGACGGCGTGGCGCCGATCCTCGCTGCCAAGCTCTACTACCCCTCCGCTACCGACACCTCGGTGAAGTTCCTCGACGAGGGGACCTACCTGTGGTGGGTGACCGCCTACAGCAAGGACAACCAGGTCCTGGGCACGAGCTCGAACGAGAGCTTCGTCGTCCAGCCGCTCGGGCCCGTCACGGGCCAGCGGCTGGCCCTCAGCGGTTCCAGCCTGGATGCGGGCGCCGCCTGCACCGAGACCCTGAGCAACAGCGGCGCACTCTGTGACGGCGTACCCGCCACTCCGGTCCTTGACTGGGACCCGGTGCCCTACGCATCCGAGTACCGCGTGCGCGTCTCCCGAGACCCCGACTTCACCAGCGGTGAGCTCGCCGGTAACCCGCCAAGGACCGTGAACACCCGTTGGGCTCCGCGCGCCGGCTACCCCTTCCTCGCGCTCGAGGAGAGCCAGGCCAACAACGCCTACTACTGGTTCATCCAGCCCTGCAAGTCGGCCATCCAGTGCGGCCCCGACCCGGAGTCGACCATCAACCCGTCCCGTCACGCGTTCAGGAAGAGCTCTCCTCAGGTGCAGCTGCTGTCACCCGCCAAGGACGCAACGACGGTGACCACCGAGGTCACCTTCGAGTGGACCGACTACTTCGACACCAACCGCGCCGCGGTCTACGACGCTACGGACGAGCTGAGCTACCAGTCCGCGATGCGCTACCGCCTTCAGGTAGACGACGACCCAGCCTTTGGTTCACCGATCGACGATGTTCTCGTCGACCAGACCACCTACACGGCAGCCGACCGGCTCTACCGCGAAGGTCCATTGTGGTGGCGCGTTCGCGCGATCGACGCGAACAACAACGCTCTCGCATGGTCAGAAACTCGCGCCTTCGCGACGAAGAGCCCGGTCCCGACGCTGACCTCGCCGGTCGTGACAGACGGGAAGGTCCCCGTCGTCACCGGCGCGGTGCCGTTCCGCTGGGAGGCACTGCCCTTCGCCGGTGGCTACGACGTGCAGGTCGCGGCCAACGCCGACCGCAACTTCTCCGGCGCCAACCTCAAGGTCAACGTCCTCGGCGCGAAGCGATCCGCCTTCACGACCGGGTCCACCGTGTCCCCGACGGTCCAGACCCTGCAGGCCGCCGACAGCTCCTACGTGTGGCGCGTGCGTCGCGTCGACCCGGACGGCAACAGGGGCGACTGGTCCGCGGTCGGCGAGTTCAAGGTCCAGCTCAAGCAGCCCACACTGACGGCCCCCGCTGCCGGCACGTCCGTCGGGCCACGCGGCCTGGTGCTGCGCTGGGGTGCGGTCGCCGAGGCGAGCAAGTATCGCGTCGAGCTCCGCGCCCAGGGCTCCTACCCCACCACCACGACCACCCCTGCCACCTCCTGGGCGCCGCCGACGGCGATGAAGGTCGGCACGACCTACGAATGGCGCGTCGCGTCGGTCGATGTGGACGGCCGCTACGCCGACCCCGGCGCGTGGCGCACCTTCACCATCGGCGGCGTGCCCACCGCCACGACCCCGCCCTCCATCGACGGGACCGGCGTCTTCGACACGACCCTGGTCGCGGTCGCGCCGACATGGAGCACGCCCGACACCACCAACACCTACCAGTGGCGCCGCAACGGCGCACCCGTCGAGGGCGCGAGCGGACCGACGTACGTCGTCCGCGCGCAGGACGTCGGTGCCTCGATCACCGTCGTGGCCACCGGCACCTCGGCGGAGTTCGGCACCGGCACCTCGACCAGCGCCGCCGTCACCGGCAAGCCCGGCGCCGGCGCCACCGTCACGACCGCGCCCACGATCTCCGGCACCGGCAGGGTCGGCACCACGTTGACCTCGACGTCCGTCGCCTGGGACCCCGCCGAGACCGAGACGACGCTGCAGTGGATGCGCAACGGCACCGCGATCTCCAGCGCCACGTCGGCGACGTACACCGTCGCGCCCGGCGACCTCAACGCCTCGATCACGCTGCGCGCCACCGGCGCACTGCCGGGCCGCGAACCGACCACTGCGTCGAGCAACGCCATCACGGCGCGTGAGGGGGCGGCACCCACGGCCACGACCCCACCGAGGATCCAGGGCATCCCCAAGGTCGGCGCCGTCGTCACCGGCACCCCGCCGGCCTGGGAGCAGCAGGGCGTCCAGCAGAGCATCCAGTGGCTGCGCAACGGACAGCCGATCAGCGGCCAGACGAACTCGTCCTACACCGTGCGGCCCGAGGACCTCGGCGCGTCGCTGACGGTCCGCTACACCGGAGTGCTGCCCGGTCGCACAGCGGCCGTCCTCGCCAGTGCACCGGTCACCGGCCTGCTCGGCGACGCACCGCGGGCCACGTCGTCGCCGACGGTCTCCGGCACCCGCAAGGTCGGCACCACCCTGACCGGCTCGCCGCCGACCTGGAACCTCACCGGCGTCCAGCAGAGCATCCAGTGGCTGCGTGACGGACAGCCGGTCACCGGCCAGACGACGTCGTCGTACACCGTGCGCCCCGAGGACCTCGACTCCTCGCTGGCCGTGCGCTACACCGGCACCCTGGCGGGTCGCGCGAGCGGCACCGCGACGAGCACCGCCGTGGTCGCGCAGATCGGTGACGCTCCCACGGCCTCGGTGCTGCCGAGCGTGTCCGGGCCGCGCAAGGTCGACACGGTGCTCGTCGCCGTGCCGCCGACCTGGAACCTGCCCGGCGTCGAGCAGACCATCCAGTGGATGCGCAACGGCCAGCCGGTCGCGGGAGGGACGGGCACGACGTACGCCGTCCGCGTCGACGACGTGAACGCCTCCCTGACCGTGCGCTTCACCGGCACCCTCCCCGGCCGGACCACCGGCACGGCGACGAGCCCGCCGGTGACCGGCGTCATCGGCGACGCTCCGACGTCCCCGTCGCTCGCCGCCCCGTCCGGCACCGGCCGCGTCGGCACGGCCCTCCAGGCCGTCGAAGCCACCTGGACGCCGTCGACGGTCACGCAGACCCGCCAGTGGCTGGTCGAGGGCCAGCCGGTCGCCGGCGAGACCGGCCCGACGTACGTCGTCCGCGCGGCGGACGCCGGCCGGCGTATCTCGGTGCGGGTGACGGCGACGATGCCGGGCCACGCTCCGGGAACGGTGACGTCGGCCGCGGTCCTCGCCACGGCGGAGCCCACGACGACCACCACCCCGACGCCCACGCCGACCCCGACGCCCGCTCCGGCGACGGTGGCCTCGCGCACCGTGCTGAAGGCTCCGTCCTCGGTGCGCGTCGCGAAGCGGGCGGTCGTGAAGATCAAGGTGTCGGCCACCGGCATCGCCTCGCCGACAGGCGTGGTCAAGATCTACGCCGGCCGCAAGCTCGTCGCGAAGGTGCGGCTGAAGGCCGGCGCCGCGGGCGCTGCGAAGGTGCGGCTCGCCAAGCTCGCGGCGGGGCGCTACAAGCTGCGCGCCGACTACGGCGGGATGAGCGGTGCGAAGGCATCGAGCTCGAAGGTCGTCAGGATCAAGGTCGTCCGCTGAGGTGGCAGCTGAGCGACCGCCTTCCGGTCAGTCCCAGTCGAGCCCGCCGCGACGCCACTCGTAGGCGTAGGCGATGGACAGGTTGAGGATGAAGAGGACGGTGGCCAGGTAGCCGAACGTGCCGAGCTGGTCGAAGTGGACCGCCCAGGGCACGAGGAACATGATCTCGACGTCGAAGATGATGAAGGTCATCGCCACCGTGTAGTAGCGCACCGGGATGGTGCGGTTGGTGCGCCCGGGGTCGGAGACCGGCTGGATCCCGCACTCGTAGGAGTCGAGACGCGCCCTGTTGTAGCGCTTCGGGCCGACCACCGAGCTCATCAGCACCGAGCCGACCGCGAACAGGCCGGCGATCGCGGACAGCACGACGACGGGAAGGTAGAGCTCCACCGGTCGCTCCTCGAGTCGGGGACGCGTGCCCCAGTCGTAGCAGCGCGCACCAAGCCGCCGGC
This sequence comes from Nocardioides sp. S5, assembly GCF_017310035.1. Lineage (NCBI taxonomy): Bacteria > Bacillati > Actinomycetota > Actinomycetes > Propionibacteriales > Nocardioidaceae > Nocardioides > Nocardioides sp. S5. The sequence continues at coordinate 4,434,276 of NZ_CP022296.1, forward strand.
CGAGACATGCGTCATATCCACGCCGGTGCAGGCGGCGGTAGTTTTCGCCCCATGACCCGCCCCGCCAAGGACTTCTTCGCCCCCCTCGCCGTCGGTGCTCCCACCCCGCTGCGCGAGATCCCCGCCCGGCCGAGCCGCGCCATCCACTTCTTCGACCCCGGCAACGAGAAGATGGCCGCCAAGGTGCCCGACATGGTCGGCACCGTCGACGTGCTGCTCGGCAACCTCGAGGACGCGGTCAAGGCCGAGAACAAGGAGACGTCGCGCCAGGGCCTCGTCGACATCGCGAAGGCGACCGACTTCGGTCCGACCCAGCTCTGGACCCGGGTCAACTCACTCGACAGCCCGTGGGGCCTCGACGACCTGGTCACCCTGGTGACGGAGATCGGCGACAAGCTCGACGTGATCATGGTGCCGAAGGTCCAGGGCGCCGAGGACATCCACTACGTCGACCGCCTGCTCGCCCAGCTCGAGGCGAAGGCGGGCCTCGACCGGCCGATCCTCGTGCACGCGATCCTCGAGACCGCGCGCGGCGTGGCCAACGTCGAGGAGATCTGCGGCGCCAGCCCGCGTATGCAGGGCCTGTCGCTCGGCCCCGCCGACCTGGCCGCGGACCGCCGGATGAAGACCACCCGCGTCGGCGGCGGCCACCCGGGCTACCTCGTGCGCCAGGACCCGACGCGCGACGACCTCGGCGTGCCGCAGTACGACGCCGAGCGGACGACGTACCAGCAGGACCTGTGGCACTACACGATCGCCCGCATGGTCGACGCCTGCGCGATGCACGGGATCTACCCCTACTACGGGCCGTTCGGGGACATCAAGGACGTGCAGGCGTGCGAGGACCAGTTCCGCAACGCCTTCCTGCTCGGGTGCGTCGGCGCGTGGTCGCTCCACCCGGTGCAGATCGCTATCGCGAACAAGGTGTTCTCCCCCAGCGTCGAGGACGTCACCCACGCCCGCCGCGTCATCGCCGCGATGGGTGACGGCACGGGCGCGGTGATGATCGACGGCAAGATGGAGGACGACGCCTCGGTCAAGCAGTGCCAGGTGATGGTCGCCCTCGCCGACGAGCTCGCCGCGATCGACCCCGAGCTGAAGAAGCAGTACGACGCCATCGAGCTGGAGGCCTGAGATGACTGACTTCACCCCTCTCCGCTCCGTGCTCTACATGCCCGGCTCCAACGAGCGGGCGCTGGAGAAGGCGAAGACGATCGCGTGCGACGGCCTGATCCTCGACCTCGAGGACGCCGTCGCCCCCGACGCCAAGCCCGCTGCTCGTGAGGCCGCAGCTGCGGCGGCCGCGAGCGGCGACTACGGGCGGCGTACGGTCACCATCCGCGTCAACGGCATCGGGACCCAGTGGCACGACGACGACATCGTCGCCGCCAGCCAGGCCGGACCGGCCGCGATCGTGGTGCCCAAGGTCGGCAGCGCCGCCGAGGTCCAGCAGCTCGTCGCCGCGATGGAGGCGGCCGGCGCCCCGGACCACACGAAGCTGTGGGCGATGGTCGAGACCCCCGGAGCGATCCTCGACGGCCTCGCGATCGCCCGCGCGTCCGAGCGCCTCGGCGCCTTCGTGCTCGGCACCAACGACCTCGTCAAGGAGCTGTACGCCGAGCACGTGCCGGGTCGTGCGCCGATCCTGCCCAGCCTGCACACCGCGCTCCTGGCCGGGCGGGCCGCCGGCATCGCCGTGATCGACGGCGTCTACAACGACGTGAAGGACACCGAGGGCTTCCTCGCCGAGTGCGAGCAGGGCCGGCAGATGGGCTTCGACGGCAAGACCCTCATTCACCCCGGACAGGTCGAGGGCGCCAACGCCGCCTTCGCCCCCAGCGCGCAGGCGGTCGAGGACGCCCACGGCCTCATCGCGGCCTGGGAGGACGGCAAGGGCGCCGGCGTGGTCACCTGGAACGGCAAGATGGTGGAGAACCTCCACGTCGAGTCGGCCCGTCGCACGCTCGCCATCGACGAGGCCGTCAGGGCGCTGGCCGCGGACTGAGCCACGTCCCGCGAGCGGACTGGACCGCCCACCCCTACGGGCGGACCGACTTTCCTTTTCCGGGCCCCGACGCCACAGTGGACCGGCCGCCCACAGTGGGCTGCTTACTAGGAGGCGAAAACATGATTGTCCTCGGACTGATCCTGCTCATCCTCGGGCTGCTGCTGCCCCAGAGCATCCTGACCACCATCGGCCTGATCCTGATCGTGGTCGGCCTGGTGCTCAACTTCGTCCCGATCGGTGGCTCGAGCCGGCGCGTCTGGTAGTTCCACTGCCAGTCACGGACCCCGGTCGCCCCTCGGCGACCGGGGTCCGCTGCGTCCGCCCCCTGGGGCTGTGGCCAAACGCCGTCCGTCGGCCTACCGTCGCACGATGACCAACCGCCCGCTCCTCGGCTCGCTCGTCGCAGCCGTCGCCCTCGTCACGACCGGCCTCGCCGGACCCGCTCCCGCCGCACCGACCCACGTCCTCGACGGCCTCGGCGACTCGTACGCCTCGGCTACGGCGTAGCCCCGTCCTTCACCGCGCCGTGCGGGCGCTCCGACGCCGCCATGGCACCAGCGATCGACGGGCGGATGCGCCTGGTCCTCGACGACTTCGTTGCGTGCGGGGGCGCGACGACGACCGACCTCGTCCGGCAGGGGCAGATCGCCGCGCTCGACGCGGACACCGACGTGGTGACGCTGTCGATCGGCGGCAACGACATCGGCTGGTCGCAGTCGGTCGTGGCCTGCCTCGGCGGCACCGACGCCCAGTGCGCCGGCTCGCTCGCCCTCACCCGGGGTCGCGTCACCGGCCAGCTTCCCGCCCTGCTCGACGCGGTCTACGACCGGATCGACGGGGCCGCCCCCGACGCACACGTCTACGTCACGGGCTACCCGCGCCTGTTCTCCCCGGCCTACGGCGCGGTGCTGGCCGCCTCGCCGGACGAGCAGGAGGCCCTCAACGACGGCGCCGACCTGCTCAACGCGACGATCCGCACGGCGGCCGAGGCGCACGGCTACACCTTCGTCGACGTGACGAAGCGGTTCCTCGACCACGGCGTCAACGCCCCGGAGCCCTGGCTCCTCGGCCCGACGAGCCCCGGCTCGTTCCACCCGAACGCGCGCGGCTACCAGGCGTACGCCGCTGCGGTGACCGCCGCGATCCGGCCCTCCGACCTGCGCTGAGGCGAGGCAGTCGCCGGCGAGGCACGCCGGCGACTGCTCAGGCGCTCTCGCCGCGACGGAACCGGTCGCCGATCCACGTGCTCGCCGAGCCGACCCAGCCGGCGAGGTCGTGGACCAGGCGGCCGAGGGTGTCCTGGGTGCGCTCGAAGGCGACGGCGTAGCTCGCGGCCGCCTCCTGCGCGGCCTCGCTGACCGAGGCCTCGTCGTCGTCGCCGCGACGCGGGTAGGTGCCCCCGAGGATCGCGGTGTAGGCGCCCGAGTCAATCCAGCGACGGAGCTCGGTCGCCCGGACGACGGCGAAGGGGTGCGACTGCTGCTGCAGCAGGGAGAGCTTGATGAGGGACTCGCGCACGTCGCCGCCCTCGTCGTACTCCGCTCCCTGGGAGAGGAACGACGTCACGTCGAGCTCGTCGAGGGTGCCGCCGCTGGCGAGCTTCATGTGGGTGCGCAGCGCCGCGGTCGGGTCCTGTGCGGCGAGCAGTCCGGCGCGATCGGCCGACAGCTCGGCCTTGCGCGACCACTCGAGCAGCCCGACGGTGACCATGCGGATGCCGATGGCGCCACCGGGGATCGCGTTGAGCAGTCCGCCGAGGCCGAGCAGGCGGACCAGCAGCGTGCGGTAGACCGCGTGGCCGCTGACCGCGTGGCCGAGCTCGTGGCCGATGACGAAGCGCAGCTCGTCGTCGTCGAGGTGGTGCACCAGGCCCGAGGACAGCACGATGATCGGGCGGTCCATGCCGACGGTGATCGCGGTCAGCGTCGGGTCCGCCTGGACGTACATCTCGGGCAGGTCGGTGGCGTCGAGGCTGCGGCCGACCTCGGCCAGCAGCCGGTGCAGCCGCGCGAACTGCCGCTCGTCGACGCGCACCGCTGAGCCGAGCAGCGTCAGGCGCCACGCCCGCTCGCGGAAGACCCCCGACATGGTCTTGAGCAGCACGTCGAAGCCCTTGAGCTTGCGCAGCGCGACCAGTGCGCCCCTGTCGGCGGGGTGCTCCCACGCCCGCGAGCTGATGTCCGTCAGCACGACGCGCGAGCGCGCCGGCTTCTTCTCCCCCGATGCCATGGAGCGATCCTGACGTACGGCGGCACCGAATGTCGCGGGTTCGCGCCAACCACGTCGAAATCGGGTGTCGGACGGGCGGCCGCCCGGTCATCATCTCCGCATGCCCACCTCGCAGCGCACGCACCACGTCGCCCTCGTCCGCGACGACAGCGTCCGCGTCACCGGCAACGGCGCGCTGCCGAGCTTCGTGCAGGACCGCGAGGACGATGACGCGCCCGATCCCACGGCGTACGCCACCACCGTCGTCGGCCACGGGGTGCACCTGGCCCCGGTCGTGACGTTGCCCCAGGAGGACGCCGACAGACCGCCCGACCGGCTGCACGTCCTTGCGCTGCGCGGCGGAGCGCCCTCCGGCACCGACTGGCGACGGGTCGACGACCTCGACGAGCAGTGGCGGGCACCGGTGCGCGCGGCCCTCGAGCAGTACACCGGCTCCGCCCCTCCGCGACGACCGGACTGGTTCCGTCCCGGGTGGCACGACCGGGTCGAGGCGTGGGTGGACGACCGGCTGTCCGCGATCGGGAGTCGACGCACGGGCCCGCTCCGCACCCACCGGGTCTGGAGCATCTCAGCCGTGTTCGAGGTCCCGACCGACCGCGGCACGCTGTGGTTCAAGGCGTGCTGCGACCACTTCATCGCCGAGGCGGCCATCGTGCGCCGCCTCACCCAGCGGATCGGCCACCTGGTGCCGCTGCTGGTGGCGGGGGACGACCGAGCCGGCTGGCTGCTGATGGAGCCCTTGCAGGGCGCCTCCGACCGCGACCGCGCCGACGGCGCCGCCGACGCGGCGGCGCCCCGGTGGGCGCGGGCGCAGGTCGCGGCACTCGACTGGCTCGACGAGCTCCGCTCCGCAGGTTGCCCCGAACGGGGTCTGGAGGCCACGCTCGCGGCGTGGCGCGTGGTCCTGGCCACCAGCCCGGAGCTGGCCCAGCTCACCGAGTCCGAGCGGTGGGAGCTGACGACCGCCGGCGCGGCCGCCGAGGCGCTGGTGCGCGAGTTCTGGGCGTGCGGACTCCCCGACACCCTCTCCCACGGCGACCTGCACCCCGGCAACGTCGCCTACGACGGACGTGAGGTGCGGATCTTCGACTGGACCGACGGCTGCGTGACGCACCCGTTGCTCGACGGCAGCCACCTCGCCCGCGTGCTCGACTGGTACGGGACCGGCGAGGGCGAGGCGGAGCGGGTGATGCAGGCGCACGCACGGCCGTGGCGCGACGCCTTCCCCGACGCCGACGTCGACCGCGGCCTCGAGCTCGCTCCGCTGGCGGACCTCGTCTTCCAGACCGTCACCTTCGCCCAGATCGCAGCGGCGGCCGAGGACGGCTCCGGCGACTTCGACGGCGTCGTGGCCATGCTGACCCGCAAGGTCGTCGAGTGGGTGGCCGTCGAGGACGGCTGAGTCCCCCGGGTCAGTCCACCCGCCGTGCTGCGGCCTCGATCTCCTCACGCCGCCGAGCCCAGAAGGCGGCGTCGGGCCCGTCGGCGGCCATCGCCTCCGCGTCGGTCCCGACCGCTCCGTCGAGCCCCTCGCGCAGGATGTCGGCGTGGCCGGCGTGCCGGCTGGTCTCGGCGAGCAGGTGGGTGAGGACGTTGAAGAGCGGCACCTCGGCGTCCCCCCACCACTCCACGCGGCCGGTGCTGTCGAGGTCGAGCGCCTCGACGGTCGCGTCGCCGTGGGCCCAGACCCGGCGGTAGCGGTCGATGACGTCGGCCCGCGACTCGTCCTCGGTCGCCCAGCTGTCGGCGTACTGCTCCGCCTCGTCGTCCCACCGCGGCAGCGGCTCCGGGAAGGGGCGGCCGAACACCTCACCGAGGTAGCGCGCCTCCCACGTCGCGAGGTGCTTGACGAGGCCGAGCAGGTTGGTCCCGGTGACGGTCAGCGGACGGCGTACGTCGTACTCCGAGAGCCCGTCGAGCTTGGCGAGCACCGCCTCGCGCTCGTGCTGGAGGTAGGCGTGGAGGTTGGCCTTGGCGGCGTCGGCGTCCATGCCGACACCCTGCCACCGGCCGCGGCTCAGCCATCGGACCGCGACGTTGCGCGATCTTCGGCAATCGCCTGCGGCCGGGCTGCGTGCTGGCTACCGTCGCTCGGTGCCCGTGCCCCAGCTCCGACGCCTCCCTCGCCGCCTCACCGGGGCCGTTGCCCTCGCCCTCCTCGCATCGACGTCGCCCGTCGGCGCCGTGGCCCAGTCCGACCCGGCTGCGGGGCGCGGGCAGGACGTCCAGCTCACCGCTGCGCCCCGCCTGCTCGACGGGCCGGCCCGCGGCGAGCGCGCGATCCGCCGGCTCGGCGACATGCTGCCGGTGGCCGCGGCCCGCAACGACCTGCGTGCCGGCGAGCTGCGCTCCCTGCTGCGCAACGACGCGACCGCATGGGTGGACGTGGACGGCCGGGCCTACTTCGTCGAGCCCACCCCCGAGGCGACCGGGGCGGGTGCGCCGACGGCGCCCGCGGTGGCGCCCCTGTCCGAGACGTTCACGCTGCACAGCAACCCCGGGGCGGACCTGACGATCTTCCTCGACGTGGACGGCGCCGACGTGTCGGGCACGGCGTGGAACTCCATGGGCGTGACGCCCGGCCTTCATCCCGCCTGGGACCCCGCCGGCGACGGCGCCGGCTTCAGCGACAGCGAGAAGCGTCAGGTCCAGGAGGTCTGGGCGATCGTCGCGGAGGACTACGCGCCGTTCGGTGTCGACGTGACCACCGAGGACCCCGGCCATGACGGCCTGGTGCGGACCGACCCCCTCGACACGACGTACGGCACGCGGGTGCTGGTCTCGCCGAGCAACGACGCGCACACCACGATCTGCGACGGGGCCTGCGGCGGTGTCGCCTACCTGGACGTCTTCGACGAGATCGCGTCCCGCTACCAGCCGGCCTGGGTGTTCCCGCAGGCAGTCGGCGACGCCAAGGGCGTGGCTGAGGCGGCGTCGCACGAGGCGGGGCACAACCTCGGGCTGCGGCACCACGGCACCACGACCCAGGGCTACTACATGGGGCACGGGAGCTGGGCACCCATCATGGGGGTGGGCTACTACAAGCCGATCGTCCAGTGGAGCCACGGGTCCTACCCGGGGGCCGACAACTCCGCCCAGGACGACGTCGCGGTGCTGACCGGATATCTCGGCCGTCGGACGGACGAGGCACCCGACGCGGTCGACGCGCCCGCCGCGCTGCTCACTGGGACGACGTACATCACCGACGCGAGCGACGTCGACACGTTCCTCCTCGGCCACTGCACGTCCGGCGCCGTCGTCGCGGTCGCCCCCGCCCCCCTCGCCCCGAACCTCGACGTGCGGGCGGTCCTCCGCGCCGGCGACGGCAGCGTGGTTGCCACCTCCGCACCCGTCTCCGGGTACGGCGACGGCACCACCGCGACGGGCGTCGACGCCACGCTCACCGTCCCGTCCACCGGTCCCGGCTGGACCGTCTCCGTCGAGGCGGTCGGCGAGGGCAGCTGGTCCGCCGGCGGGTACGACGACTACGGCAGCCTCGGCGCCTACACCGTCACGGCCACGGGATGCGAGGACGTTCCGTCCGGCGCACCGAGCGCCCCGCAGAGCGCCGCCGCCGGGTCCGCGGCACTGGGCAGCCTGACCCTGTCCTGGCAGGCCCCGGCGGACCCGGGCAGCAGCCCGGTCACGAGCTACGTCGTCAGCCGTTCGGGGACGACCCAGACCTGGACACTGCCCGCAACGGCCCGCAGCCACGTCTTCACCGCGCTGGCCGCTGGGACGTCGTACGCCCTGTCGGTCCGTGCGGTCAACGCGACGGCTGCCGGACCGGTGGCCACGACTTCGGGCACCACGCTCGCCCCGCCGCCCGCCGCGCCCAGCGCTCCCCGCAGCGTGACCTCCTCGTACGACGCGGGCACCGACACGATCTCCGTCTGGTGGGCCGAGCCGAGCAGCTCCGGCACCCAGCCGATCTCGGGCTACGCGATCTACCTGGACGGCGTGCGACTGGGAGAGGTGGACCCGGACGGCCGGAACATCACGATGACCGACGAGTCGGGCTTCACCGAGGGCACCCACACCGTGGGCGTGGCCGCTGTGAACGCCGTCGGCGAGTCGGTCCGGGCAACCGCGACGGTCGTCGTCGACCGCCCGGATGCCGTCCCCGCAGCGCCACTCCTCATCATGGTCATGTCGGGCGACGGCACGGCATCGGTCTCCTGGACGGCGCCCGCGGACAACGGCTCGGTGATCACCGGCTACACGGTGATCGCACGGTCCGCGGGGGAGGTCGACCGCCGGTACGCCGTCGCGGCCCCGGCGCTCGGCACCACCCTCACCGGCCTGACGAACGGCGTGACCTGGACGATCAGCGTGACCGCCACGAACGGTGTGGGCACGTCTGCGGAGTCCCAGCCCCTGGCCGTCACGCCTGTGGGGGTCGTCGACACCGGAAACCCGCCCGCCCCCACCCCCACCCCTACCCCCACCCCGACACCCCCGCCGGTCCCGGTGTCGACGCCCACCACGCCGACCGCGGCCGTGCCGCTCCGCATGGCGCCTCCGAGGGTGAAGGTCACCGGGCGCAAGGTCGTCGTGAGGTGGTCGGCTGCGAGCAGCCCCACGAGCTCGGTCAGGACCTACCGGGTCGACCTCTCCAGGGGGACCGACAGGTCCGCCAGGGGATCGACCCGCAAGCTGGTGCTGAAGCTGCGGCCCGGCACCTACAGGATCAGGGTCGCCGCGCTCAACGCCACGGGCTGGTCGCGGTCCAGCCGCTGGGTCAGGGTCCGCGTCCGCTGAGGGCGCTCAGCCCTCGGACATCGGGATCCGTACGCCGCGCTCCTGCGCGACCTCGGCGGCGCGGTCGTAGCCCGCGTCGACGTGGCGGATCACGCCCATGCCCGGGTCGTTGGTGAGCACCCGCTCGATCTTCTCCGCCGCGAGCGCAGTGCCGTCGGCGACCGTGACCTGGCCGGCGTGGAGCGAGCGACCGATGCCGACGCCGCCGCCGTGGTGGAACGACACCCACGTCGCACCGGAGGCGGTGTTGACCAGCGCGTTGAGGATCGCCCAGTCGGCGATGGCGTCGGAGCCGTCGAGCATCGCCTCGGTCTCGCGGTAGGGCGAGGCGACCGAGCCGCAGTCGAGGTGGTCGCGGCCGATGACGATCGGCGCCTTCAGCTCGCCGCTGGCCACCATCTCGTTGAACTTCAGCCCCGCGCGGTGGCGGTCTCCGTAGCCGAGCCAGCAGATCCGCGCCGGCAGGCCCTGGAACTGCACCCGCTCGGCGGCCATGTCGAGCCACGTGTGCAGGCGGGCGTACTCCGGCTTCTCGTCGGCCGGGAAGAGCTCCTTGATGGCGCGGTCGGTGGCGGCGATGTCCGCGGGGTCGCCGGACAGCGCGGCCCACCGGAACGGGCCCTTCCCCTCGCAGAACAGCGGCCGGATGTACGCCGGCACGAAGCCGGGGAACTCGAACGCCCGGTCGTAGCCGCCCTTGCGGGCCTCGTCGCGGATCGAGTTGCCGTAGTCGAAGACCTCGGCACCGGCGTCCTGGAACTCCACCATCGCCCGCACGTGCGTGGCCATGGACTGCTGCGCGCGCTTGGTGAAGCCGCGGGGATCTCGCGTGCGCTCGCGCTCCCAGTCGTCGTACGCCGTCCCGGCGGGGAGGTAGAAGAGCGGGTCGTGCGCAGAGGTCTGGTCGGTGACGATGTCGACCAGCGGGCCGTCCCCCGCCTCGTTGCGGGCGAGGTGCCGCTCGAGCAGCTCGGGCAGCACCTCGGCGGCGTTGCCGAGCAGGCCGATCGACAGACCGCGGCGCTCGTCGCGTGCCTCGAGCGCGAGCTCGATCGCGTGGTCGAGGTCGCGCGCCTGGACGTCGAGGTAGCGGGTCTCGAGGCGGCGGTCGATGCGGTGCTGGTCGCACTCGACGCAGATCGCGACGCCGTCGTTCATCGTCACCGCGAGCGGCTGCGCGCCACCCATCCCGCCGAGCCCGGCGGTCACGGTGATGGTGCCGGCGAGGGTCCCGCTGAAGCGGAGGTCCGCGATCGCGGCGAAGGTCTCGAAGGTGCCCTGCAGGATCCCCTGGGTGCCGATGTAGATCCACGACCCGGCCGTCATCTGGCCGTACATCGTCAGCCCGAGGTCCTCGAGCCGGCGGAACTCCTCCCAGTCGGCCCAGTCGCCGACGAGGTTGGAGTTGGCGATCAGCACCCGCGGCGCCCAGGCGTGGGTGCGCATCACGCCGACCGGCTTGCCGGACTGCACGAGCAGCGTCTCGTCGTCCTCGAGGTCGCGCAGGGTGCGGACGATGGCGTCGTACGCCTCCCAGCTGCGCGCCGCCTTGCCGGTGCCGCCGTAGACGACGAGGTCCTCGGGGCGTTCGGCGTTGTCGGGGTCGAGGTTGTTCATCAGCATCCGCAGCGGCGCCTCGGTCTGCCACGACTTCGCGGTCAGCTCGGTGCCGGTGGCGGCGTGGATCGGCAATCTGTCGTTCACTGGAGTTCTCCGATCACGGACTCGGCGGCGGCGAGGACCGCGCCGGACTGGACGAGACCGACGGCGGCCTCGATCTCGGGCGAGAGGTGGCGGTCGGGCCCCGGGCCCTGGATGCCGGAGGACCGCAGGAGCTCGACGACCGCACCGGTGGCGGGTGACGGGGTCAGCGGCGCCCGCAGGTCGAGCGCGCGAGCGGCGGTGAGCACCTCGACGGCGACCACCCGCGACAGGCCGTCGACTGAGCGGCGCAGCTTGCGCGCGGCGTTCCAGCCCATCGAGACGTGGTCCTCCTGCATCGCGCTCGAGGGGATGGAGTCGACCGAGGCCGGGACTGCGAGCCGCTTGAGCTCGGAGACGATCGAGGCCTGGGTGTACTGCGCGATCATGTGCCCGCTGTCCACCCCGGGGTCGTCGGCCAGGAAGGGCGGGAGCCCGTGGCTGCGCGCCCGGTCGAGGAACCGGTCCGTACGCCGCTCGCTGATCGAGGCCACGTCGGCGGCGACGATCGCGAGGAAGTCGAGCACGTAGCCGACCGGGGCGCCGTGGAAGTTGCCGTTGGACTCCACGCGACCCTGCCCGTCAGGTCCGACCATGACGACCGGGTTGTCGACCGCACTGGCGAGCTCGCGGCCCGCGACCGTGGCGGCGTGCTCGACGGTGTCGCGGGCGGCGCCGTGCACCTGTGGCGAGCAGCGCAGGGAGTAGGCGTCCTGCACCCGGTTGCACTCCACCGAGCTGTCCGGCCCGGTGCGGTGCGAGGCCACGATCGCGGAGCCCGCCATGAGCGCGGTGAGGTTCGCCGCCGACAGCGCCTGGCCGGGGTGCGGGCGGATGGCCTGCAGCTCCGGCGCGAAGACCCGGTCGGTGCCGAGCTGGCCCTCGACGCTCATCGCGGCGGCGACGTCGGCGGTGCGCAGCAGCATCCGGAGGTCGGCGATCGCCATGACCAGCATGCCGAGCATGCCGTCGGTGCCGTTGATGAGGGCCAGGCCCTCCTTGGCCGCGAGCTCGACCGGGGCGAGACCAGCGGCGGCGAGCGCGTCGGCGGCCGGCACAAGGGTGCCCGAGGCGTCACGCACCTCGCCCTCCCCCATCAGCGCCAGCGCGCAGTGCGACAGCGGCGCGAGGTCGCCCGAGCACCCGAGCGAGCCGTACTCCCGCACCACCGGCGTGATGCCGTGCGTGAGCAGGTCCGCCAGCAGCTGCGCGGTCCCACGGCGTACGCCGGTGCGTCCGGTCGCCAAGGTCGAGAGGCGCAGCAGCATCAGCGCCCGGACGACCTCCCGCTCGACCTCCGGACCGGAGCCGGCCGCGTGCGAGCGGACGAGCGAGCGCTGGAGCTGGGCGCGCATCTCGGTCGGGATGTGGCGGGTGGCGAGGGCGCCGAAGCCGGTGCTGACGCCGTAGGTCGGCGTCTCGCCGGCGGCCAGCGCCTCGACGACGGCCCGGGCGCGGTCGACGGCCTCGAGGGCGTCGCTGGTGAGCTCGACGGCGGCCCCGTCGCGGGCGACCCGCACGAGGTCCTCGAAGGAGACGGGACCGACCCCGACCTGGATGTTCTGCATGCTCATCATCAAACTCCCGGCGCAGGGTCGTCACCACCCCATGACGAGGCTCTGGTGTCTCGGATCCCAGACCTCGCGACGATCGGGGGGCCTCACCCGTACGGATGACGGGCGCGGGCGCGCCACCGCGACCTGTGGCACGGTGAAGGATGGACGACCCGTCCGGGGTCGCCGGAATGGGAGGAACGCCATGGGAACGACCGGTTGGATCATCGTCGCGGTCGTCGTCCTGGTCGCGGTGGCGCTCGCCGCCTGGCTGGTGACGCAGCAGCGCCGCAAGAAGCAGCACCAGCACGCCGAGCACCTCCGGGAAGAGGCGCACGCGCACGCGTCGGAGGTCCCCGAGGCGCAGGTGCGTGCCCAGGAGACTGCCGCGCAGGCCGAGCGGGCCCGACTCGAGGCCGAGCGCGCCCAGCAGCAGGCGCGCGAGGCCGAGGTCGCGGCCACGCAGCAGCAGGCCGTGACCGAGGACAAGATGCGGACCGCCGACGCCGTCGACCCGCGGGTCGACACGTCGTCGACGGACTACACCCCGGGCCACGGCACGGGCACGAGCACCACCGCCGACCCGGTGGACGGATCGGCGCGGCACCGCGGCGACGCCGGGGAGACGCCCCGCACCTGACGCCGGAGCCCGCCGGGCCCGACGCCCCGCGCGCCGGGCCCGGCGTGGTCGACACGGCCACACCGGGACATCACGCTGGACACGACCGTCACGGGTGCCAGACTGGGGCTCCGTCGTCGTCGTGAAGAAGGAAACCTGTGACCACGTTCATCGTCATCGCCGTCATCGCCGTCATCGTCCTCGTCGTGCTGGCCGTGGCGTTCGTCGTGATCCAGCGCAAGAACCGCGAGGCCAACATCGAGCGCGCCGACGAGCTGCGCACGAAGGCCGCCACCGAGGCACAGGGCACCATCGCGCCCGCCCAGGACCGGGCGGCGACCGCGGAGGCCGAGGCCGCCGAGGCACGCGCCGTCGCGGAGAAGGCCGAGGCCGAGGCGGAGGCCGCCCGCCTGGAGGCCCAGCAGGTCGAGGCCGCCCACGAGGCCCAGGTCCGTGCCGCCGACCGGCTCGACCCGCGCGTCGACCACAAGGCCGACGACTACGCACCCCAGGTCGCGGGCACCGTCGACCAGCAGCCGACGTCGCCGTCGGAGGTGAACGTGGAGCCCGCCTCCGAGACCACCGCCCAGACCACTGCCCAGACCACCGCCGCGGAGCAGCCCGCCGACACGGAGCAGCCCGCCACCAGCCCCGGACTCCCGCGCCGCACCCCGGGTGCCCAGGAGATGCCGGGCAGGCCGATCGAGACCGACGGCTCCGGCGGCTGGTTCACCCGCAAGGACAGCGAGCAGTCCTGACGCTGCTGCGCGCCGAGCAGGCCCGCCGGTGAGCCAGGTCCCCGCCGCCACCCGCACCCTGCGGGTGCTGCGGTTCCTGGCGACCCAGGCGGACCCGGTGCCGCTCGACCGGATCGTGCGCGCCTGCGACCTGCCGCGCAGCACGGCCTACCACCTGATCAACACGATGATCGACGAGGGCTTCGTCGTGCACCTGCCCGACGAGCACCGCTACGGCCTCGGCGTGGCCGCCTTCGAGGTCGGCAGCGGCTTCACCCGTCAGGAGCCGCTGGCCCGGCTCGCGCGACGTCCGCTGGCCGAGCTGGTCGACCGGACCGGGCACGGGGCGCACCTCGCCGTGCTCCACGGACGCGACGTGCTCTACGTCGTCGAGGAACGTGCGCCCGGGCGTCCGCCCCTGGTCACCGACGTCGGCGTACGCCTGCCCGCGCACCTCACCGCCTCGGGTCGCACCATCCTCGCCGCGCTCCCGGCCAGCCAGGTGCGGGCGCTCTACCCCGACCGCAGCGCCTTCGTCGACCGGCATGGCTTGGGACCGACGTCCCTCAGCGCCCTGCGCACGCTCCTCACCGAGACCCGCCAGCGCGGGCACGCCACCGAGGACGGCGAGGTGACTCCGGGCCTGCAGAGCGTCGCGGTGGCCGTGCTCGACCACAACGCACACCCGGTCGCAGGTGTGGCCGTGACGTTCCCGAGCGACGAGGGTGCCGACGTGGCCGACATCGCGGCAGCCGTCGCGGCGACCGCTTCCCGGCTGAGCCGACGCGTCAGCGGCCCGGCCCCGCGCTCCTCGTGACGTAGCCCGCCACGGGGGCGGCTCGTTGAGCCCGCGACGACAAGGAGCCGCCGTGACCCCGACCCCCCGCCCCGTGCAGCGCATCGTGATCTCCGTCCTGGCAGCGGGCGGCCTGGTGGTGGGCGGCGTCCTCGCCGCCGGCCCGAGCGGCACCGGGGCACCGAGCCTGCCGTCGACGTACGACGCCCAGGCCCGCCAGCGCGCCGAGGTCACGGCGGAGCAGCGTCCCCACACGCACGCGACGGAGGGAGTCGAGACGATCGGCGACGGCTCGGTCGACGACGGCCACGGTCACGTGCACGACCCCGCGACGAAGAACGCGATCAGCCGCTCCGGCGAGGCGGCGAGCGCTCCCGACCCCACCACGTCCCGGCAGCGCGCCGCGAGCCGCGAGCAGGTCGCACGACAGCGCACCCAGCGCGGCCCGCGCCTCGTGGGCGTGCCGCTGCGCAGCCCACGGCGGCTGGTGCCGGAGAGCCGATACGCCATGGCCGGCGGCTGCTACCGCCTCGGCGGCCGGCCGCTGACCTTCCAGGCCACCGGCCTCGGGACCTACCTCCTCCACGCCACCGACCGCACCTTCCTCGCCGCGACCGGCTCGGGCACCACCTGGGCGAGCGCTCCCTCGCCCGCGGCCGACTGGACCGTACGCCGCACCCGCACCGGCCGCTTCACCTTCACCCTCGCCGACGGCCGCGGCCTGGCGCGGAGCGCCGGGGGATTCACCACTGGCACGGCGGAACCGCTGCGCCTGCGCCGCACGAGCGGCTGCACGGCCTTCCCCGAGGTCGGGACCAACGTCAGCGGACGCCCGTTCGGCGGCGTGACACCGTTCCAGGAGGTGCGCGGCTGGGCCGACCCGCACGTGCACGGCCAGACCCACGAGTTCCTCGGCGGGCGCGTCATCTGCAGCCCGCCCTTCCACCGCTACGGCGCACCGGCTGCGCTCGTCGACTGCCCCGACCACCAGCTCGCCGACGGCCGCGGTGCGCTGCTCGAGGACGTGCTGGCCGAGCAGACCCCCGGCACGGGCCACGACCCGGTGGGGTGGCCGACCTTCTCCTACTGGCCCAACCCGCACTCGCTGACCCACCAGCAGGTCTACTACACGTGGCTCGAGCGCTCGTGGCGCGCGGGACTGCGCCTCCACACCAGCCTGCTGACCGAGAACCACGTCCTGTGCACGGTCTACCCGCTGAAGAAGAACTCCTGCGACGACCGCGACGCCGTACGCCTCCAGGCGCAGCGGATGCGGGAGATGCAGGACTACGTCGACGCCCAGCACGGGGGACCCGGCCGGGGTTGGTACCGCATCGTCACGGACCCGTTCGAGGCGCGGCGTGTCATCAACCAGGGCAAGCTCGCCGTGGTGATGGGCATGGAGACCTCGGTGCCGCTGGGGTGCAACGTCCAGCTCGGCCGGCCGACGTGCACCGAGGAGCAGATGCTCGCCGAGCTCACCGAGATGCGCCGGCTCGGGGTCAGCCAGATGGAGTTGACCAACAAGTTCGACAACGCCTTCACCGGGGTGGCCGGCGACGCCGGGACCACGGGCACGCTCACCAACAGCGCCAACTTCCTCAGCACCGGCTCGTTCCTGCGGATGGAGCAGTGCCCGCGGTCGTACCCCACGGGCACGGAGGACCGGCTCCAGTCGCCGAACCTCGGCGACCTGACCGGACGGGAGCCGTCGACGCCGGAGCAGGACGCGATCTTCGGGGCGATCTGGAAGCTCTTCGGCGACACCGGCGTCCAGGCGGCCCCGCTCTACCCCGCCGGCCCGCACTGCAACCGGCTCGGGCTGAGCCCGCTCGGGGAGCGGCTGCTGTCGGCGATGATCGACCAGAAGATCCTCTTCGACCCCGACCACATGAGCGTCGCCGGTCGCAACGCCGCGCTCGACTACCTCGAGCAGCAGCAGGCCGCCGGCCGCCCGGTCGGCGTGGTCTCCTCGCACTCCTGGTCGACACCGGACGCCTACCCGCGGATCTACCGCCTCGGCGGCTTCGTGGCTCCCTACGCCGGCGACTCGACCGGCTTCGTCGAGAAGTGGCGCCAGCACCTCGGCTGGACCGACGACCGGTTCTACTTCGGCTTCGGGTTCGGCTCCGACATGAACGGCTTCGGCGCCCAGGGCGACCCCCGCGGGGCCGACGCGCCCGCCCCGGTGACGTACCCCTTCACCGGCCTCGGCGGCGTCCGCGTCGACCGGCAGCGCAGCGGGGAGCGGGTCTACGACATCAACACCGACGGCGTCTCCCACTACGGCCTGTACGCCGACTGGGTCGAGGACGCCGAGCACGTGGCGGGCGCCGACGGCGCCGCCCTCGGCACCGACCTCGCGCGCGGCGCGGAGGCCTACCTCCAGACCTGGGAGCGCGCGTGGGGCCTGGCGCCGGACTCCTGCCGCAACCCGGGGCTGCGGCTCCCGGTGCGCGCCTTCACCAAGACGGCGGACGCCGGCCTGCGGGCCCGCGCGCTGATGCGGCGCGTCGGCCAGCCGTGGCAACGGCTGGGCCGCGAGTTCACCTACTGCGCGAAGGCACCCGGCAAGCAGCGGGTCCTGATGACCGTCGAGCTCTCGCGGGGCGGCCGCGTGGTCGGCGTACGCCGGGCCTGAGGCCTCAGCGTCGCTGCCACCAGCGGCTCAGTCACGTCCGGCCTCGAGGCGGGCGAGCGTCTCCGCCGCGCGCGCCTGCATGCGCTCCCGGACGGCGGCCCGCTCGTCGGCGTCGATCGTGCGCGTCGGCTGCAGGAGGCGCCTGCGGAGCTCGATCACGACGTCTGCCTCGGAGGCGAACTCCTCTAGGCGGTCGTCGTCTCGGGTCCGCCCCAGCTGGCGCAGGACGACACCGTCGACCGAGGCCGCCCAGACGTAGGTGCCCTCGTCCCACGACGTCACGTCCGGGCCGCGTTGCACCTGGGAGGGGTCGATCCCTGCCGCGGCGAGCTCGGCGCGCAGGTCGTCGATCGTGTCCGTCACGGTCGCGGATCAGGGCCAGGGACGAGCTCGTTGGTGACGCCATGCCTGTCCGCGAGGTCGGCCGGCGAGACGGTCACCTCGAAGACGCCCGGCTCGACGGTGTCGGCACCGAGGACCGCGGCGTGATCGGCGTCGTCGATGAGGAGGAGCACCCGAGCACCGGCGGGCCCCGAGGAGAGGACCCGGACCGGTACGCCCTGCCAGGTCGCTGTGAGCACCACCTCGAAGAGCTCGCACTCGGACGCCGGGACGGCCGCGACCCAGGTCTGCGGACGGACCTGCTCCCAGCCCTCGGGACCGGTCTCGCCGCGCATGCTGAGGAGCACGCTTTCGCCGACGACGTCGGCGGCGAGCTCCGACCCACGCCACCGCGCACGCGGACCGACGAGGAGGCTCCACGGACGCCAGCCCTTCGCGCCGCGCCAGCCGCGGGCGGCGCCCTGGTAGGCCGAGAGGCACCGCTGCTCGCCATCGGCGCGGATCCGCCAGTACTCCGCACCGTAGGAGTAGCGCGTCCGGGTCAGCTCCCACACAGGCACGACCTCGTCGCTGCGGAGGAAACCGGTTGGGTAGAGCGGTTGCCGACCGGTGTCGGGCGCCACGGGGTTGGTCAGCGACGCCAGCGGCGGAAGCTCGAAGCGCACGACGTCGACGAACTCCTGACCGTCCTCGAAGCCGTACGCCCGGAGCAGCTGGTCGGGAGTGCGCAGCGCCGCGGCGTCGCTCGCGAGCACGACCACCCCGCCGACGTGGTCGTAGCCCTCGTCGACGATCGCGGTGCCCAGGCCGTGCGTCAGCAGCTTCTGCAGCACCGGACGCTGCTGGTCGGCCTCAGACATCGATCTCCTTCTCGCGTACGTCGACCACGGTCAGCTCTTCGACCGGGACGGTCGCGCGGAACCCGTTGTACTGGTCGCCCTCGAGCCCCAGCCTGTCAGCCACGGTCGGCGAGCTGCCGTGGATCTCCGCGCGGTCCCCGGTGGTTCGGCCGAGGCCGAACTCCTCTCCCTGCCACAGCACGGTCACGTGGCGGGTGAAGTAGCGCTCCAGGCTCGACTTGCGGACCCTGGCCCAGCGGTCACCATCTCGCCGGACACCGCCCTCGAGCTGGTCGGGCAGAGGGCCCGGGTCGCCGGGCACGCGCAACGTCACCGCGTCCGCGGCCGCCGAGGCCACCTCGTAGGTCACCCCGCCCCGGACCGCGAAGGTCCCTCGATCCGGCAGCGCCATCAGTTGCCCTGCGGGATCCACGAGGGCACACCGTCGACCGTGCGCAGGACGGCGACGAGGCGCTGCGTCCCCGAGTCGGTGATCTCCCACATCTCGGCACCCTCCCTGATCGTCACGGTCTCGCCCCGCGGTACGGCGTACTCGGGAATCACATCATCCGCTGCACTCGTGAAGCCATTGCCGGTGAAGGGCTGGTTCCAGTCGTCGTAGCTGGAGGGGGATCCCGTCATGTCCTGGTTGCGCGGCACCTCGAAGTCGGGTTGGTCGGACTGGAACCGGATCACGTGGGTCGAGGCGTCGTCGGGCGTGTGGTGGGTGCCGTCGTAGTCGAGGCGCAATCTCTCGTTGATGTCTCGCGGATTGCCGAGGTGTGCGGTGTCGTCGGCCACCGTCACGGCGCCACGCACCTCGTCGGGCGTGTACCGGTCCAGGACGTAGTTGTCCGAGTCGCCCCACCTGAGCTCGCCGGTCTTCTCGTCGAAGTAGGGCTGGTCGATGACCTTCTGCATCACCGTGTCGGGGGTGGGCGCGGGGAGGTCGTTGCGCACCGCGTTGATGAGGTCCCGCTCGGAGCTGGTGAGCTGCGAGGACGGCTTGTTGATCAGGTCGTTGAGCTCGCCGCGGGAGGTGTCGTGCCGGGAAAGGACGTCGTCGACCCGGGAGCTGCCGAGCTGGTCGGGGGAGAAGGTCGTGCGGTGCGGGACGTCGTCCATCATCGAGTAGAGACGGCCGTTGCTCAGGTCGTCGAGGTGGCGCAGCTTGCCCATGTCGGAGAGGGCGTCGAGACCGTCCGTCGCGAGCTTGCCGCCCCGCGTCGCGAGCGCGCCGGCGCCGCCGGTCGCGACGGCCGCGATGGCGTCGGGCACGAGGTGACCGATCGCTCGGGCCGGGTCGTCGGCCCAGGTGTCCCAGTCGAGCAGGCTCTTGCCGAGCTCCTTGCCGAACCCGATCGGGTCGGTGGTGAGGCCGGTGTAGATGCCCTGCGCCATGTCGACGGCGTTCTCCACGTCGAGCTCGTAGGTCTTGGCCAGCTCCTCCGGCGTGAGGTCGCCGGTGGCGAGCTTGTAGGCGTCGATCACCAGGTTGACCGGGCTGAACGGAACCATCGTCAGCAGGTCCCACACCGCCTCGCCGGCGCCCTCGAAGATGCCGCCGACGAACTTCAGGCCCGACTCGAGCCAGTTGGGCTCCTCGGGCGCGTCGGCGCAGCCGGCCCGGACCTCACCCGCGCACACGTGGGCGGCGTTGTCGAGGTCGGCGCGGACCGCCTGCATGGCCCGCAGTGCCTCCTGCTGGATCGGGTCGCCCCAGTCGACGAACGGCTGGGCCTGGTCGGTGCCACCGCTGCTCCAGTAGGCACGCATCCGGTCCATGTAGGACCCGTACTGCGTGCGGGCGTTCTCCGACTCCTGCTGCCCGCGTTCGTGCTCGGCCTTCGCCTCCGCCGCGCGCCGCTGGGCGTCCTCCAGCACGCCGGCGTACGTCGTGAGGCCTCCGGCGGCCTTCTTGAAGCCGTTGCCGGCCTTGATCCAGCGGTCCGGCTCGAGGTCGTGCGCCTCGCGGAACTCGTCGGCGGCCCGGCCGGTCCACCCGGACACGTCGATCCTCGACAACGCGTCGCCGGTGTCGTAGAAGAGCTGGCCCTTCTGCTCCATCAGCACGGCCCTGGAGCGGATGTTGCCGGGGTGGCCCTCGACCTCGAAGTCCGGCACGTCACATCACCTTGATGCCGGCGACGGTGCCCTTGAGCGCCGAGAGGGCGTCGTAGCCGGCCTTGTCGGTCTCGAAGTAGTTCATCGCGATCTTGCCGAGGCGACCGGCCATCTCCTCGACGTCCTGGCAGAGGTTGTTCACGCCCTCCTCCCAGCGACCCTTGAACTCGTCGAGGGCACCCCAGACCACGTCGCTGCCGATGTCGCCCTTGCCGGGGACGAGGTCCTCGACGTCCTTGTCCTTGAACAGCTGGACGGTCTCGCTGAGCCCCTGGGCGGCCTGGCCCATGCTCTCGAGGTCGACCTCGAAGTCGTACGACGGCATGGGCTCCCGATTCCCCCGGGGACCGCTGCTCAAACCGTCCCGAGCCGGCGGACCGGTGTGTGAGATCGCCGCGCAGGGGGTAGGAAGGTCGCGATCGACCCGAGCGAGAGGGGGCGGCCGTGGCCGTCGGACTTGTCTACTCCGAGATGCAGGCGGCGGCGCAGGCCGTCGCCGACGCGGTGGAGCCGTTGCAGCAGACGCTGCAGGCGCTGGGCGCCACCATCGAGACCGAGGCCGGCAAGGGCTTCAGCGGGCAGGCGGCCGCCGGCTTCGGCGAGGCCATCAACGCGTGGTTCGACGTCGCGATCACGCTCGGCCCGATCCTCGACGGCTACTCGCAGAGCCTGATGTACGTCGCCCAGGAGCACGCCACCAACGACGTGGCCCAGGCCGAGCGCTCGGGCCAGCTCGCCGACCGGCTCGGCGGTGGTCCCCGGTGACCCGCGGCCTGGTCGTGCACCAGGGCTCGCTGTCGACGCTGGAGACCGCCCTCGCCGACGCCACCGAGCAGATCACCACGCAGATCGACGACCTCCTCGAGCAGGTGGAGTCGCTCACGCCTGGCTGGGACGAGACCAGCGAGTCGCACCTCGCCCACCTCGAGCACCAGCAGAAGCTGCGCGACGGCGTCACCCGACTCACCGACGCGCTGGACCAGGTCAGGACGAAGCTCGCGACCCACCGCGAGGACGCCCGCGAGATCGAGGTCGAGAACGTCGCGATCGTGAACTGATCACGACGGCTCCTCCGGGTTTCAAGTTACCTGCGGGTAGGATTCTTCTCACTCGCTCGAGCCCTGCCGTCCTCACCCGGGACGGATCTATGCTCCGGCTCTGTACGCCCCGACCGAGGAGCACCCCTTCATGCAGATGATCGCGATCGTCGTCTCGTTCGCACTGACCGCCGTCGCCGTGGCCATGCTGGTCCCGGCCGTACGCCGCATGCTGGGCGTGATCCGCGCGGGCCAGCCGGCCCCGGGGCGCACGGACAACCCGGCCGGGCGCACGACGACGATGCTCAAGGAGACGTTCCTCCACACGCGGATGCTCCAGTGGCACTGGGTCGGCATCATGCACTGGTTCGTCTACGCCGCGTTCCTCTTCCTCAGCACGGCCGTGCTGGCGGCGTACTTCCAGCTCTTCGAGCCGTCCTTCGCCTGGCCGCTCATCGGCCACTGGTACCCCTACGAGTGGTTCAGCGAGCTCATCGGCCTGCTCAGCACCGTCGGCATCATCTACCTCATCCTGGTCCGCCAGCGGCACCACCCGCGCTCCGAGGGCCGCCGCAGCCGCTTCTTCGGCTCGAACTTCTGGCAGGCCTACTTCGTCGAGGCGCTCGCGCTGCTCGAGGGCGCGGCGATCCTCTTCGTCCGCGCCGCGGAGTGGAAGCTCGACGAGGACGCCGGCCGCAGCCACTACCCGATCGCCTCGTGGATCGGTGACGCGCTCTACCCCAACGACACCCAGACGCTCGAGAACCTCATCTACGGCATCGCCGCCTTCAAGATCTCGCTGGCGATGATCTGGCTGATGGTGATCGCCCGCAACATCACCATGGGCGTCGCGTGGCACCGCTTCACCGCGTGGTTCAACATCTGGTTCAAGCGCGAGTCCGACGGCAGCACCGCTCTCGGTGCGATGAAGCCGCTGATGTCGGACGGCAAGGCGGTCACGCTCGACGATATCGACGACCTCGACGAGGACTCGGTGCTCGGCGTCGGCAAGGTCGAGGACTTCGCCTGGAAGGGGATCCTCGACTTCACCACCTGCACCGAGTGCGGTCGCTGCCAGTCGCAGTGCCCCGCGTGGAACACCGAGAAGCCGCTGTCGCCCAAGCTGCTCATCACCGCGCTGCGCGACCACGCGTACGCCAAGCACGACGGTGACCCTGCCCACGCCGAGCGCGAGCTCGTCGGTGTCGGCGCCAAGGGCGAGAGCGGCGGCACCGCCGGCGCGGACGTCCTCGACTACTTCTACAACCCCGAGGACGCGCCGTTCGTCATCGACGAGGACGTGCTGTGGAGCTGCACCTCGTGCGGCGCCTGCGTCCAGCAGTGTCCCGTCGACATCGAGCACGTCGACCACATCATGGACATGCGGCGCTACCAGCTGCTGGTGGAGTCGAACTTCCCCGCCGAGCTCAACCAGCTCTTCAAGGGCCTGGAGAACAAGGGCAACCCGTGGAACATGTCGAGCACGGCTCGCATGGACTGGGCCAAGGGCCTCGACTTCGAGGTGCCGGTCGTCGGCGAGGACCTGGAGTCCCTCGAGTCGGTGGACTGGCTGTTCTGGGTCGGCTGCGCCGGGGCGTACGAGGACCGCGCGAAGAAGACCACGCGTGCGGTGGCCGAGCTGCTCGACATGGCCGGCATCTCCTTCGGCGTGCTCGGCAACGGCGAGACCTGCACCGGTGACCCGGCCCGTCGCGCCGGCAACGAGTTCGTCTTCCAGGGCCTGGCCCAGCAGAACGTCGAGACGTTCAAGGAGTACAAGGTCAAGAAGGTCGTCTCGACCTGCGCCCACTGCTTCAACACGCTCAAGAACGAGTACAAGGACTTCGGCATCGAGCTCGAGGTCGTCCACCACACCCAGCTGCTCAACCGCCTCGTGCGCGAGGGCAGGCTGACGCCCGTCACCGACGGCGCGGGTGCGGCGAAGCGCTCGATCACCTACCACGACCCGTGCTACCTCGGTCGCCACAACGAGGTCTACTCGCCGCCGCGCGAGCTGCTCCAGGTGCTGCCCGGAGCCGAGGTCATCGAGATGGAGCGCAACTCCGAGAAGTCCTTCTGCTGCGGCGCCGGCGGCGCGCGCATGTGGATGGAGGAGAACATCGGCGAGCGGATCAACATGAACCGCACGAAGGAGGCCGTCGGCACCGGCGCCGACCAGATCGCCGTCGGCTGCCCCTTCTGCCGCGTGATGCTCTCCGACGGCCTCACCATGCAGCAGAGCAAGGGCGAGGCGCGCGAGGAGGTCGAGGTCCTCGACGTCGCGCAGATGCTGCTGGCATCGGTGAAGGGCGAGCAGGCGACCAAGGCCGCGCCCGGGTCCTCTGCTGCTGCGGCTCCCGCCGCCGCCGTCGCCGACACCGACGTCGCCACCAAGGACGAGCCGGAGGCCGGTGACGTCACCGTCACCGAGGACACCGTCACCGAGACCGCCGACGTCGGCCCCGCCGCCAAGGCGTCGGGCGGCTCGTCGCTCTTCGACACGCCCGCCCCCGAGGAGCCCGCTCCCGCGGAGCCGGCGTCGGCCGCGAAGCCCGCCGAGTCCGGCTCGCTCTTCGACACCCCCGCGCCCGAGCCCACCCCTGAGCCCACCGTCGAGGCTGAGTCTCCCAGCGACTCAACCGGGAGTGTGCCCGCCGAGACGCCGGCCACCGACCTCGGCGCGGGCGGATCGCTCTTCGACCTCGGCACCCCCAGCGAGCCGGAGACCGCGGCCGCAGAGCCCGCCGTCGCCGTTGAGTCTCCCAGCGACTCAACCCCCAGTGCGCCCGCCGAGACCCCCGCCCCGGCTGACCTCGGCGGCGGCGGATCGCTCTTCGACATCGCCGCGCCCGAGGCGCCTGCACCCAGGGCCGCGGAGCCGACGCCCGAGGCCACGCCCGAGCCCGAGGCGAAGGCCGCGCCGGAGCCCGAGGCCGGGCCGGAGCAGTCGGTCGCGGCTGCGCCCGAGCCGGTCGCGGAGGCTGCCCCGGCGCCGAGCGGTACGACGTCCACGCCGACCACCGATGCCGACCTGTCGAGCCTCGGCTCGCTGTTCGACCTCGAGGCGCCGGCCACGACAGCCGCCCCTGCTGCGAGTGCACCCGCGCCGGCCGCGGAGCCCGAGGTGGAGGCGACGCCCGAGGCAGAGGCGGAGGCGGAGGCGGAGGCGCAGCCCGAGCCCGAGCCGGTCGAGGCCGAGCCCGAGTCGGTCGCCTCCGAGGAGCCGGCAGCTGCCGCGCCGAGCGCGCCGGCGTCCAGCGGTGCGACCTCGACCCCGACCACCGACGTCGACATCTCCGGCCTCGGCTCGCTGTTCGACCTAGAGGCACCGGCCACGACGGCGGCGCCCGCCGCCAGCGCACCCGCACCTGCTGCGGAGCCGGAGGCCCAGGTCGAGGCCGAGCCAGCGGCATCGACTCCCAGCTCACCGCCGAGCGGCGCGGACCTCAGCCGGGCAGCGACCTTCGCCGACCCCGAGGACCCCGCTCCCGAGGCCGAGCCTGCCGCGGAGCCCATCGCCGAGGCGCCCACCGTGGACGACCCGGAGACGGTGCTCGACGCGGACGACGTCCCAGCGGACGAGCCGGCGGCCGAGGAGCCCGAGGAGCCGGCGACCAAGCCGGCGACCAAGCCGGCCCCGTCCACCGACGGCCCGGCCCACACGCCGCGTACGGACGTCGACATCAGCGGTTCGGGCTCGCTCTTCGACCTCTGATCCCGGCCCAGCGTCATGCGGACCCGCACCCATCGGTGCGGGTCCGTATGACGTCCGGGCCGGCCAGCACGCGCAGGTGACGTCACGCCGATGTCAGATGACATCATCTTTCCGTTGACGTGACGTCATGATGGTGTCATCATGGTGCGCATGGACATCACGCCGTACGTCGACTCCCTCCGCCGCGACCTCCTCGCCGCGGCCGAGGCCGGTGGCGAGGAGCTCAAGCAGGCCGCGGAGCGCCTGGCCTACGCCCTCGACCCGAGCGCACGCCTCGCCCTGATGGAGGCCATCTCCCACGCCGCGGCCGAGATCACCGCCGAGCTGCCCGACGGCAGCGTCGACGTACGCCTGGTGGGTCGCCAGCTCGACTTCGTCGTCGAGGTCGCGCCGCCGAGCGCCGTCCCGGCACCGCCTCCCCCGCCCGCGGCCCCGGCACCGCCGGAGGACGAGGACGGCGACCTGGCCCGGATCACCCTCCGCATCCCCGAGGCCGTCAAGGCCCGCGCCGAGGAGCGGGCCGCGGCCGCCGGGCAGAGCCTCAACACTTGGCTGGTCGGCGTCGTGCGCGCCGCCTCCAACGACCACGCGATCAACATCGACGTCGACCTCAGCAGCATCCCGTTCGTCGGCTACGACCCGTTCGCGGCCACCCGGAAGCAGGGCAACGCCAGGCGGATGACCGGCTGGCTCTGACGGCCAGCCGCACCGCAGCCCACCACCACACCGCACCACAGCGGACCGGCACCGGCCGGCCCGTCGGACGAGCACACCCTCACACCGACCGGAGACACCGATGAGCCAGCACCTCGACCTCAGCTTCGACACCCCCGAGCCGATCGACCTCTACGTCGAGAACGGCCGCGGCCTCGTCGACGTCACTGCCACCTCCACCACCGAGACGACCGTCCGGATCACCGGCGAGCGCGCGGAGGAGTACGACGTCCGTGACCTGTCCGAGGGCCACGGACCGCGCCGCATCGCGATCATCGCGCCGCAGCGCAGCGGCGGCTTCTTCGGCAAGGACCCCCGCGCCGAGGTCGTCGTCGAGCTGCCGGTCGCCAGCCGCGTCGACGCCAAGGTCGGCAGCAGCGACGTACGCCTGCACGGGCGCTTCGACGACACCCGCGTCGACGCCGGGTCGGGCGACATCTCGCTCGACGTCGTCGACGGCGACACCGTCGTCCAGTCGGGCTCCGGCGACCTCGTCGCCGAGCACCTCGCCGGCGAGGCGCGGGTCAAGACCGGCTCCGGCGACGTCCTCGTGCGGCGCGCCGACTCCAGCCTGGTCGTCACGACCGGGAGCGGGGACGTGCGCGTCGGCGTGGTCGGCGACGAGGTGGCCATCAAGACCGGCTCCGGCGACGCCCAGGTGGGCACGCTGGGCGGCGAGGCCGTCTTCACCACCGGGTCGGGCGACCTCGTCGTGGGCGAGACGGCGTCGGGTCGGGTGACCGCCCGGACCGCCAGCGGCGACGTCCGCATCGGCGTACGCGCCGGGACGCCGGTGTGGACCGACGTCCGCACCGCGAGCGGACGGCTCTCGTCCAGCCTGCCGCCCACGGGCGAGCCCGCCGCCGACCAGCCCTACCTCGAGGTGCGGGCCACCACCGCCTCGGGCGACGTCACCCTCCACCAGTGCTGACGCACTCCCACCACCGAGCAGAAAGGAGCACGACCATGTACGAGTCCTTCACCGACATCGAGCTGATCGCCCGGCACCGCATCGCCGAGCGCGTGCGCTTCTCGCCGCGCGCCCCGAAGCGCCGCTGATCCTCGCGCAGGCGTCGCGGTTCAGGACCGCATCGCGACGCCGCGGCGCCAGTAGCCCATGAAGGCCACGCGGCTGCGGTCGAAGCCGAGCTCGTTGACCAGGTGCCGCCGCAGGCCGGTCACGACCTTGGACTCCCCCGCGATCCAGGCGTAGGTCCCGCCGACACCGCTGGCGTCGTCCGCGACCTCCTCGCCCGAGGACGAGTAGGACGGCGTCTCCCACAGGTCGGGGTCGACCTCGTCCGGGGCGACGTCGACCGTCGCGCCGGGGATGCCGAGGTGAGCCACGACCGCGTCGTGCAGGCCGAGGCCGAGCTCCGCGCCATCGCGCGCCAGCCACACGACCTCGACGCCCGCCGGACGGCGTACGTCTTGGACGTCGGCGGCCACGGGCACCTCGAGGAACGCCGTGCCGCGGGCGTCGTCGGGCAGCTGCTCGAGCACCGAGCAGACGGCCGGCACCGCCGTCTCGTCGCCCACCAGCAGCAGGTCCGAGCCCGGGGTCGGGTCGAACTCGATGCCGCCGTAGGGGAACCCGCGGCGCGGCGCGAGCACCACGATCCGGTCGCCCGGAGCGGCCGTGGAGGCCCAGAGCGACCCGGGTCCGACGAGGTCGCCCTCGAGGTGCAGCACCATGTCCACGACGAAGGTGGTCTGCTCGCCCGAGCCGCGCACGTCGCGGATCGTGTAGGTCCGCATGTGGCCGCGCTCGGCGGCGGGGCGGTCAAGCCAGGTGGCCAGCCACGTCTCGTCCGCGCCCTCGGTCGAGGTCATCCCACCCGTCTCCGGGTCAGGGAAGACCAGCTTGATGCGCTGGTCGTAGCGCGGGCCGTCGACGCCGAAGTGCGCCAGCTCGGGACCGCCGAGCTCGACGCGGGCGAAGGTCGGGCTGATCCGTTCGACCGAGACCACCTCGACGTCGGCGAGCAGCATGGGGAGCACGGAGGTGGTCACGGTCATCGGGTCTCCTTGACGGGGCTGGCGGGGACGGGCACGGGGGTGTGCCGTCCCACGGGTACGACGAGCGGGGTGTGCGACACCGGGTCGTCGATCACGCGGTTGTCGAGGCCGAACACGGTGCGCACGACCTCTTCGGTGACCACCTCGCGCGGCGTGCCCTCGGCCACGATGCGGCCGTGGAGCAGGGCCACGAGGTGGTCGGCGTAGCGCGCGGACAGGTTGAGGTCGTGAAGCACCATCACGATCGTGGTTCCGCGACGGGCGTTGAGCTCGGCGAGCAGGTCGAGCATCTCGACCTGGTGGGCCACGTCGAGGTAGGTGGTCGGCTCGTCGAGCAGCAGCAGGTCGGTGCCCTGGGCGAGCGCCATCGCGATCCAGACGCGCTGGCGCTGGCCGCCGCTGAGCTCGTCGACCATGCGGTCGGCGAGCTCGAGGGTGTCGGTGAGCACGAGCGCCTCGGCCACCGCCTGCTCGTCCTCGGCGGTCCAGCGACCGAAGGGGCCGTGGTGCGGGTGGCGTCCGCGGCCGACGAGGTCGGCGACCGTGACGCCCTCCGGCGTGATGGGGTTCTGCGGGAGCAGCCCGAGGGTGCGAGCGACCTGCTTGGTGGGCAGCCGGTGGATCGCCTCGCCGTCGAGCAGCACGGCCCCCGACCGCGGTCGCAGCAGGCGGGCGAGCCCGCGCAGCAGCGTGGACTTGCCGCACGCGTTGGCCCCGACGACGACGGTGACCTTGCCGTGCGGCACCCGCAGGTCCAGGTCGCGTACGACGTCGGTGTCGGCGTAGCCGAGCGTCAGTCCGCTCGCCGCGAGGCGCGCGCTGCTGGTGGGGTCGGCGGTGTTCATGCCGCCCTCCTTCCACGGAGTCCGTGACGGGGGCCGCGGGCGAGCAGCCAGAGCAGGAACGGTGCGCCGAAGGCGCCGGTGACCACGCCGACGGGCAGGTTGAGGTCCGGGACGGCGTAGGCGCCGACGTGGTCGCCGACCAGCACGATCACGGCGCCGACGAGCCCGGCGGCGGGCAGCGTCGTACGTCCGCGGTTGAGCGCGCGGGCGATCGGCCCGGACAGGAAGGCCACGAAGGCGACCGGGCCGGCCGCCGCGACACCGACGGCGACGAGGAGCACGCCGAGCAGCATCAAGAGCTCGGTGCGCGCACGACCCACGCCGAGCCCTGCTGCGGCGTCGTCGCCGAGCTCGCTGACCGGGAGCGAGCGCGCGGCGCACGCCGTGGCGGGGAGCAGGACCGCGAGGGCGCCGGCGAGCAGGCCGATGCCCGTCCAGGCGACACCGTTGACGCTGCCGGTGAGCCAGCGCAGGACCAGCTGGACGTCGTACTCGTCGACGCGGGTGAAGACGTACTGGATGACCGACTGCATGGCGGCGGCGAGGCCGATGCCCGCGAGCACGAGGCGGAAGCCGCCGTGGTCGCCGGCGACGGCGCGGACCACGAGTGCGACCCCGAGCGCGCCGAGTACCGCGGCGGCCGAGACCGGCCAGCCCGACCAGCCGGCGAGGGCGATCGCGGAGACCGCGGCGGCGCTCGCGCCGAGGCTGACCCCGACGATGTCGGGGCTGGCGAGCGGGTTGCGCAGGGTGGTCTGGAAGATCGCGCCGCCCACGCCGAAGGCGACGCCGACGAGCACCGCCAGCACCGCGCGGGGCAGCTTGGACTCCATCACGATGTAGGTCGCGCCGGGGATCTGCTCGCCGCCGAGGATCCGCACGAGGTCGGGGATCGTCACGGTGTAGTCGCCGAGCAGGACGCGCACGGCGAAGGCGCCGACCAGGGCGAGCACGAGGCCCGCCAGCAGGCGGCGGTGGTGGACCCGCGGTGCGCGACGCGCACGACGTACGACCTCGACGGCGTCGGGAGCGGTCGGCGTCCGGCGGCGCTCGAGGGTGAGGCTCACAGGGCCCTCCCGGTGCGGCGGACGAGGGCGATGAAGACGGGTACGCCGACGGCCGCGGCCATGATCCCGACCTGCACCTCCGACGGAGGCAGCACGACGCGACCGACGGTGTCGGCGACGACCACGAGGGCCGCGCCGGCCAGCATGGAGAAGGGCAGCACGCGCACGTGGTCGGGACCGACGAGGCTGCGCACGACGTGCGGGACGACGAGGCCGACGAAGGCGATGGGGCCCGCGAGCGCGGTTGCGGTGCCGGCGAGCAGGACGACGGCGAGGCCGACGACGATGCGGTCACGGGTCGTGCGGCGGCCCAGCCCGCGGGCGAGGTCCTCGCCGAGCGCGAGGGTGTTGAGCAGGCGGGCGCCGGCGAGCGCGAGCACCGCGCCGAGGAGGAGGAACGGGAGGCCGGTCAGCAACACGTCGAGGCCGCGGCCCCCGATGGTGCCGACCTGCCAGAAGCGGAAGGACTCCATCGTCTTGCGGTCCGCGAGGAGCAGGCCGGTGGTCCAGCTGCTCAGCCCCGCGGTGAGCGCGGCGCCGGTGATCGCGAGCTTCATCGGGGTCGCGCCGTCACGCCCGATGGAGGCGATCGCGTGCACCACGAAGGCGGCGACGGCGGCACCCACGAAGGCCACCGGCAGCAGCTCGGCCAGGCCGCTCGTGCCGGTGAGCGTGAGGGCCACGACCATCGCGAAGGTGGCGCCGGCGTTGACGCCGAGGATGCCGGGGTCGGCCAGCGGGTTGCGGGTCAGGCCCTGCATGAGCGCGCCCGCCAGCCCGAGGGCGGCGCCGACGGCCAGACCCAGGAGGGTGCGGTCCAGGCGTGCCTGCACGACCGGGTGGAGCGGGTGGCTGCCGTCCCAGACCGCGTCCAGCGGCACCGCCCGCGCCCCCACGAGGAGCGACAGCACCGCGGCGCCCACCAGCGCCGCGACCGCGATCGCGACGCTGGCGGGCAGTGCGGGGCGCCGCCGCCGGTCTCCCCCCAGAGGACCGGCGGCGACATCCCGCGCCAGGGGAAGGGTGCTCACTCAGGCGCCCTCGATGGCCTCGACGACGTGGGGCACGAAGTCGCTGATGATGACCGGGATCGACAGGGGCGTCGGGTTGGTCGACGCCATCGCCGTCGCCTTGTCGGCCTCGGCGTAGAAGCGGCCCTCGGCGATCGCCGGGATCGCACCCACGAGGCGGTCCTTCTCGATCTCCGCCACGTCGTCCTGCGACTCGACCCACGTGATGAAGACGTCCGAGCCCAGCTCGCTGGCCTGCTCGGCGGAGACCGTGCCGTAGAACTCGCCCGGCTTGATCGCGTCTGCGACCGCGGGGGCGTCGACCATGCCGAGGTCACGCATGAAGGACACGCGCGGGTCGGCCGGGGCGTAGATGCCGACCGTGGAGAGGTCGGCGGGAGTCAGGTAGCCGTAGATCAGCTCGGCGCCGTCGAGCTCGGGGTTGGCGGCGCTCGCCTCCTCGATGGTGGCCTCGGTCTCGGCAGTCACCTCCTCGGCGAGCGCGGTGCGGCCCAGCGCCTGGCCGATCATCTCGAGCGAGGTCTGCCAGTTGGTCGTCCACGGCGCCTCGGGGTAGGCCACGACCGGCGCGATCTTGGAGAGCTTGGCGTACTCCGCCTCGGTGATGCCGGAGTTGGTCGCCAGGATCAGGTCGGGCGCGAGCTCGGCGATCTCGTCGATCGGGGCGCCGTCGGCGTCGTCGTACCTCACCGGCGCCTCGGCGCCGGCCTCCTCGAGCGCGGCGTCGAACCACGACGTCGAGCCGGCCTCGTTGCCGCCCCAGGTGATCTTGGTGGCACCGACCGGCACGACGCCGAGGGCGACCGCGCTGTCCTGGTCGGTCCAGCCGAGGGTGGCCACGCGGGTGGGCTCGGCCTCGATCGTCGTCTCGCCGAGCGCGTGCTCGATGGTCACCGGGAAGGCGTCGGGGTCGACGCTCGTCGTCGTGGTCGGGTCGGCCGCGTCGGCGGCGGCGTCGGTGGGTCCGGTGCTGCAGCCGGTGAGGGCCGCGACCAGGAGGGTCGCGGCGGCCAGCGGCGCGGCGAGGGTTCGCTTCATCAGTTGCTCCGTGCAGTGAGGGTGACCTAAGTAAGGACAGCCTAACCACATCTCGTGGCAATTAGGCAACGCGGGTGTGCCGTAATCGCCGGTGGACGCGCCGCGGTAGTCCACCGGACATGGCTGTCGAGCCCTGGTAGTCCACCGGGGAACGGCTGGGGGCGCGCCCAGACGACCGTTTCCCGGTGGACTACCCCGAGGTTGGGAGGAGGGAGACGGCGTACGCCTCAGACGGACGTGCGGTGGAAGTTCTGGAAGGAGCGGCTCGGGGTCGGGCCGCGCTGGCCCTGGTAGCGCGAGCCGTACTTCTCCGAACCGTAGGGGTGCTCGCTCGGCGAGGAGAGCCGGAAGAAGCAGAACTGCCCGATCTTCATCCCGGGGTAGAGCTTGATGGGCAGCGTCGCGACGTTGGCGAGCTCGAGCGTCACGTGGCCGGAGAACCCCGGGTCCACGAACCCCGCGGTCGCGTGGGTGAGCAGCCCGAGCCGGCCCAGCGAGGACTTCCCCTCGACCCGCGCGGCGATGTCGGCGGGCAGCGACACGACCTCGTACGTCGACCCGAGGACGAACTCGCCCGGGTGCAGGATGAACGGCTCGTCGCCCTCCGGCTCGACCTCGCGGGTCAGCTCGGACTGGTCGGCGGCGGGGTCGATGTGGGGGTAGCGGTGGTTCTCGAAGACGCGGAAGAACCGGTCGAGGCGTACATCGACGCTGGAGGGCTGCAGCATCGCGAGGTCCCAGGGATCCAGCGCGATCCGGCCGGCGTCGATCTCTGCGGTGATGTCGCGGTCGGAGAGCAGCACGCGGCCGACCCTAGCCCTCGTTCGGCCGCGCGGGGAGGGCTGATCACAATGGTGCGGTGAGCTTCCACCGCTACGTCGCCCTGGGCGACTCCTTCACCGAGGGCGTCGGCGACCCCGACCCCACGCGCCCCAACGGCCTGCGCGGCTGGGCCGACCGCGTCGCCGAGGTCCTCGCCGGGCAGACCGACGACTTCGGCTACGCCAACCTCGCCGTGCGCGGGCGCAAGCTCGGCCCGATCGTCGCCGAGCAGCTCGACGCCGCGATCGCCCTCGAGCCGGACCTGGTGACCATCCACGGCGGCGGCAACGACGTGCTGCGCCCCCGCGTCGACATCGACGCCCTCGCCCGGACGTACGACGACGCCATCGCGCGCTTGTCCGCCACCGGGGCACGCGTGGTCATGTTCACCATCTTCGACCCGGGCGGGCGCGGGATCTACGGCCCCGTGCGCGGACGGATGGCGATCTTCAACGAGTGGGTGCGCGAGATCGCCGACCGGCACGGCGCCACCGTCGTCGACATGTGGCGCATGCGCGACATCGAGATCGCCGGCGTGATGGACACCGACCGGATGCACCTCAACCACCACGGGCACACCCACATGGCCCACGCCGTCCTCGAGGCCATCGGCGTCGAGCACGGGCTCGAGCCCGTCACCGTCGGACCGCTTCCCGTCCTCGGGCGGCGCCAGCAGTGGCGCGCCAACGCGCAGTGGACCCGCGAGTTCCTCGTGCCGTGGGTGCACCGCCGGGTGACCGGCCGGTCCTCGGGCGACACCGTCTCCGCGAAGCATCCCCACCTGTCGAGGCTGACGTAGCCCGGCTCGGGTAGCATCTGGCCCGCTGTCCTCGGACGGCATGCGGATGTAGCTCAGCTGGTAGAGCGCGACCTTCCCAAGGTCGATGTCGCGAGTTCGAATCTCGTCATCCGCTCCAGTCCTTCCTCTTTCCCTCGTCGGGCGTCATGCCCTCGCTCGTTGCGTTCCCCGGGTACCCGGGGAATCTGGAGCCTCACCCCCGAAACTTCGCACCGGAACCTCAACTTTCCCCGGGTACCCGGGGATCGCGACATGGGACAGATGGGGAACTTGCGCCTTCTGGGGCCAGAGAGGACAGTGGGTCGTCCGCGTTCTCGGATCGAAGGTCCTTCCCCCATGCCTGATCTCATGCCTGATCTCCCCCGCCCCCTCCCTCGTTTCCTCGCCCGCGTCCTGGCCCACCGCATCGCCACCGACGACGTACGCCGTCCGCTCTGGCGCCACCCCGTCGCGATCGCGACGGCCGCGCTCGCGCTCACCCTCGGCGCCGTCCCCCTCCTGCCCGACGACGACTCGGGCCGCGACGGGATCGCCCCGAGCGCCGAGACCACCCAGGCACCCCGAGCCGTCGGCCGCGGCGAGCTGACGCCGGAGATGCGCCGTGAGATCGACCGCGTCCTGGCCGAGGGCACCGCGCTCGACCGCGCGCGGGGGCGTACGGCGCTGGCGCGCGCGTCCGTGCGGTGCGCCACCTTCGAGGGCCAGCGCTACTGCCTCGGCTTCGGCTGGACCAACCAGAGCCGCGCGGCCCTCGCCGCCCGCCTCGAGACGCAGCCACGGGCCCGCCGTGCCGAGCGCACCGGCGGCCTGGACGCCGACGGCCTGCTGAGCCGCGCCAGCACGCGTACGTCGAGCGCGCGCACCGAGGTCGAGCGCACCGAGCTGACGATGGCGGCCCGCTCCGTCGGCAAGGTCTGGCTGCTGCGTCACGAGATCCAGGGCGTCGAGCTCCCGGCCGACTTCGCGGCGAAGTATCCCGAGCTCGCGGCCACCGCCAGCGCCCGGGGCGGCTTCGGCGGGAAGTACCCCGAGAAGTACGCGATCATGGACGAGTCGCAGGTGCAGTCGCAGAACACGACCTACTGGTGCGGCCCGGCCGCGATGCAGGCCATCGGCTGGGGCAACGACCAGAAGCGCAAGAACCAGACCTACTGGGCGCGCCGCCTCGGCACCACCACCGCCGGCACGGCCATCACCGACATGGTGCGCGTGGTCAACAACAAGACGTCGTACGACGACGAGGCGCACGCCGGCCCCTACGTCACGCTCGACATCAGCGACTTCACCTTCAAGCAGTGGTACCGCCTGATGATGCGCCACGTCCACGACTACCAGGCCCCCGTCGTGCTGCACCCGGTGCTGCGGAAGCAGTACTACCCCTACCTCGACGACGACGCGTCCGGGCACTTCCAGGTCGGCCGCGGCTTCGACCAGAACGCGGGGGGCAACCGCAAGATCGGCTACTTCGAGCCGTGGGACCAGTCGCGCTTCGACCCCAGCGAGCCGGCCATCGGCCGCGTCCAGTGGCGCAACGCCTACAAGTCCTACCGGGCCAACCTGGACCACTTCCAGCACAACGTCGGCGTCTGACGTGACAGTCCGTACGACGATCGCGCTGGCGCTGCTCGTCGCCCTCTCCGGGTGCGGCACCGACGCGCCGGCCGGCGGCCCCGCGCCCGCGCCCGCGGACCCGACCGGCAGCACGAGCGCAGCCCCGAGCAAGGCGCCCGCAGCGCCCACCGGCGGCACCGTGGACGAGCCCACGCCAGTCGAGCCGACCCAGGGCCTGCTCGACTGGCGCGACACCGGCGTCCCGACCGACACTCGCTACGTCAGGGGCACGGAGTGGGAGGCCCTCGCCGGCGCCGGCGACACGCAGGTCGAGCTCACCCGGGACGGCGCCGCCGTCACGGTCCGCGCCGGCGGCGGTCGCACGGTCTCCGAGGTGTTGATGAGCGCCGACTGGGCGGTCGTGGTCAAGCAGGACCGGGCCGAGTCCGCCCCCAGCGAGGTGGTCGCCGTCGACCTCGCCACCGGCGAGCAGCGCGACGTGGTCAGCCCACCCGCGGCGAGCGGCGGCTCGTGGGCACTCACCGGCGGCGACCTCTACTACCCGACGTACGTCGACGACGCCTACTGCCTGGCGACCGGCGCCCTGGCTGACGGCAACGGTGAGGACGGCTGGTGCGCGCCCGCCCGGTCCGGCTTCTCCGGGCTCACCGCCAGCGCCCAGGGCGTCGGCATCCTGACCTTCGACGACGCCCGCCCGGTCGCGTGCCGCACGGTCAACCTGCTCGACGGCAGCGGCCTCCCGCAGCCGGTCGAGGGCGCGACGGACTGCACCGCCTGGGACGTCGCGGCGACCGCCGACGGGGCGCTGTGGTCGGAGGTGCCGCGACCGCGCCGGCAGGAGGAGGCGCGGTTCCTCGCCTCGGCGGACGACACCTACTTCGACCTCGGCCCCGGCACCACCGGCACCGCCGTCCCGTGCGGCGACTCGGTCTTCTTCGTCCGCGACCCGCAGGGTGACGACGAGCCGGCCCGGTTGATGCGGTGGACGCCGGAGCGCACGCTCGAGGTCGCCTACGAGTCCGCCTCCGTCGGCAACGCCTTCCTCGGCGAGCCCGTCTGCGGCGGTGACGTCCTCACCCTCACGTCCTTCGGCGAGCAGGGCGACGAGCACGTGTGGGCAGGCGTCGCCTAACGTTCCGGACGTGAGCTTCACCGGATTCCCCGTCGCCGCGCTCGACTTCTACGACGACCTCGAGATGGACAACACCAAGTCCTTCTGGGAGACCCACAGGGCCGTCTGGAAGGAGTCCGTCGAAGCGCCGATGAAGGCGCTCGTGGCAGAGCTCGAGCCGGAGTTCGGCCCGGCCAAGGTGTTCCGCCCCTACCGCGACGTCCGCTTCGCCAAGGACAAGACGCCCTACAAGACCCACCAGGGCGCGTACGTCGCCGCGGCCCCGTCGACCGGGTGGTACGTCGAGATCTCCGCGCGCGGCACCCGCGTCGGCGCCGGGTTCTACGACGCCGACGGCCCGCGGCTGGCGGCGATCCGCGAGGCGATGGCCGACGAGAAGTCCGGCAAGGCGCTCGAGCAACTCCTCAAACGCCTGGAGAAGGAGGGCTTCGAGCTCGGCGGCGAGCGCCTCAAGACCTCGCCGCGCGGCTGGTCCGCCGACCACCCGCGGATCGAGCTGCTGCGCTGCAAGCAGCTGATCGCCAACAAGTCCTACGGCTTCGAGACCGACGCCATCGACGCCGGCCTCCTCGACCGGGTCCGCGCGGACTGGAAGGCCCTGCGCCCGCTCGTCAGCTGGCTGCGCGCGGTCGACCCGGGCTAGCCGGCAGCCAGAGTTCGGCTCGACGTCCCGCGGCGTTCACGCCCCCGACGCCGTACGCCGCCACGCTGGCGCCATGGCCAAGAGACTGCTCCTGCTCCACATCGGCCCGACCCCCGTCGACGTGACCGCGATGACCGGCGCGCTGGCCCTGGGCCGGATCGTGGTCCCCGACGTCGACGCCGAGGTCCTCACCCACGCCGGCCTCGAGGTCCGTCGCACCCACAAGGCCGCCGGCCTGAAGCGCAAGCACGTCGAGGGGGCGTGGGCGAAGGTCTGCCGCAGGGCCCACAAGAGCGGGTCCGACTGCTTCGTCAGCGTGCCCGACATCTTCGACGCGACCCCGGAGCAGGCAGCTCTCGCGCTCGACGGCCTCGCCGGCTTCCGCGTCGTGCTCGTGGTCACCAGCGGCTTCGCAGCAGCGCCGCCGACCGCGTGGACGTCGCTGGTGAAGGAGGGGCGTACGCACGTGCTGCCGTCCCACCTCGGCGACGACCAGCTCGCTGCCCAGGTCGCGCGGATCGCGCTCATCGAGGAGGAGGCGCGCCTGGACCGACGGCTCTCGAAGATCACCAGGCGGCGCCGCCTGGTGAACCGGAGGCTGGCCGCCTGAGCTTCGAGGCTCGCCGCGCTCGCACCTCAGCCACCGAGAACGCGATCAGTGGGGCTGCCAGGCGTCCTCGTCCTGCGTGAGCGCGGCGACCTCCTGCGGCAGGGTGCCGTCGGCGAGGTCCTGGATGGAGACCTGCTCGAAGACCATGCGCAGCGAGTGGCGCGCCGCGATCCAGACGTGCTGGAGCACCTGGGCCGAGTCGTCGTACTCCACCGCCTCGGGACGCAGGCCGTAGACGGAGACGAGCGGGCCGTCGACCGCACGGATGACGTCGGCCACGGTGATCGTCGCCGGCTTGCGCGCGAAGCGCCACCCGCCCGACTGACCGCGCTGGGACACCACGATGTCGGCGCGTCGGAGGTCGGCGAGGATCGCCTGGAGGAAGCCGTGCGGGATGCTCTGGGCCTTGCCCAGCTGCTCGGCGCTGACGGCCGTGCCGTCGGTGCGCACCGCGATCTCGATCAGGGCCCGGAGGGCGTAGTCGGCTTTGGCGGAGACGCGCATGCGTCCAGTTTGTCAGAAAAGTCGAGACACTCTCGGGTTGGGCCACGGCACCGTGACAGCCGTACGCCGCCCCGGCGCGCGGGACGGCGTACGACAGGTACGAGCCCTCAGACGGGCTGCAGCTCAACCTCGTCGCGCGCGGCGGCGCGGGAGAGGCGCTCCTGCTTCACGGCCCACACGATCGCGCTGACCCACAGGACGAAGACGACCGCAGCCGTCACGGCGACGCCGACCCCGGGCACGCCGACGGCCTCGAGGAGGGTCTTGGAGTTGGTCAGGATGATCAGCCCGCCTGCGGCGGTCCCGAGCACGCGTGCGGCGAGGTGGCGCACCAGCCAGGCGGCGATCGGCGCGGCGATCACGCCGCCGACGAGCAGCGCGCCGGCGTAGCCCCAGTTGATGCCCGCCGAGCCGAGGCCGAAGAGGAAGCCGAGCGAGGCACCGACCGCGACGACGAACTCCGAGGTGTCGATCGAGCCGACGACCTTGCGCGGCTCGAGACGGCCGCTGGAGAGCAGCGACGTGGTGCCGACCGGACCCCAGCCACCGCCGCCGACGGCGTCGAGCGTGCCGGCGACGAGGCCCATCGGGGCCAGGAAGGCGACCGACGGCCGACCCTTGAAGGTGGGGCGTGCGCCGCCCAGGCGCAGGAAGCGGTAGACGACGTAGAAGCCCAGGCTCAGCAGGATGACCGCGACGACCGGCTTCGCGACCGCCGCGTCCATGTTGGACAGCAGGGTCGCGCCGAGGAAGGCGCCGACGAAGCCGGGCACCGCGAGGATCGAGACCGTGCGCCAGTCGACGTTGCCGAACTTGTGGTGCGAGGCACCGGAGACCAGCGACGTGCCGAGCTCGGAGAAGTGGACCGCCGCCGAGGCGGCGGCGGGGGCGACACCGGCGGCGAGCAGGAGCGTCGAGGACGTCACGCCGTAGGCCATGCCGAGTGATCCGTCGATCAGCTGGGCGAGCAGGCCCACGAAGCCGAGAACGATGAGCTTGCGCACGGGCGAGCTCCTTTCATGTGTACTGAGTCGAGTGAATGACGTTTGTCGGGTGAAAGACTAGACATACATAGCGGAATCAGCAACGCCGAGGTCCCGTCGGCGCGTCGGGATGCCCGTGTGACGAGGCAGATCCGGCGTTCGTGTTGCGTGACGCCCTCCGGCGAGGCATCATTTTGTTACCGGCGAGTAGCACGTGCCCACACAGCACGGCTCGCCCCCGAGATCCGCACCCGCACGCGACCTGACAGGTGGAAGCCGTGAGCCACTACAAGACCAACCTCCGCGACATCGAGTTCAACCTCTTCGAGG
Organism: Nocardioides sp. S5; assembly: GCF_017310035.1. Lineage (NCBI taxonomy): Bacteria > Bacillati > Actinomycetota > Actinomycetes > Propionibacteriales > Nocardioidaceae > Nocardioides > Nocardioides sp. S5. The sequence continues at coordinate 4,473,487 of NZ_CP022296.1, forward strand.
TCCTCGGCCGGGACGAGGTGCTCGGCACCGGACCCTTCGGTGACGTCGACGGCGAGAGCGCCCGCGAGATCCTCCGAGAGGTCGAGCGCCTCTCCCGCGAGGACATCGCCGCCTCCTACGAGGACAGCGACCGCAACCCGCCCGTCTTCGACCCGAGCACGCACACCGCGCCGGTGAGCGAGTCGTTCAAGGCCTCCTACCAGGCCTGGATGGACTCGGAGTTCTGGCGCCTCCAGGTCTTCGAGGAGATGGGCGGCACCCCCGCCCCCTCGTCGCTGATCTGGGCGATCGGCGAGATGGTGCTCGGCGCCAACGCCCCGGTGTGGATGTACGCCGCCGGTCCCGCCTTCTCCAACCTCTTCCACCGCAACGGCAACGAGCGCGACAAGGCCGTCGCCCAGCACATGGTCGACCGCCAGTGGGGCTGCACGATGGTCCTCACCGAGCCCGACGCCGGCTCCGACGTGGGCGCCGGCCGCGCCAAGGCCGTCGCCAACGACGACGGCTCGTGGAACATCACGGGCGTCAAGCGCTTCATCACCAGCGCCACCCACGACATGAGCGAGAACATCATGCACCTCGTCCTCGCGCGCCCCGAGGGCGTCGAGGGCGTGGGCGGCCCGGGCACCAAGGGCCTCTCGCTCTTCTGGATGCCCGAGCACCACTTCGACCCCGAGACCGGCGAGCTGACCGGCGAGCGCAACGGCGTCTACGTCACCAACGTCGAGCACAAGATGGGCATCAAGGTCTCCAACACCTGCGAGGTCACCTTCGGCGACCCGCAGGTCGGCGGCGGCGAGCCCGCGAAGGGCTGGCTGCTCGGCGAGGTCCACGACGGCATCGCCCAGATGTTCCAGGTCATCGAGAACGCCCGCATGATGGTCGGCACCAAGGCCATCGCCACGTTGTCGACCGGTTACCTCAACGCGCTCGACTACGCCAAGGAGCGCGTCCAGGGCGCCGACCTCACCCAGGCGGCCGACAAGACCGCCCCACGCGTGACGATCACCCACCACCCCGACGTACGCCGCTCGCTGATGACGCAGAAGTCGTTCGCCGAGGCCATGCGTGCGCTGGTGCTCTACACCGCCACGTGGCAGGACCAGGTCATGGTCGCCGAGCACGAGGGCACCGCCGACTCCGACGAGGCCCGCCTCGCCGCCGCCGTCAACGACCTGCTGCTCCCGATCGTCAAGGGCTACGGCTCGGAGCGCTCCTGGGTGCTGCTCGGCACCGAGTCGCTCCAGACCTTCGGCGGCTCCGGCTTCCTGCAGGAGTACCCGATCGAGCAGTACGTCCGCGACGCCAAGATCGACACCCTCTACGAGGGCACGACCGCGATCCAGGGCCAGGACTTCTTCTTCCGCAAGATCGTCAAGGACCAGGGCCGCGCGCTGGGCCACCTGGCCAAGGAGATCGAGGGCTTCATCGCCTCCGAGGCCGGCAACGGTCGCCTCAAGAACGAGCGGGCCCTGCTCGCCACCGCGCTCGAGGACGCCAACGCCATCGTCGGCCACATGATCAACGACCTCATGTCCTCGCAGGAGGACGTGCGGAACATCTACAAGGTCGGGCTCAACACCTCGCGCCTGCTGATGGTCCTCGGCGACGTCGTCTGCGGCTGGCTGCTGCTGCGCCAGGCCGAGGTCGCGCTGGACAAGCTGTCCGGCGAGGTGTCGGCCAAGGACAAGGCGTTCTACGAGGGCAAGATCCACGCGGCGCAGTTCTTCGCGCAGACCAACCTGCCGAAGATCCGCGCCGAGCGCGCCATCGCCGAGGCCACCACCCTCGACCTGATGGACCTCGACGAGTCGTCCTTCTGATCTCCGCACCTTCGCCGGTCGAGTAGCCGGCGAGCGCCAGCGAGCAGGCGACGGTCCTATGCCGCGTCAAGTGGTCATGAGGTCTGTTCGGAGGGCTCTGTAGACGCTGCGGGCGAGGTGGCGTTTGAGGCAGCGGATGATCTCGGGGGTGGATAGTCCTTCGGCGCGCCGTCGCTCGACGTAGGCGCGGGTTTCCTCGTGGCGGCCCATCCGTCCGACGGTGATCATGTAGAGCGCGGAGTTGGCTTGGCGGTCGCCCCCGGGATTGAGTCGGTGGCGGCGGGTCTTGCCGGAAGAGGCGGGAAGCGGAGCAACCCCGACGAGCTTGGCGAAGCTGGCTTCGGACCGCATCCGGTCGATGTTCTCGCCAGTGCTGATCGCCAACTGGGCGGCGGTCTGGACTCCGACCTGGGCCATGGCAAGCAAGGACGGGCAGGCCTGTTGCACGAGGGTCGCCAGGTGCTTGTCGGCCTCAGCGATCTCGCCGTCGAGGTAGGCGATGCGTCGCGCCAGCGCTCGTAGTGCATGGCGCACCGCGTGGTCGGGATCAGCGACCCGGCTCGGGTCGGGGCGCATGGCCAGGACTTTGGCTACCCGCTTCTTCCCGCTCAGCCCGATCAGGTCGTCGTGAAGGCGCCCGGATGCAGCGGTGATCAGGTCACGCAGCTGGCTGTACGCGGCGGTGCGGTTCTTGACCGCCGCATCGCGGGGGACCTTGATCACGCGGATCGCCTCCACGATCCCGGTCTTGACCTTCGGCCGACCGCTCGCGCGCCCGGCCAGGACCTGCTCGGCTGCCGAGTAGGCGTCGAGCGGGTCGGACTTGCCGTGTCTGACCCGGGTGGCCCTTTCCGGCCGGTTGACCTCGAACACCTCGAACGCACCCGCCCCGTGAGTGAGCAGGTGGCGGGTCAGCCCCGCACCGTAGGAACCGGTCGACTCCACTCCGACCGCGAGGACCGGACCGTAGGTCGCGGCCCACGACACCAGTTCGCCAAAGCCAGCCCTGGTCGCGGGGAACTCACGATCTGCCAGCCGGCCGAAACGAGCGTCGATCACGGCCGCGACATGGACCAGTTGGTGGGTGTCAACACCCACCACCACGCCGGCCCCATCAAGAACTTGTTCTTCAACAGACACATCACTCATGCTGGAAATGTCTCCTTCACCATCGTGTGAAAGATGACCTTCCAGGTCGGGCGGACAGTACAGCGACGGGAACTTCTTCAGGGTCCTATGAGGTCACGCCCGCCCGGCCTGGCCACCAGAACAGACAAGCCCTGCCGGGGCCGACACGTCGCACTTCAAGGCAGCCACACCAAGCAGCGCCAGTATCGAGATAGGTCAGACCCCGACCGGGTAACCCATCCTCCCTGTATCGAGACCTCTTGTTCCACGGGTCTCGATACGCCTTGCTCGTTCCTCGCGCGGCTACTCGACCACCGAGAGCTGGGCTGCTCACTCGGCTGCTCAGCCAGCGGTTGGCCGCCGGCATGACAGGTGTCACGCCGAGGTCGTGACCTCTGCCCCCTGTCCGCCGGGACCGGGGCGGCGAGGCTGGAGGCGTGACCGACACCCACGCACCCGCCATCCGCACCTCGGGGCTCCGCAAGACCTTCCGCGCCCCCGACGGCGGCACCGTCCTCGCGGTCGACGGCGTCGACCTGGTCGTCGAGCCCGGTGAGATCGTCGCCTTCCTCGGCCCCAACGGAGCCGGGAAGACCACGACCGTCGACATGCTGCTCGGGCTCACCCGGCCCGACGCGGGCACCGTCGAGGTCTTCGGAGGCCCGCCCCGCCGCGCGGTCACGCAGGGCCGCGTCTCGGCCGTGATGCAGACCGGCGGTCTGCTGCCGGACTTCACCGTCGAGGAGACGGTGCGGGCGATCGCCGCGACCCACGGCCGCAGCGACCGGGTGGGCACCGTCATCGAGCGCGCCGGCCTGGCCGAGATCGCCGACCGCCGCGTGCAGGCCTGCTCGGGCGGTGAGCAGCAGCGCCTCAAGTTCGCCCTGGCCCTCGTGCCGGACCCGGACCTGCTCGTCCTCGACGAGCCGACCGCAGGGATGGACGTCGCCACCCGCCAGCACTTCTGGGACACCATGCGCGCCGACGCCGCGCTGGGGCGCACCATCGTCTTCGCCACCCACTACCTCGCCGAGGCCGACGCGTTCGCCGAGCGCACCGTGCTGATCGCTCGCGGCCGGATCGTCGCCGACGGCCCCACGGCGGACGTGCGCGCAGCCTTCGGCGGACGGAGCGTGTCGTTCCGGCCGCCGGACGACGTCGTACGCCCCGACGGCCTCGACCCCGCGTGGCTGGCCCGGGTCGAGCAGGCCCTCGCCCCGCTCGGTGTGTCCGGGATCGAGGTGTCGAGCGCCAGCCTCGAGTCGGCGTTCCTCGCCCTCACCGGCGACGTGCCCGAGGCCGCGCCCGACGCCGCCACAGCCGCCGAGCTGACCGGAGCGACCCGATGAGCGCCACGAGCACGATCCCGGCCGCCGCCCGCGCACCACGCCCGGCCCTGGCGACGTACGCCGCCCTCGACCTCAGGCGACAGCTGCGCGACCGGGTGGGGATGTTCTTCATCGTCGCCCTGCCGTCGTTCATGTACGTCGTCTTCGGCCTCGGCTCCGACGAGCGCGTCGGCAGTGGCAACGTGGCGATGTACGTCATGACCTCGATGGCGACGTACGCCGCCGTGACGGCCACCACGACCGTCGCGGGCGGGGCGACCATCGAGCAGACGATGGGCTGGGGACGCCAGCTGGCGCTGACCCCGCTGCGGCCGCTGGCACTCGTCGGGATCAAGGCGGGCGTCGCGATGGCCGTGGCCGCCGTCGCGGTCGGGCTGGTCTTCGCGATCGGCGCGCTCACCGGCGCCAGCGGCTCGGCCGACGACTGGATCCTGTCCGGGCTGCTGATCTGGCTGGGGTCGGCGATGTTCGCGGTCTACGGCCTGGCGGTCTGCCTCGTCTTCCGCGGCCCCAACACCCCGGGCATCGCATCGGGACTCATCGTGGTGATGGCCTTCCTCGGCAACCTCTTCACCCCGATGGACGGGCTCATGCTCGACGTAGGGCGCCTGACGCCGATGTACGGCTTCGCGGCGCTGGCGCACTACCCGCAGACCGACGGGTGGCTCCCCAACGGGGAGCACGACCCGCTGTGGCTTCCGGTCGCTAACGTGCTCGTGTGGACGGTGATCTTCTGCCTGATGGCGCTCTGGGGCGTGCGCCGCAACCGGGCGCGCACGTGACGAGCGCGTGCGACGCCGATCCGCTGCCCGACAACCCGTGGGAGAAGTGGGGCTGGGCCTTCGCCTCGATCTGGCTGGTCTTCCTCGCCTTCCCCGTCATCGGCGTCGCGGAGTCCGAGGTGCCTGTCGTGGCCAAGGTCGCGGCGTGGCTGTGCATCCTCGGCTTCGCCGTCGCCAACGTCCACGGCTACTCCCGGCGCGGCAACACCTGGCTGGCGCTGGCCCTCATGCTCGTCCTCGGCCTGGCGACGGCACCGGTGATCGGGATCGGCGTCATCTCCTTCACCCCCTACCTCGCCATCCTGTCGGCGCTCGAGCTGCCCGCCCCGGCGTGGAAGTGGGCGGTCGGCTTCTGGGCGGTCGTGCCGCTGCTGTCGCTGCTGGGCATCGACGGCTTCCCGACCTACTTCTTCCTCATGCTCTGGCCGATCATGGTCGGCGGGGTGATGCTGCGGATCTTCGGCGAGCGCGAGCAGCTCGCCTACGCCGCCCGCGGCGAGCACGCCCTCGTCGCCGAGCGCGAGCGGGTCGCGCGGGACGTGCACGACGTGCTCGGGCACTCCCTCACCGCCCTCTCGGTCAAGGCCGAGCTCGCCGCCCGCCTGATCGACCTCGACCCCGCCCGCGCGAAGGACGAGCTGGAGTCCATCCAGGCCACCGCGCGCCAGGCGCTCGCCGAGGTGCGCGCCACGGTCGGCGGGCTGCGCGCCGGCAACCTCGAGGCCGAGCTCGCCGCGGCTCCCCTCGTCCTCGCCGACGCCGGCATCGCGACGCAGGTGGACGGGAGCGTCGCCGACACCGACCCGCGCCACCGGGCGCTGCTGGCCTGGGTGCTGCGCGAGTCGGTGACCAACGTCGTACGCCACGCACGCGCCGGCTCGGTGGTGATCGAGCTCGGCCCCCGCGGCATCTGCGTCACCGACGACGGCGCCGGGTGCAGCGGCAGCGAGGGCAACGGGCTGCGGGGCATGCGCGAGCGCGTGTCGGGCGTCGGCGGCACGCTGGCGATCTCGCCCGCGTCCCCGGGCACCCGGGTGGAGGTGGCGCTGCCGTGATCCGGCTCCTGCTCGCCGACGACCAGGCGCTGGTGCGTGGTGCGCTCGCCGCGCTGCTCGACCTCGAGGCCGACCTCGAGGTGGTGGCGCAGGTCGGCCGCGGCGACGAGGTCGTGGAGGCCGCGCGCGCCTCCGGCGCCGAGGTCTGCCTGCTCGACATCGAGATGCCGGGGCTCACCGGCATCGACGCCGCCGCCGCCGTGCGCCGCGAGCTGCCGGGCGTGCGCTCGCTCGTGGTGACCACCTTCGGTCGGCCCGGCTACGTGCGCCGCGCCATCGAGGCCGGCGCCTCGGGGTTCGTCGTCAAGGACACCCCCGCGCGCCAGCTCGCCGACGCCGTGCGCCGCGTCCACGCCGGGCTGCGGGTCATCGACCCCGACCTCGCCGCCGAGTCGCTGATCGACGGCCCGAGCCCGCTGACGGGGCGCGAGCGCGAGCTGCTGACGTACGCCCTCGACGGGTCACCGGTCGCCGCGATCGCCGCCCGCGTGCACCTCTCGGAGGGCACGGTGCGCAACCACCTGTCGGCCGCGATCGGCAAGACGGGTGCCACGACACGCAGCGAGGCGGCGCGGATCGCGCAGGACCGCGGCTGGCTGTAGCCGTCACCCGCTTCTGCCACACTCACGCCATGGCGTACGGCAGTGGTCCCGCTTCGGTGCTCTCGGTGGTGGCCTTCGGGTGCGCCGCAGCGGCCGTCCTGGGCTTCGGCCCGATGCTCGCGATCGTCGCGATGCTGTGCGCGGTGGTCGCGATGGCCCGCGGCGAGGGACTGGCCGGGGCGGCGGTGCTGGTGGCGCTCGTCGTGCTGGTGCTGTCGTTCGTGCTGCCGACCGGGAGCGCGCTCGACCGGCTGTGACGCCCGAGGGGTGCCGGGACGTGTCGCCGGCACCCGACGCGGGACGTCAGACGTCGCGGCGCTCCTCGACGTGGGTGGTCTTCGAGCGCTGGTTGTTCATGACGAGGCCGAGCACGAGGGCCAGGACGCCCGCGATGACCAGGATCCAGCCGACCGTGGTCGGCTCGACGACCTCCTGCAGGGAGTCGGGGAACTCCTTGATGGCGAAGAGGAGGATCAGGCCGATGACGAGCAGCAGGATGCCGATGCCGATACCCATGATGACTCCTTTGACGTGGCGCGGTCGGTCTCGGGGCCGACCGTCCCCGGAAGCCTAGGACCTGCCAGGACCCGGACCCGCGCACCTCACACCCGTGGGGGTGTCCGACGCTCTCCACGGTGTCGGCGGATGCGCCTAGGCTCGGGGCCATGACGGACCAGGACCGCCTCACCGCCCTCATCGCCGTGTGGTGGGAGGCGACCGACTCCTTCACCCACCTGCTCGAGCACGTCGGCGACGACCAGTGGACGACCCCCACCGACCTCCCGGGGTGGGACGTGCACGCGATCGCCGCGCACACCGCGCACCTCGAGGCGCTCCTCGCCGGGCGTCCCCACGACGACGTCGAGGTCGGCGAGGCGCCGCACGTGCGGGGCATGATGGGGCAGTTCACCGAGCAGGGCGTCCTCGCCCGCCGCGCCCACCCGGCCGACGACCTCATCACCGAGATCCGCGAGTCCGCGACCGCGCGCCACACGCAGCTGCTGGCCGACCCGCCGACCGACGCCTCGGCGCCGGCCCCGGGGGCCTTCGGCGCGATCGGGTGGACGACGGGCCTGCTGCTGCGCAACCGCCCGCTCGACGTCTGGATGCACGAGCAGGACGTCCGCCGCGCCCTCGACCTGCCCGGCAACCTCGACTCGGCGCCCGCGCGGCACGCGGCCGACTACCTGATGGAGAGCCTGCCCTTCATGGTCGCCAAGCGGGCCGGTGCGCCGGTCGGCAGCGTCGTGCGCCTCGAGGTGGACGGTCACGAACCCGTGACCGCCGAGGTCGGCGACGACGGCCGGGGACGGCCCGGGACGGCCGCCGACGCCCCGACCACCACCTTGGCCATGGACCGCGAGACCTTCGTCCTGCTCGCCGGCGGACGCCGCGCCGCCGCGCCCGGCAGTGTCGGGGTCTCGGGCGACACCGCGCTGGGCGAGCGGGTCCTCGCCTCCATGGCCGTCACCCCGTGACGAGGGGCGACCGCCGACGTCGGTGACCGGTGGCCGCACGCCGGTCGGCGCTAGGAGCGGTCCTGCACCCGCACCAGCCCGGAGAGCGTGCCGAGCCACGCGGTGCCGTCGGGACCGAGGGCGACCTCGGAGTGGTGGCTGCCGGCGAGCAGGCCGGTGCCGGTCCGCACGCCCCACATGCTTCGTCCGGACTGCAGGTCGAGCGCGGTCAGGTGCCACGCGCTCACCCCTGTCAGCGACGGCCGCTTGGTCCAGGCGTAGGCCAGGCCGTTCGGGCGGCTCACCGTCACGCCCGAGCTCGGGGAGACCGCGTCGCTGGTCCACCGCACGACGCACCCGTCGTCGACGAGGTCGACGCGTGCCACGCCCGGGTGGCTGGTGAAGCCGAGCAGCGTGCTGCGCGGGGAGGAGTAGCCGTCGTTGTTGACGACCACGACCCCACGCCCGAGGGGGGCCAGAGGGCTGGCGGTGGCGCTGTCGCCCTCCTCGAAGACGGACTGGCGGCACAGGTGGCGACCGTCGTCGCGGGCCACGAACAGCACGCCGAGGCGTGAGTCGGCGCGGTCGGTGATCGCCACGACGCCGCCGTCGAGCAGCACCGGCGGCGAGCCGCTCGAGCCGTCGTACTCGCTGCGCCACACGGTCTGGGGGGTGCCGTCCGCCCCGGCCACGAGGCGGTGCAGTGCGGCGTCGGTGACGACGTAGGCGCCGGACTCGTCGGTCGCGAGCTGACGGTCCACGTCCTCACCGAGGTCCAACACCCGCACCTGTCCGGTGTCCGCGGCGATGGTGCCGACCAGGCCCTTCCTCGACGCCCACCAGATCGTGCCCGTCCAGTCGGGCGCGAGCGCGACGAGGCAGTCGCCGAAGGGGACGTAGGGCTTGAGGTCGGTCGTCGACACCGTCGACAGGTCGGGCTCGTCCTCCGCCGACCGCGTGCCGACGACCAGCACCCGGCGGTCGCGGGTCGCGACCACGACGCGGTCGCCCGCGTCGAGGTAGGACGGGTCGTCGTCGCACGCCGCGTCCTCTGGCAGCCCGCGGGTGGCCACCGGTCGCATGGTGTCGGGATCGACGAGGCGCAGGCTCGGACCGGAGCGCTCGGTGCACCGCGCGAGCAGGAGGCCCGTCGAGGTGGGCTCGAGGCGCGCACAGTGCTGGAGACCGAACCACGCGGTCTCGACCTCGGGCTGGAGGCCGAGGGGTCCGGGGCGGGACGACCCGGCGACCGCCAGGTGGGGGTTCTGCGGCAGCTCGCCGGGGACCGGCTGCGCGGTCGCCGGGCGTCCGACGTACGACGGACCGGCCCAGGCGCCTGGCGCGGGCGGGATCGGCAGCCACCCGTCGGGGACCGCGATCGCGACGCCGACGAGCAGGGCCACCGCCGCGGCCGAGATGCCGGCGACCCGGCGGCTGACGCGGGCGCGGTCCTGCACCCACCAGCGCACGCGCGGCACGCAGAGGAGGACCGCGGCGACGACGGGCACGACAGGTCCCCACCCCAGCCAGAGCAGCAGGAGCGCACCGACCAGCCAGACCACCGGGCGACTCTAGGTGAGCGACCCGAGGTCTCCGGGGAGGCGCAGCGCGGCGTACGCCGATGCGTGGGTCACACGTCGGGCCGATGGCCGGGGCGACGCCTCAGTCGACGGCGGCGCGCGGGCGTGGCGCGGTGAGCGTGAGGTCGGCGAAGGCCCCGGCGCCGTGACGGAGGAACACGCGCGAGCGGCGCGGCAGCGGGACCCGCAGCGGCACGGGCTCGTGCACCGGGACCGCCTCGGCGACCGGCTCCGGCTGGGACCGGGCCACCAGCGACCCGGTGAACATGTCGAGTGACTTGATGCGTCCCGAGAGGTCTTCCACGTGGCGATCGCGCTCGCGCTTCATCAGCTGGCTCCTTCTGCCCCACCCGGCTGGTCCCCCACGGACCGCCTGGTGGGACCAAGGCTAGGAGCGTTCGGGGACGCCGTTCACGACTAGGAGGAGCCTTGGCGAAGTCTTCGAGAGACGGTCCAGACAGGTCCGGGATCGTGTCAAGAGATCGGGTCCTGGACCACGACCTGACCCTGACCGTCGACGAGCACCACGGACCGGACGGCGGCCCCCCAGCCGCCGCCCGGTCGCGAGTCAGCGTCCGGGCGGGCTCCCCGTGGTCGCCCGGTCCCCCGCGGCGCGAGGCCTCGGCAGGACCGGCTGTGCGGCCTCGGCTCGTCCGTCGTACGCCGTCTCCCCCACAGCACCGATGCGAATCATCGGACCGCTCCCCTGGTCGTGCTCATCTCGATGCCCATCTCTCCCCGTGCTTCCCTGATGTCTACAAGGATGCTCCCGGGGCGCTCCTGATACATCCGTGCCAGCACGAAGGTCCAGACCACCGGGGGACGGGGGTCAGGCGGCCGCGCGGGCCTCACTCTCGAGCTTGCGGCCCAGCAGGCGGCGCGTACGCCGGTCACCGGTGGCCATCTTGTAGAGGATGCCGAGCTGCTGCGGGGCGTTCTTGGCGTTCGTCGTCTTGAGCCAGCCGTTGGGCAGCGAGAGCCGCACGACCTTGTGCCAGGCCGAGTAGACCTGCTGCGGCATAGGACGCGCGCAGTAGGTGAGCTCGTACTTGTCGAACAGCGCCTGCACCTTCGGGGCGATCTCGGCGTAGCGGTTGGACGGCAGGTCCGGGAAGAGGTGGTGCTCGATCTGGTGCGACAGGTTGCCGGTCATGATGTGCAGGGCCTTCGACCCGGAGATGTTGGCGCTGCCCAGCATCTGGCGGACGTACCACTCACCCTTGGTCTCGCCGTCGATCGAGCGCTTCTCGAAGGTCTCGACACCCTCGGGGAAGTGGCCGCAGAGGATGACCGAGTTGGACCACAGGTTGCGCACGATGTTGGCGGTGAAGTTGGCCGCGAGCGTCGGCAGGAAGGAGCCGGTCGGGATCGACAGGACCGGGTGGACGACGTAGTCCTTGGTGGCCTGCTTGCGGATCTTGCCCAGCACCTGCTTGGCACGACGGCGGAAGTCGGGGTCCTTGGTCTGCTTCTTGGCGATGACCGAGCCGAGCTCGAGGTCGTAGGCCGCGATGCCGTACTCGAAGAAGACCGCGTTGATGAAGCAGAACACCGGCTGGGCGAGCGAGGCCGGCGTCCACGGCTGGTCCTCGTCCACGCGCATGATGCCGTAGCCGAGGTCGTTGTCCTTGCCGATGACGTTGGTGTAGGTGTGGTGCAGCTCGTTGTGGCTGTGCTTCCACTGCTCGGCCGGCGAGGCCATGTCCCACTCCCACGTGCTGGAGTGGATCTTCGGGTCGCGCATCCAGTCCCACTGGCCGTGGAGGATGTTGTGGCCGATCTCCATGTTGTCCAGGATCTTCGAGACGCTCAGACCGAGGGTGCCGAGGACCCAGGCCGGCGGGAACGCGCTGAACAGCAGCACCGCGCGCGAGCCGAGCTCGATCTTGCGCTGGGTGTCGATGACCCGGCGGATGTACGCCGCGTCGGCGGCACCGCGGCTGTCGAGGACGTCCTGGCGGATGGCGTCGAGCTCGATGCCGATCTGCTCGATGTCGGCCTCGGTGAGGTGGGCGATCGGGTTGTCCTGTCCGAGGACGGACTTCTTCTGGATCGTGGTCATGTCGGGGGTGTCCTTCCGTGGATCGGTGGTTGAGGTGCGAGCGGAGCGAGCCTCGAAACCACGCGGTGCGGGGGTGGGGTCGGTCAGTGGTCGATGTGGCAGGGGCCGGCGGCGGCGTTGATGCAGGTCTGCACCTTGATGTCGCCGGTCTCGCCGGGCACGGCGGTGGTGATCGCGCCGTTGCGCAGGTCGCGGACGCTGCCCTCGCGCAGGGGGATGACGCAGCCCATGCAGATGCCCATCCGGCAGCCGCTCGGCATGAGCATCCCGGCCTCCTCCGCGGCGTCGAGGATCGGCGTCGCGCCGTCGAGGTCGAGGGTGGTGCCGGAGGCGAAGGTGACGGTGCCGCCGTCGCCGGGCTCGACGCGGGCGGTGCGGAACTGCTCGGTGGTCAGGGTGAGGCCGGCGGCCTCGTGGTGGGCGCCGAGGGCGTCGAGCAGTCCGGCGGGGCCGCACGCGAGCGTCGTGCGCTCGGCGAGGTCGGGCACCAGGGCGGCGAGGTCGTCGACGTCGAGCACGCCGTGCTCGTCGTCGTACCTCGCGACGAGACGGATCGCGCCGGCGGCGTCGAGCGCCTCGAGGTCGCGGATGAAGATCGAGTGGGGGTGGCTCGGCGCGACGTGCACGACCACGATGTCGTGCTCGGCACTGCGGGCCGGGCGCAGCACGCCCTCGTCGGTGCTGGGGAAGAGGTTGCGCAGCATCCCGATGACGGGCGTGATGCCCGACCCCGCGGTCACCATCAGGAACTTGCCGCCCTCGGGGGGCAGCACGAACTCGCCGGCGGCCTGCTCGAGGTGGACGAGCGTGCCGGGCCGGGCCTGGTGGACGAGGTGGTTGCTGACGAGGCCGTCCGGCACCGCCTTGACGGTGATGGAGATGCGGCCGTCGGGGCGCGGGCCGTGGGTGAGCGAGTAGGCCCGCCACTGGCGTACGCCGTCGATGTCGATGCCGATGCGGAGGTACTGGCCGGGCACGTGGCCGGCCCAGTCGGCGCCGGGGCGGATCACGATCGTGGCCGCGTCGGCGGTCTCGGGCTCGACGGACTCGATGCGGCCGCGGAGGTCGGCACCCGGGCGCAGCGGCGCGAACAGGTCCATGAAGTCGGCGGGCAGGTAGGGCGTGGTGGCGGCCTCGGCGACGCGAACGAGGCGGTCGCCGACCGTCTTCGTCAGTCGCCGTCCGCGCACCGGGGGCTCGAGAGTCGTGCTCATGTCATCAAATGTCGCTGATCCCGGCCGCGACTTCCTGCCTCGGGCACGTGAATCGGGGCTAGACTCTTGTTCTCTGCGAACAAGAATGACCTCAGGAGTCCCGATGGCATCACGCTCTGTGCGCCCGGCCACACAAATGCACACCGTCGTCGGCCTCGACCCCCAGGTCGCCGACGCCCTGCGCTCGCGACTGGCCGAGGTCGCGGACCGCGCCGTGCTGACCATCATCGACGAGGTGCCGAGCTATGCCGGGTCGCTGAGCGGCCGGATGGGCGAGGTGATCCGCAACGCCGTCCAGCTCGCCCTCGGGGGCTTCCTCACCCTGGCGACCCGCCAGGACGCCGACGCCCCGAAGGCGCCGGCGATCGAGGGCGCCTACCAGCTCGGGCGCGGCGAGGCGCGCAGCGGGCGTACGGTCGAGGCGCTGCTCGCGGCCTACCGCGTCGGGGCGCGGGTGTCGTGGCGCGACATGGCGGACGCTGCCGTGGCCGCGGGCATCGACCCCGGCCAGCTCGCCCGCTTCGCCGAGCTGGTCTTCGCCTACATCGACGAGCTCTCCGCCGCCTCCGTCGCCGGGCACACCGACGAGCTGGAGAGCAGCGGGCGCGTGCGCCAGCGCAACCTCGAGCGCCTGGCCCGGGCGCTGCTCACGGGCGCTCCGGCCGACGCCGTCAACGCCGCCGCCGAGCGCGCCGACTGGGAGCCGCCGGCCACCCTGACCGCCGTCGTGCTGCCGGAGTCGCAGGTCTCGGCCGCGCTGACCGCCCTCGACTCCCGCACCCTCCAGCCCACCGACGACGTGCCGGGCCCGCCCGAGGGTCACGCCTCGCTCCTGGTCCCCGGCACCGGGTCGGCCGGTGCGCGGCCCGCGCTCCTGCGCGCCCTGCAGGGCACCGACGCGGTCGTCGGTCCGGGCGCCCCCTGGCTCGAGGCCGCCGCGTCCCACCGCCGGGCACTGCGGTGCGCGGCGCTGGGCCTGGAGGGACTGGTCGACGCCGACGAGCACCTCGCCGCGCTCCTGCTCGGCGCCGACCCCGAGGCCCGTGCCGACCTGCGCGCGCGGGTCCTCGCGCCGCTCGCCGACCTGCGGCCCTCGACGGCCGAGAAGCTCACCGACACGCTCCGCAGCTGGCTGCTCCACCACGGGCGCCGCGACGCCGTGGCCGAGGAGCTCTTCGTCCACGCCCAGACCGTCCGCTACCGCGTGGGGCAGCTGCGGGAGGTGTACGGCGACCGGCTCGAGGACCCGGCCTTCGTGCTCGACGCGACGCTGGCGCTGGCCTGAGCCGGACCCCTCAGTCCCGCGCTTGCCGACCGCCACGCCCATGCAACGCCGGGTTACAGCGGGGTCGGGCCCGACACCTCGCGCTCGTACGCCGGCTCGCCCGCCACCCAGGTCACGACGACCCGGTCGGCGAAGGTCCGCAGCCGCGCGGCGTGGTTCTCGTCGGAGTCGCCGTCGAGCGGGTCGGCGTCGAGCAGCACCAGGTCGGCCGGGTGGCCGGGCGCCACTGTGCCCCAGCCGTCGGTGGAGGCGGCGAGCGCCTCGCGGGCGGTGATCGCCTGCTCGGGGTGCCAGGGCTCGCGCTCGTCGGCGGAGCGGTGGATGGCGGCGGCGATGGCCAGCCACGGGTCGAGCGGCGAGACCGGGGCGTCGGAGCCGAGCACCACGTCGACGCCGTCGTCGAACATCCAGCGCAGCGGGAAGCACCGCTCCGCTCGACCGCGCCACAGCCGCTCGGCGACGTCACGGTCGTCGAGGAGGTGGGCGGGCTGCACGCTGGCGCGCACCCCCAGCGCGGCCATGCGGCGTACGTCGTCGCGGGTGGTGAGCTGGACGTGCTCGATGCCGCCGCGGGCACCGGTCTCCTCGAACGCCGCAAGGGCATCGGCCACGGCGCGGTCGCCGATGGCGTGCACCGCGACGTCGAGCCCGCCGGCCGCGGCGCGGGCGAGCAGGGCGCGCAGCTCCTCGGGGGTCTGGTTGGGCTGGCCCTCCTCGGCGCCGGGCACGGCCTTCTCGGCGTAGGGCTCGCAGCACCAGGCGGAGCGGGTGTTGAGCGAGCCGTCGCTGATGATCTTCAGCGGCCCCATGGTCAGCCGCGGGTCGCCGTCGAGCGGGTCGCCCGAGCGCAGCCCGCGCGACAGCACGTCGTCGAGGCCGTCGGCGTAGCAGGCGTGGCGGATCCGGATCAGGTCCGCACCCTCGGACCAGCGCTCGACCCAGTCTGCGACCCCGCCGCTGAACTCGAGGTCCACCAGGCCCACCACGCCCTGCGCGGCGGCGGCCTCCATCGAGCGGCGGTAGGCCTCCGGTCCGGTGCCGTCGGTGCCGAGAACCGTGGCGAGCCGGCCGTAGGCCATGAACCACTCGGCCTCGCTCACCACGCTGTCGCGGGTGGGCAGGGCGAGCATGTGCAGCGCGGTCGTGTTGAGCCAGCCGTGGTGGCCGTCGCCGGCGATCAGCACGATCGGCTGGTCGGTGTCGACGGCGTCGAGGTCGGACACCGCCGGGTTGTCGGGCCAGGCCGTGGGCCGGTGCCCCCAGCCGATCACGGGCAGGTCGGGCCACTGCTCGAGGCGTTCGCGCACCAGCGCCACCGCCTCCGCGCTCGAGCGCGCCGGAGCGAGGTCGAGCCGCGCCGAGGCGAGGGTCCACTGGCCGAGGTGCACGTGCTGGTCCCACAGCCCGGGCGCCAGCCAGCGCCCGCGCCCGTCGTACGTCCAGCCCCCGAGGTCGGCCAGCCCGGGGCCGACCTCGACCACGCGCCCACCGTCCAGGCGTACGTCGACGGGGTCGGGGGAGGCGGGCTCGGTGACCGCGACGAGGCGGACGTTGCGGATCAGCATGGGCACCACGGTAGGAGGCCCCGGGCCACCGTGCGGACCGCCCCTCCCACGGCGGACGGCTAGATTGGTCGTATGAAGTGGCGGGGGCCTGCGGTGCTGGTCGCGCTCCTGGCGGTCGGCGCCGGGAGCGGCTTCGCCGCGTCCGCACAGACCCGCGACACCACGATCGGCACCGGCGTCGCCGCCCCGGTGCCCGCGGCACGCCCCGAGCTGCCGATCGAGGCCCCGCGGCCGTTCGAGCAGGACCCCGACGACCCCGCGCTGGAGCCCGGCATCGCGATGGAGCAGGCCAGGCTGGGCAGCGGGAAGTTCGAGATCACCTTCCCCGCGCCGAAGGGCTGGAGCACCAACGCCAACGCCACCAACGAGTGGAAGTGGAAGAAGCCCGGCACGTCCAACAACACCTACGTGATGCGCATCGAGCAGATCAACAGCCAGGACATCACCATCGAGGACGCCATCGACATCCGCATCGAGCGGCTGCTCGACGAGCAGGAGGACGTGTCGATCCGCGAGCGCGGCGCGAACTCGCTGGAGTACACCTACCGCAGCAACGAGGGCAACAAGCGCCACAGCTTCATGCGGTGGCTCGACCTCGACCGCAGCGGGCAGGCCGACGTGGAGATCGTGGTGCACGGCCGTGAGAGCGACGTCGAGGGCACCAGCGACCTGATCCAGCGCGTGGCCGAGGGCATGCGCGGCGCCACCGCCGAGGCGATCGAGCTGCCCTGATGGACGGTCTCGCGACGCGGCGTGGTGCCGCCCTCCTCGCCCTGCTGCTGGCGCTGGGCGTGGTCGGCGGCTTCGGCGCCTCCTGGGCGCTCGGCGAGCTCCCGCGCGGCGACGGTGCGCCCGCACCGGTCGTGGCCGCGTCACCGAGCCTGCCGGTGGACCCCGTGCCCGATCTGCTGCGCGACCCGGAGTACCCGCCCCTCGAGCCGGGCACCCCGCTGGTCCCCGGTGAGGTCGGGAGCGGCGGGTTCCGGATGGTCCTGCCGGTGCCCCGGGGCTGGACCTTCTCGGAGAACTCCCTCAACGAGTGGCAGTGGCGCCCCCCGGACCAGCCGTCGTTCGGCCAGGTGATGCGCGTCGAGCAGGTGCTGAGCAACCGGCGCTCGATCAGCTGGACGCTGGACCGCCGCATCGACGAGCTCAACGAGGACGAGCAGAACGTCACGATCCTCGAGCGGACCGACCGCAGCCTGCACTTCACCTTCGTCACCAGCAACCACCTGCGCCACGGCTTCCTCACCTGGCTCGACGTCACCGGCTCCGACGACGCGCAGGTCGAGATCGCCGTCACCGGGCGCGCCCGGGACGCGGACGGCATGGCCGACCTGATCAGCCGCGTCGCGGCCGGCGTCTCGCTGGGCTGAGCTCAGATCCCCGACGTCGCCACCGAGTCGAGGACCCGGTTGGCGGTGGGCCGGTCGTCGCTGCGGACCTGCACCCAGAGCAGCTGGCTGGCGTTGACCTGCACCACGCGCTCGACCATGTAGTCGGCGCCCGGGCACCCGCTGAAGACCATCGTCATCGAGGAGTCGCTGTTGCGCTCGTCGCGGATGAGCCCGCCGGGCGCGTCGACGCACTCCGCGTGCTGCGGCACGCGCGAGGGCAGCTTGTCGGAGGAGAGGATGCCGACGAAGACTCCCGGGGCGGCCCCCTCCTCGGTGTTCCAGCCCTCCCGGCTGCCGGCCGCGAGGGACGGCTGCGACTGCTCGCCCTCGACCGGCACCCACTGCTCGGGGTCGACCTGCGCCGTCCACGACTCGGGGACGGTGACGGAGAGGGTGCCGGTGTCGTCGGCGACGGTGCGGGTGGCGGTGCTGGCGCGCTCGAGCGACCAGCCCGCCCCGGCACCGAGCAGGAGCACCAGGGCTGCCGCGACGAGCCCCGGCCAGCGGCGGCGCGCGGAGGACGTGGAGCCGGCCGGGACCGGGTCGGCGGCACCGGTCCCGGGCTCGGTGCGGGTGAGGTCGGGATCGGTGGGGACCCACGCCTGCGGGGACGCGTCGAGCTCCGCGCCCATCGCGTCGACCAGCGCAGCGGTGAAGGAGGCGACGTCGTCGAAGCGGTCCTCGCGGTCCTTGGCCAGCGCGCGCAGCACGACAGCCTCGGCGTCGGGGTTGCCGATCCCCATCGGGGGCGGCGGAGCGGGGTCCTCGGCCGCGGAGAGGCTGGAGTGGGCGAACGGCTGGCGTCCGGCGAGGAGGTAGTGGGCCAGCGCGGCGAGCGAGAACTGGTCGGCCCGGGCGTCGAGGCCCTCGCCGCGCGCCTGCTCCGGCGCGACGTACGTCGGCGTGCCCCCGACCATGGTCAGGCGCGAGGACATGTCCATCGCCTTGCCGAGGCCGAGGTCGCCGAGCATCGCGACGACCTTCTCACCGGAGGCGGTGCCGACGGTGCGGAAGAGCACGTTGGCGGGCTTCACGTCGCGGTGCAGCACTCCGCGCTCGTGCAGGGCCGTGAGGCCCTTGCCGACCTGGTCGACGACCGTCAGCGCCTGCGCCGGGCTCAGCCTGCCGAGCTCGAGCCGGTCGGCCAGCGTGCCCTGGTCGGCGTACGCCATGACGAGGAAGGGGCGCTCGTCGTCGAGCTCGCCGGCGTCGTAGACGCTCACGACGTGCGGCGACTCCACCTTGCGCAGGAAGCGGCCCTCCTCGACGAAGCGCTGCCGGATGTGCAGGTCCCCGGTCCAGTTGTCGGCCAGCACCTTGATGGCCACCGGCGAGTCGAGGTGCTCGTCGTGGGCCAGCCAGACGGTCGCGAACGCCCCGGACCCGATGCGGCGGCGCACCGGGTAACGACCGAGACGAGAGGGAGCGGACACGTGGGCATTATCGTGCAGGGGTGAGCTATTCGGGGGACCCGGGCGACGCGCTGACGCCGGACGACATCGACGACCTGGCGCGTCAGGCGCGCGACGGGGACCGTGACGCGCTCGAGATGCTGCTCGGCGCGGTGCGTCCGCGGGTGCTCAACATCTGCCGCGGGGTGCTGCCCTTCTCCGGCGACTCCGAGGACGCGTGCCAGGAGGCGATGCTCAACGTCGCGACCCGGATCGACACCTGGGGCGGTCGCGGACGCTTCACCACGTGGCTGCACATCGTGGCGGTCAACAGCGCCCGCACGACCTACCGCCGGCTGAAGAACCTCGCCACGCCCACCGACTTCGAGGACGGCGCCCACGACCGGCCCGACCCGCGCACCACCAGCGTCATCGCCGGCACCCGCCTCGACCTGCTCGACGCGATGGAGACGATCGAGGTCGACCACCCGCAGTACGTCGAGCCGCTGCTGCTGCGCGACGTCTACGGCCTGCCCTACGACGAGATCGCCGCGCTCGTCGACGCCCCGCTCGGCACCGTGAAGGCCCAGATCCACCACGGCCGCAAGCTCGCCCGGCCGCTGCTCCGGGGCGAGAGGTGAGCCTCACCGCTCGCACCGGAGTCGCCTTCGTCCTGTCCCTCACGGTCCTCACCGGCTGCTCCGACGACGTCGCGGCCCCGGACGTCCTCACCGCGCCGACGCCCCCGGCAGCGGCGCCGGCCTTCGACGGCGTGGCCAGGGCGTCGGCGCCCCCGGTCGCGGAGCCCGTCGAACAGGACCTCGACCTCGCCGTGTCCGAGCCGCGCGAGGACAGCGTCTACCCCGACGTCGGCGACCCGCGGGTCGACGCCCTGCACTACGACCTCGACCTCACGTGGGAGCCGGGGCGCGAGCGGCTCACC
Source organism: Nocardioides sp. S5 (assembly GCF_017310035.1). NCBI lineage: Bacteria > Bacillati > Actinomycetota > Actinomycetes > Propionibacteriales > Nocardioidaceae > Nocardioides > Nocardioides sp. S5. The sequence continues at coordinate 4,493,120 of NZ_CP022296.1, forward strand.
GGGCGGGCGGTCGTCACCTTCCGCGCCGCCCGCACCGCCCCGCGCTTCCAGCTCGACCTCGGCGCACCGCTGGCGGTCGAGGAGCTGACGCTGGACGGCGAGGCGGTCCGCTTCACCCGCCGAGGCAAGGACCTGCTGGTGCAGGCCCCGATCACCGCCGACGACCGCCACGAGCTCGCCGTCGACTACTCCGGCACCCCCGAGCCCGCCCCCGCGCCCACCACGCGCAGCGACTTCTCCACCACTGGCTTCACCGTCACCGACACCGGCGAGGTGTGGACCATGCAGGAGCCCTACGGCGCCTACACGTGGTACCCCGTCAACGACCAGCCGTCCGACAAGGCGCTCTACGACGTGACCGTCCACGCCCCGGCCCCGTGGACCGGGATCTCTAACGGCGCGCTCACCGAGCTGACCACCGACGAGGACGGCACCACCACGTCGTGGCAGCTCGTCGAGCCGGCGTCGTCGTACCTCATCACCCTCGCGATCGGTGACTACGCCCACGCCGCCAACACGACCGAGGACGGCTTGCGCGTCGACTACTGGACCCCGCGCGGGATGGTGCGCCGGCTCGAGGGGGTCCAGAGCGCAGCGGCCACCGTCGCCTGGGTCGAGGACCGCCTCGGCGACTACCCCTTCGACACCCTCGGCCTCGTCGTCACGGCCTCGCAGAGCGCGATGGAGACCCAGACGATGGTCACCCTCGGCGACAACGACTACGTCCTGTCCCCGCAGGTCGTCGCCCACGAGCTCGTGCACCAGTGGTACGGCGACCAGGTCTCGCCGTCCGACTGGCGCGACGTGTGGCTCAACGAGGGCATGACGATGCTGCTGCAGTGGACCTACGAGGACGAGCACGACATGCGCCCGCTGCGCGACACGCTGGGCGCGGCGCGCGCCATCGACCAGCAGCTGCGCGACGACTACGGCCCGCCCGGGGCGTACGACCCGCGCCAGTTCGGCGGCTCGAACATCTACTACACGCCGGCGCTGATGTGGAACGAGCTGCGCGTGGAGCTCGGCGACGACGAGTTCTACCGTGTCGCGCGCTCGTGGCTCGCTGCGCACGACAACACGTCGGTCTCGCGCGAGCAGGCCTACGACCACTGGGAGGCCGAGACCGGACTGGAGCTGTCGGACTTCTTCGACGCCTGGATCGTCGGTCGCACCACCCCCGGGTCGGGCGTGCCCACCGCCTGACGTCACCGGGCGCGCGTACCCTCCCGGCATGAGACGCCTCTCCGCCCACGACCTCATCGACCTCGTCCTCGACGAGGGCTCGTGGACCTCGTGGGACACCGCCCCCGTGCGCGACGGCGTCGGTGAGGCGTACGCCGCCGAGCTGGCCGCGGCGGGCGAGAAGTCCGGCGTCGACGAGTCGGTGCTCACCGGCGAGGCACGGCTGCGCGGACGCCGGATCGGCGTGCTGGTGGGCGAGTTCGGCTTCCTGGCCGGCTCCATCGGCCGCGCCGCCGCGGACCGGATCGTCGCCGGCATCGAGCGCGCGACCCGCGAGGGCCTGCCCCTGGTGGCGGCGCCCGTCAGCGGCGGCACCCGGATGCAGGAGGGCACGCCGGCCTTCGTGCAGATGGTGCGGATCTCCGCCGCGATCGCCGCCCACCGCGGCGCCGGGCTGCCCTACCTCGTCTACCTGCGCCACCCCACCACCGGAGGCGTGATGGCGTCGTGGGGCTCGCTCGGCCACGTCACCGTCGCCGAGCCGGGTGCGCTGGTCGGGTTCCTCGGCCCCCGGGTCTACGAGGCGCTCTACGACAAGCCGTTCCCCGAGGGCGTGCAGACCTCGGAGAACCTCTACGCCCACGGCATCGTCGACGCGGTGCTGCCGCCCGACGAGATCGCCGACATCCTCGACCGCGCGCTGACGATCCTGATGGCCGCGCGCGAGGGCGTCGCGCCGGTGCCCGACCCGGGCCAGGAGGACGTCCCCGACGTCGACGCCTGGGACTGCGTGACCCGGTCACGGAGGCCGGACCGGCCCGGCGTACGCCGTCTGCTGCGCTACGCCGCCAGCGACGTCGTGCCGCTCAACGGCACCGGTCAGGGCGAGCGCGACCCGGGGCTGCTGATCGCGCTGGCCCGCTTCGGCGAGGCGCCGTGCGTCTTCCTCGGCCAGGACCGGCGCGGGCAGACGACCGACCACCCGATGGGGCCCGAGGCGCTCCGTGAGGCCCGACGCGGGATGCGGCTGGCCTCCGAGCTCGGGCTGCCGCTCGTGACGGTCATCGACACCCAGGGCGCCGCCCTCTCGGCGGACGCCGAGAACGGCGGGCTGGCCGGCGAGATCGCGCGGTCGCTGGCCGACCTCGTCACCCTGGACGCCCCGACGCTGTGCCTGATGCTGGGCGAGGGCAACGGTGGCGGCGCGCTCGCGCTCCTGCCCGCCGACCGGGTCGTGGCCGCGCAGCACGCCTGGCTCTCGCCGCTCCCCCCGGAGGGCGCGTCGGCGATCGTGCACCGCGACCTCGAGCACGCCGCGGAGATGGCCCGCTCCCAGCAGGTGCGCGCGCTCGACCTCCACCGCCGCGGGGTCGTCGACCGGATCGTCGCGGAGAAGCCCGACGCCGCCGACGAGCCGGAGGAGTTCTGCCGGCGGGTCGGTGCCGTGCTCGAGCACGAGCTCAGCGCGCTGCTCGCCGCCGGGCCGGGGTCGCCGGAGAGGCGGGCGCGGCGCTACGTGTGAGCGCCGGTCGGGTCGTGACATCCCCTGCGTGCCACGACCCGGCCGGTGCGTCTGCGTCAGAGCCCGAACAGTGAGCAGACGGCCTCGGTCCCGCCCGCGGTCCACTCGTCGAGCCTCGGGCCCGCCTCGCGGTGGAAGAGCCCCTCGACGTCGAGGTCCTCGACGTACATCCCGGTCGTGTGCAGCACGACTCCCGCGCCCGGCATCGTCACCGTGCGGTAGTTGCCGCGGCTGGTGAACGTGCGCGCCACGAAGTCGAAGGTGACGATGCGGGTGCCCTGGAACTCGTAGCGCTCGCCCGTGGCGAAGTTCTCGAAGGTCCCCGTGTAGTTGACGTTCCGCGACTCCCGCACGACGGTGCCGTCGCGGTCCTCGAAGACGTGGACGTTGCGGACGAGGTCGAAACCGAGCCCGATCTCGGCGCCGTCGTCGCACACCGCGACGATCTCGTCGGTCGTGGGCCACGACAGCGAGCTGCGGGTGTTGTCGGCGGCCGAGGCCGGTCCGGCCAGGGCTGCGGTCGCAGCCAGGGCGATGGCAGGTACGGCGGTGAGTCGTGCGAGTCGTGCGGTCATGTGGATCACTCCTTGTCAGAGGTACGAGCGGTGCGGTGCCCCGGAGGCGCCGGTCGCCTCGGTGCACCGAGCCTCACGGGAGGCGGTCGCGTCCCGGTCGCAGTCCGGTCGCACCCCTCGACCCCGGGTCGCAGCCCGGTCGCACCGCCGCGCCGGCGGTCCGTCGTACGCCCTGTGCGGCCCTCAGGCGCAGGTGGGGGCGACGGGTTCGCCCGGCAGGATGACCGCGGACTCGGCGGCCGTCAGGGTCGTGTTCGCCGACCGGCAGCCTGCCTCCACCCACGCCTGCGGGTCGATGTCGACCTCGTGGTCGGCGCCGAACTCGCCGTAGACGCGCAGGCGGTCGTCGTCGAAGACGAGGAAGCCCCAGCCGAGCTCGTCGAGCACCGGCTTGCCGTAGGGACGCCAGGTGGAGGTGTCGTAGAGCGTGACGTCGCCGTCCGACCCCATCACCGCCAGCACGTGGCCGTCCGGGCTCAGCTGGAGGTCGAAGACCCAGCTCGCGGTCACGAGCCGGTCCGGCGCGACGGCCTCCAGGGTCGAGGAGTCGAGGAACCTCAGGTGCCCGCTCGCCGAGCCGACGGCGAGCGTGCCGGCGTCGCCGTCGAAGGCCAGCCGGCTCAGCGCGACGGACTCGGGCAGCTCACGGCGCACCAGCTCCTCCCCGGTCTCCGGCGCGACGACGACCACGCTCTCGCCGCGACCGAGCGCCATCAGGGACCCGTCGGGCGCGACCGCGGCCTGCGGACCGCCGGGGAACCACGACGTGTCCGCGGCGGCCTCCACCGTCCACACGACCTCGCCCGAGGCGATGTCGTAGAGGGCCCACCCGCCGCTGCCGTTGACCAGCACGCGCGAGCCGTCGGGCGTGACGGCGAGGCCCGAGGCCTCCCACGGGGTCCGGATCGTCCGGACGACGCGGCCGTCGGTGGTGTCGACCACGGCCACGCGCCCGCGGTCGGTGACGGGCTCGAAGTCGTCGGTGAACTCGACGACGGCGACCACGCCGAGCCGTCCGTCCGGGGTGATCGCGGCATGCGCCGGCTGGCACAGGCAGGAGCGGACCGGCTGCAGCTCGCCGAACCGGTCCTCCCCGGTCGCGAGGTCCACCACGCTGAGCGTGTTGAGCTCGGTGTCGTAGTAGTTGACCACGACCGCGACGCCCGACGCCCCCGCGCCGGCGTCCGCCACGATGTCGTGCGGCAGCCGGCGGAGCACCCCGCGGGTGCCGGTCAGGTCGAAGGCGACGGCGTTGCCGTCGCGTCCCGCCGTCCAGATGAGGTCGCGGTCGGGGCCGGTGAGCTCCATCTGGAGGAGCGCACCGCTGTGCCCCGACATCGTCCGTGCGAGCGCACCGGCCTCCAGGTCGTGGATCTCGAGCTCCTCGTCGCGGGCCACGGCGACCTCGCGACCACCCGGAAGGAAGATCGCGGCGCGGACGTAGCCGGCGACCCGCCACGGACTGCCGACCGGTTGCCAGCGCGCGTCGCGGACCTGCAGCAGCGACGTCTCGGCGCCGGACGCGGTGGTGGTCACCTCGATCGTCATGACGCGGCGGCCGTCCGGGGTGGCGCCGACGACGGACCCCTTCCTGCGCTGCGTACGTCCCGTCCAAGCGTCCACCACGAGGGAGTGGGCCGGCTCGTCGGCGAAGGCCACCCGCCCGTCACCGAGGGCGAAGCTGTACGGGCTGTGGGCCCGCAGGGGGTGCGAGCGGACGACGTCGCCCGTCGTCGCGTCCACGACGAAGACGTGGGTCGAGGAGGACACGACCAGGTCGCGGCCGCGCAGGTGCAGCGACTCGTCGAGCCACGGCGAGGTGTCTGGCTCCGCCGTCCTGAGGTCCGCTGCCGTGACCCGGCGCAGGACCCTGCCCGTGCGCGCGTCGAGGATCGCCACCGCGGGTTCGGTGACGAACATCGGGACCGCCACCCATGCGCCGCGCGGATCGGCGACGGGGTCCCCCCACTGCCCCTCCCCGCCCGGGGTCCGCGCCGTCCACAGCACCTCCGCGGAGAGGGTGTCGACGGCGCGGAGGACGCTGGTGTTGTCCGCGAGGTAGACCGTCGTGCCGTCGGCCGAGGAGGCGATGCGCAGGAACCGGTCCTCGATGCGCAGGCGGGTGTAGGCGTGCTGGTTGCGGGTCAGCAGCGTCAGCAGCGCGCCGTAGGTCTCCGGGCTCCGGTCGCGGCGGGTCGCCTCGACCGCGCCCAGGAGCGCGAGGGCGGGCCGGTCCTCGTTGAGGGCGTCGGCAGCGAGTCGCTTGGCGTCCGCGGCGAGCGCCGAGGCGCGGGCCGCGTCCGCCGAGTCCTCGGCCTGGGTGCGGGCCGCGAGGGCCACGGCGCCGGCGAGCAGGGCGAGCACCAGGAACACGGCGGTCCCGACGAGCAGCCACCGCAACCGCCGGTTCTGCCGGGTCGTGGCAGCCGCCCGCAGCCGCGCCGCGTGCTCCTCGGCCTCGAGCGCGAGCCGACCCTCCTCCAGGAAATCGGCCTCCACGTGGGTGAGCTCGTCCGGCCGGGCGGCTGCCACCTCCAGCCCCGACTGGAGCCGCGTGCCGCGCCACAGACCGGTGGGTTCGCGACCTTCCGCGTCCCACTCGGAGGCGGCGAGCGCGAGCCGGCGCTGGACCGCGCGGCCGGCCGCGTCGTCGGTCAGCCAGCCGCGCAGCCGGGGCCACTCGCGGAAGAGCGCCTCGTGCGCGACCTCAACGTGCCCGTCGCCCACCGTGAGCAGCCTCGTCCCGGCGAGCCGGTCCACCACGCGTCGCAGTCCCGGCTGGGCGAGCGCGTCGACCTCCGCCATCGGCACGCGGCGGCGTACGACGCCGGCGCCCTCTCCCGGTCCGGAGAGCCGCAGCAGCAGCAGGCGCACGCCGGTCTGCTCGGCGTCGTCGAGCCCGGCCCAGACGTCCTCGGCGAGGGTGGCGATGGCGCCGCGCAGCCCTCCCGTGGTGACGTAGCCGGCGAACGTCAGGCGGTCGCCCTCGCGCTGCGCCCACACCTGGGTCAGCGCCACCGAGAGCAGCGGCAGCAGGCCGGGCTCGTCGCCGGCGTCGCTGACGAGGGTGTCGGCGAGCCCCTCCTCGAGGTGGAGCGCGGCGCGCGCCGCGGGACGGGTGATCGCGCGGCGCACCTCGGCGCTCGTCGGTGAGCCCACGAGCACGGTGCCGTCGGCGAGCATCGCGGCGAGGCCGGCGTGCTCGGCGGCGTCGCCGACGTAGTCCGCCCGCAGCGCCACGACCACCGACGTGGTCGAGCGAGGGTCCGAGACGAGCTCGGTCAGCGTGTCCAGGAACGCGTCGCGCTCGCCCTCGTCACCGCACGCGGTCCACACCTCCTCCATCTGGTCGACGACGACCAGGGTGCGAGGCGGCTCGTCGTCGGCCTGCAGCATCCGGGCCAGCACGTCACCCACGTCGCCGCCCTGGGTGCCCAGGGCCGCCCGGGCGAGCTCCCGCATCGGGTGCCGTCCCGGACGCAGGACGACCTGCCGCCACGCCGAGCTGCCCGGGAGGGCGTCGGCGGCGAGCGCCGCCAGCACGCCGGCCCGGAGGGCGGACGACTTGCCGGACCCCGATGCGCCCACCAGCGCCAGGACCC